>SVST01000009.1:26744-98467 GCA_015064155.1 Oscillospiraceae bacterium | reverse complement strand
ACACCTTGGTGAGAATATTGTCTATACTTTTTTGAGGTGTTGCACTTATTATTATAATCTGCCCTCCCTTGTGTAAAGGGAGCTGTCACCGCAGGTGACAGAGGGATTGTTCTTTGTACAATGTACGATTGAATACGCCTTTTGTCTACAGTAGGGACGACCATCGGTCGTCCGCTGATGAAAGATGGTCGTTTAAGCTGTCGAACCCACTTGGTTCGACAACTCAAAACGGCAACTCAACAGAAGCCTTCCCCGAGGACGGGTGCAGGCTTTCATGGACACCGATTAAAAATTCCGAATTGCAAGCACTCAACGGGTTTTTAAAATAAAAATAAAATTGACTAAAATTTCACAAAAGGTATTGATAAATCGGCTGAAATGTGATAAAATATATCTGTATGGAATTTTCAAAACAGTATTTTACAGGAAAGGAATCCAAAACTATGACTTACAACAAGAAATCTATTGAAGACGTTGCGATTGCTGCCGGTCAGAAAGTATTTGTCCGTTGCGATTTCAACGTACCGATGAAGGACGGCGTGATCACCTCCGACAAGAGAATCGTTGGTGCTCTCCCCACCATCAAGTATCTGATGGACAAGGGTGCAAAGGTAATTCTGTCCTCTCACATGGGCAAGCCTCACTCCATTTTCACTCCCAATTTCAAGCTCGATAAGAAAGAGCAGAAGAAGATCGACGCACTTCCCGAGGCTGAGCGCGAGGCTGCTGCAGAAGAGATGAAGGCAAAGGCTCTTGCAAACGACCCCAAGAAGTTTACCCTGGCTCCCGTTGCGGCTCGCCTGAACGAGTACCTTGACGGTAAGGTTGCTTTCGCTGCCGACATCATCGGTGACGATGCAAAGGCAAAGATCGCGGCTATGGAGAACGGCACCTGCGTGCTGATCGAAAACGTTCGCTTCGACGCTCGTGAAACCAAGAACGACGCGGCTTTCGCAAAGGCTTTGGCTGACCTTGCAGGCGAGGGCGGTCTGTTTGTAAACGACGCATTCGGAACGGCTCACCGCGCACACGCTTCCACCGCAGGCGTTGCCGATTACCTGCCCGCAGTTTGCGGCTACCTGATTCAAAAGGAGATCGGCGTTATGGGTAAGGCTCTGGCTGATCCCGCACGTCCTTTCGTTGCAATCCTCGGCGGTGCAAAGGTTTCCGATAAGATCGGTGTCATCAAGAACCTCTTGGATAAGTGCGACACTCTGATCGTTGGTGGCGGTATGGCATATACTTTCTTCGCTGCCAAGGGCTTCTCCGTAGGAAACTCTCTGTGCGAAACCGATAAGATCGACCTTGCAAAGGAAATGATGGCAAAGGCTGAAGCAAAGGGCGTGAAGTTCCTGCTTCCCATCGATAACAAGCTGGGCAGAGAGTATGACGAGAACACCGAAAGCACCTACGTAGACTCCGACAATATTCCCGACGGTTGGATGGGTCTTGATATCGGACCGAACACCATCAAGCTCTTCTCCGACGCAATCAAGGGCGCGGGCACCGTGGTTTGGAACGGACCGATGGGTGTTTCCGAGTGGAAGAACTTCGCAGCAGGCACCGAGGCGGTTGCGGCAGCGGTTGCAGACAGCGGCGCGGTTTCCATCATCGGCGGCGGCGACTCTGCCGAGGCTGTTGAGCGTTTGGGCTTTGGTCCCAAGATGACGCACATCTCCACCGGTGGCGGCGCATCCCTGGAATTCTTGGAAGGCTTGGAGCTTCCCGGCATCGCTTGCCTCCAAGACAAATAATCAAAAAAACACAGAACGGCGGCACAACGCCGCCGTTCTTCGGTATCATAAATTTGACTTGAAAGGAACATAAAATAATGAATCCCAGCAAAAGAAGAACCGTGATTGCAGGAAACTGGAAAATGAATTTCACTCCTGCGGAAGCAACCGCTTTTATCAATGAAGTAAAGCCTCTCGTTGCAGGCAAGGATAACTGCGACGTGATTTTCTGCGCTCCCTACGTAACCATCGCAGCAGCACAAGAGGCTGCAAAGGGCTCCAACATCAAGATCGGTGCCGAGAACGTCCATTTCGCTGAAAAAGGCGCGTACACCGGTGAGGTTTCGGCTACCATGCTGACCGCTTGCGGCGTTGAGTACGTAATCATCGGTCACAGCGAGCGCCGTCAGTACTTCGGTGAAACCGACGAAACCGTAAATCTGCGCACCAAGGCTGCTCTGGCTGCCGGCATGAAGGTCATTCTTTGCCTTGGCGAAGTCAAGGAGCAGCGTCTGTCCGGCATCACCGACGAGGTGGTTGCTATGCAGACCAAGCTTGACCTCAAGGACGTTACCGCTGAAGAGATGAAGAACGTCATCATCGCTTATGAGCCCGTTTGGGCAATCGGTACCGGACTGACCGCTACCCCCGAGCAAGCTGAGGAAACCTGCGGCGTGATCCGTAAGACCCTTGCGGCTCTCTACGGCGAGGACGTTGCAGAGTCGGTTACCATCCAGTACGGCGGCTCTATGAACGAAAAGAACGCTGCTGAGCTTCTTGCAAAGCCCAACGTTGACGGCGGCCTGATCGGTGGCGCATCTCTCGTTGCTGAAAAATTCCAAGCTATCGTTGACGCTGCTCAGTAAATTTGGTGTTTGTGGTTTTTTTGGGGAGAAACTTTTTGAAAAAAGTTTCTCCCCAAACCCCTCTTCAAAAACTTTCACAGCATTTTATTTTTTCTTGGGAAAACTTTTGAAAAAGTTTTCCCAAACCCTTTCAAAACTTTCACAGCATTTTTCTATGCGTGAGAGTTTTTCTTTTTTTGTGTCGGACTTCGATATACTGCCGATAGCCGTCAGGTACCACCACCCTGCCGGCTCTGCCGAAAGGATGCGATTTTCGTGGGGAACTTTTTGAAAAAAGTTCCCCACACCCCTCAAAAACTTTCACAGCATTTTTTAAGTGCGTGAGAGTTTTTCTTTTTTTGTGTCGAACTTCGATATACTGCCGACAGCCGTCAGGTACCACCACCCTGCCGGCTCTGCCGTGGGGACGCGGGAGCGCGGGGATGCGGTTTTTATGGGGGAGCTTTTGAAAAAGCTCCCCCAAGAAAAATACTTTTTTCAAAAGTTCCCCACGAAAACTCTTGCATTTTCGGGTTGGGTTTGTTATAATAGAGGTGAAAACAATAATTGGAGGAAAAAAGAAAATGTTTGAAAAACTTGGACTTCAGCTTTACACCATTCGTGATTATCTGACCGATCCCGAATCGACCGACGCGGCATTTGCGCGTCTTGCAGAGCTCGGCTACACCGAAGCGCAGACCGCAGGAACCGACTATTTCGGTGCAAAAGAATTTGGGGATCTTGCCAAGAAGCACGGAATTTCGATCATTGGTACTCACTACAAGTGGAGCGAGGTATTGGAAAATCCCGATAAGGTGATTGAGGTACATAAGATTTGGGGTGCAAAAAACCTTGGCTTGGGTTCGTCCCCCTCGGAAACCAGAACCTCCTTGCCCGAATTGAAGAAGTTTATCGATCAGTTTAACCGTTGCGCAGAGCTGTATGCAAAGGAAGGCATTCGCATGACCTTCCACAACCATCACTTTGATTTCTGCCGCATCGACGGTACCAAGACCATCATGGATCTGTTGGTTGAAAATCTGGATCCCGTCAACACCTCTTTCGTGCTGGACACCTGCTGGGTTTCGGTTGGCGGCGGTGACGTGGTTGATTGGATTGAAAAGCTGCAAGGCAGACTTGATATTTTGCACTTAAAGGACCGTTACATCCAAAAGCTGGAGGACACCAAGCACTACGTTCACGCAATCACCGAGGTTGGAAACGGTGCGCTGTGCTGGGATCGTATCATGCCCGCTGCGGAAAAGATCGGTGTCAAGCACTACGTTGTCGAGCAAGACAACAACTTCTCGGGCACGCCCTTTGACAGCCTGAAAATGACCGCTGATTTCTTGGCAAAATATAAGAAATAAAATTTGGGGAGGAGCTTCTCGGAAGGCTCCTCCCTTTCAATTTTTTCTATTCTTTGGCTTTTCCAACCGAATCGCGGATGACAAGGGATGCTTTGATGATGATGTCGCGGTTGGTACGGTAGTACTTATTGGTCTGCTTTTTGAGCAGCAGCTCCCATGCGACGGCACAAACCTCGTCGGGCGCGGAATCAATGGAGGTCAGAGGTGTTTGTGCAAACTCGGTTGCGTTGATGTTGTCGGCACCGATCACCGAAACCTCTTCGGGCACCGAAAACCCCAGCTTTTTCAGCTCCTTCATGGCTCCGAAGGCGACGTTGTCATAGGAGCAGACGAGCGCGGTGCAGCGTTGCTTTGCGTCATTGTTTTGAAACAGCTTGCGAACACCGTCCTGCCCTGCCTGCTCAAAGCGGTAGCTGCTTTCATAAACCGAAAAATCGATATCTGCGTACGATTCGCAAATTTTTTGCACGGTATTGGCTTTTTGACGGGTCAGGGGTTCTCCGATGAAGCCAATTTTGCGGTGTCCGTTTCGGTATAAGAGGTCGATCGCATCCGCAAGTGCTCCGTCCATTTGCACCTTGATGGCGTCCACGTTGGTATCGATGGCGGAGAAGATCGACACGATGGGAATCTCGTAGCCTTTTTTGACCGGTGTTTTCAAGCCGAATACCACGATACCGTCCACATGAAGGTAGGATGCATAATATTCGATCAGCTCGGCTTGTGTTTTTTCCTGGAAATGGTCAACAGAAATCACCGCGATGCCGCCGTTCTCTTCGATCAATGTTTGCAAACGCTCCACAAAACCGATATAATAGTTGCTTACCAGCTCCGAGCAGATGATCGCAAACACCTTTTTCGAAAATTTTCCTTTATAGTACTTGCCAAAGCAGCCGTGCTCCTTGGCAATCTGAAAAATATGCCGTTTTGTTTCGGGGCAGACGTCGGGAGCGTCGCCAAACGCCTTGCTGACGGTTGATACCGAAACGTTTGCAAGCCTTGCAAGCTCACGCATTGTCATGGAAAACACCACCTTTTTTTGCTTTTTTTATTATAACAGATCGAAACGGACGTGTCAATATTTTCGAAAAAGTTTCGTAAGCTGTTTTGTTGAAAAAAAGGGTTTGTTGTGTTATAATGGGCATGAAAAAATAAAACCGATAAGGAGCAGTGAAATGGAAACCTTAAAATTTGATCTTTCGAAAAAAGGCGGTCAATTTAAAGTTCTGAACGCAACCAACGGAGGTCCTTGGCACAAGCGTCACGCAACCGACCAGTGGAGAAGTAATTTCGAGGACTACAAGGCGGCTCGTATGCCGTATTCGCGCAACCATGATTCGGCACTTTCCGGAAGTATATACGGAGGCCCGTACAGCCATGATATTTCTATGATTTTTCCCAATTTTGATGCCGACCCCACCGATCCCGCATCCTACGATTTTGCCTGCACCGATGAGTCGATTTTGGTGACACTGGACGCAGGCACCGAGACCTTTTTCCGTTTGGGTCAAACCATCGAGCATCAAATCAAAAAGCACGCAACCCTGCCCCCCAAGGATTTTCACAAATGGGCAGTTATCTGCGAGCATATCATCCGTCATTACAACGAGGGCTGGGCTGACGGTTACCATCTGAATATCCAATACTGGGAAATTTGGAACGAGCCCGATCTCGACCCCGACGATTCAACAAACAAGCGTTGCTGGGGCGGTACGGCTGCCGAGTTTTTCGAGCTTTATGCCATTGCCGCAAAGCATCTCAAGGCCTGCTTTCCAAACTTGAAAATCGGCGGTCCCGCGCTGGCAAACGCCAAGCCCGGTGAAAAATGGATTCAAAATTTTCTTGCCTATATGCGCGAGCGTGACGTGGAAATCGACTTCTTCTCCTGGCACGTCTATCTGTTTGAACCCCAAAAAATGATCGAACGTGCGGCTTGGATTCGGGAGCAGCTCGACGCGCACGGCTACACCGAAGCCGAAAGCATCCTCAACGAGTGGAACTACGTGAAAAACTGGAGGGATCTGTTCTGCTATACCATCGAAATGATCCACGGTGCCAAAGGCGGCGCGCTGATTGGCGCGGTCATTGCGACGGCACAGCGGACATCCATCGATATGCTGATGTATTACGATACCCGTCCATCTGTGTTCAACGGCATGTTCGACTACTACTCCTACCGTCCCCTCCACGGCTACTACCCCATGTACTGGTACGGTATGTTTTACGACCTGTCCCACGAGATCGTTGCCGAAAACAGCTTGGACAATATCTACCCCTTGTGCGGTGTCGATGAAAACGGAAAAGCCCTTGCCATGATTACCTATTACTCCGACGACGACCAAGCCCCCGCACGCTCGATCTCCGTCGACCTCGGTCAGTCTGCAGAATACGACGTCTACCTCATGGACCCCGACCATAAAGGCGACCTCGTCGCGACCACCTCCGACCTCTCCTTTACCCTCAAGGTTCACAGCACCCTCCTGATCAAACAGAAATAAGCGCGTTTTTTCTTGGGGAACTTTTTGAAAAAAGTTCCCCAAACCCCTCAAAAACTTTCACAGCATTTTTATGTGCGTGAGAGTTTTTATTTTTTTCTATCGAACCATAGGTACTACCGATAGCCGTCAGGTGCCACCACCCTGCCGGCTCTGCCGCGGGGGATGCGATTTTCGTGGGGAACTTTTTGAAATGAAGGCTGGCACGGAGCGTATGCTCCGTTGCCGCATTGTTTGCCTGCGGCAAACGAATGCCCCCACACCCCTCAAAAACTTTCACAGCATTTTTTCAGTGCGTGAGAGTTTTCTTTTTTTGTGTCGGACTTCGATATACTGCCGATAGCCGTCAGGTGCCACCACCCTGCCGGCTCTGCCGAAAGGATGCGATTTTCGTGGGGAACCTTTTTGAAATGAAGGCTGGCACGGAGCGTATGCTCCGTTGCCGCATTGTTTGCCTGCGGCAAACGAATGCCCCCAAACCCCTCAAAAACTTTCACAGCATTTTTATGTGCGTGAGAGTTTTTATTTTTTCTATCGAACCATAGGTACTACCGATAGCCGTCAGGTGCCGCCACCCTGCCGGCTCTGCCGAAAGGATGCGATTTTCGTGGGGAACTTTTTGAAAAAAGTTCCCCAAACCCCTCAAAAACTTTCACAGCATTTTTATGTGCGTGAGAGTTTTTATTTTTTTCTATCGAACCATAGGTACTACCGATAGCCGTCAGGTGCCACCACCCTGCCGGCTCTGCCGTGGGGATGCGAGGACGCGATTTTTTTGGGAACCTTTTTGAAAAAAGGTTCCCAAACCCTCCAAAAACTTTTACAGCATTTTTTCCTTGTGTGAAAGTTTTTATTTTTTTGTGTCGGACTTCGATATACTGCCGATAGCCGTCAGGTGCCGCCACCCTGCCGGCTCTGCCGGGGGGGGATGCGAGGATGCGGTTTTATGGGGGAGCTTTTGAAAAAGCTCCCCCACACCCCCGCAAAACTTTCACAGAACTTGATTCCTTGTGTGAGAGTGTAAGTCTTTCGTGTCGGACTTCGATATACTGCCGTTAGCATTTTGCCGTGGCCAAAACGCTCTGGCGTTTTTTTTGCATCCGTGATATGGAAAGGAAATCATCCCCTCTTCCACGCAAATGTGTGAATCTGTAGGGACCGGCGTCCTCGACGGTCCGTTCCAAAAGCTTGGTATTGAGGAAAGAGCAACACTCCTTTGGAAATGTGTGGATGTTATTGTCGAACCCGTTTGGTTCGACAGAGGACGACGATGGTCGTCCCTATAATATAAATCATGCACCGCAGGTGATGGAGGGGGGCGAGTCACCTACAAATCCTGCGCCGTCCCCCCTCTTTTGTTGTCTGCTCCTGCCTTTCTTTCAAAAAGTCCCCTTATAACCCAAAAAAATTTGAAAAACCTATTGCAAAAAAAGCGTTTTTGGTGTACAATATAGGTAACTATGTAGCCGAAGTGTTTTCGGTGCAAATTTGACGATTTACATTTGGAGGTAAATATGGTAGTAGCAGGTGATTTTAAGAACGGAATTACGTTTGACGACGGTCAGGGCAACGTCCTGCAGGTTGTTGAATTCCAGCACGTAAAGCCCGGTAAGGGTGCGGCTTTCGTTCGTACGAAGCTGAAGAACGTGATCTCCGGTGCGGTGATTGAAAAAACCTTTAACCCCACCGATAAGTTTGAGAACGCGTATATCGAAAGAAAGGACATGCAGTATTCCTACGACGACGGTGACCTGTACCACTTCATGGACACCGAAACCTGGGAGGAAACCTTGATCGCTCACGACAAGGTTGGCGATAACTTCCGTTTTGTAAAGGAAGAGATGATGTGCAAAATCATTTCCTACAAGGGCAACGTGTTCGGCGTAGAGCCTCCCACGTTCGTTGAGCTTGAGGTTACCGACACCGATCCCGGCTTTGCAGGCAACACTGCAACCAATACGCTCAAGCCCGCAACGCTTGAAACCGGTGCCGAGATCAAGGTTCCGCTGTTCATCAACGTTGGCGACATGCTCAAGATCGACACCAGAACCGGCGAGTATCTTTCCAGAGCATAATCAGAACCATCAGGGGAAAGACTTGGCGCGCCAAGCCTTCCCCTTTTTAAATTACAGAAAGGTAGGATAAAACCATGAGTTTGACCGAAAAAACCGCTTATATCAAAGGCTTGGCAGACGGCCTGGAGCTGGATAAAACCACGAAAGAGGGAAAAATCCTTGCGGCTCTTCTTGAGCTGGTGGACGAAATGGCAAAAGAAATTGCCGACGTGCAGGACGATATCGAGGAGATCGATTCCGATCTGGAATATCTCAACGATTACGTGGAAGAGCTGGACGACGATCTGCAGGCTGTTGAGGATTTCCTGGACGAGGATTTCGACGACGAGGACGAGGACGACGAATACGCGGAGTGCGACGGTGATTGCACCTCTTGCGACGGCTGCGATTGCGCCGACGACGATTTCTTTGAAATCGAATGCCCCTCTTGCGGCGAAACCGTTTGCTTCGATCAGGAGCTGGATCCCGAAGACCTCCTCTGCCCCGCTTGCGGCGAAAAATTCGCTTGCATCGTTGACGAGGACGACTATAAGTCTATTGAAGAATAATTTTTCTTTTTCTTGGGGAACTTTTTGCAATGAAGGCTGGCACGGAGCGTATGCTCCGTTGCCGCATTGTTTGCCTGCGGCAAACGAATGCCCCCAAACCCCTCAAAAACTCTCACAGCATTTTTTATTGCGTGAGAGTTTTTATTTTTTTGGTCGAACGCTCGGTACTGCCGATCGCATTTTGCCGTTGCCAAAACGCTTTGGCGGTTTTTGGGGGAGAAACTTTTGAAAAAGTTTCTCCCCCATACCCCCTCTTCAAAACTTTCACAGCATTTTTTGTTGTGTGAAAGTGTTCGCTTCTCGTGTCGGACACTCGGTACTGCCGTTAGCATTTTGCCGTTGCCAAAACGCTCCGGCGATTTTCCCCTCCCAAAAAACAAAAAACAAAAGATTCTTCGCAAAGAAATTGACTTTTGGCGCGAAGTATGGTATACTGGAGAAAAGAGCGCAGAAGAAAAGGAACGAGAGATGCTAAAAGCGATTATTTTTGATTTTGACGGAACGATTGCCGATACGCTGCCGGCACTTTGTGAGGGAGTCAACCTGACGATGGCAAAATACGGCTATCCGTTGCATGACGAGGCGGCAATCCTGCGTTTTATCAACAACGGTGCGCGAAAGCTGATTCAGCGTGCGATGCCCGAGCATCTGCAAGCGGACGAAGAGCTGGTGACGCGCGTGCTTGCCGATTACGATGCGTTTTACGGTCAGGTCTATCACCACACCGACCGCGCCTACGACGGATTGATCGACGTGATCCGTGCCCTGCACGACGATTTGGGCTTGCAGATCGCGGTGCTGTCCAATAAGCAGGACGCGTTTGTGAAGCGGTTGTGCGCGCAGATTCTGCCGAACGGCTACTGCCAAGCGGCGGTTGGTGTGACGCAGGGAATGCCAACCAAGCCCGACGCGCGCTTGACACAGTCGGTTTTGGATACTTTGGGGGTGGCTGCCTCCGAGTGCGTGATGGTTGGTGACAGTGACATCGATCTTCGCACCGCGCAAAATGCAGGCTTGCACCACGTGTGTGTGACCTGGGGCTTCCGCGACGAGGCTTTTTTGCGCGAAAAGGGAGCTGAGCAGCTGGCGCATACCCCTCAAGAGTTGTTTGCGATACTTGAAAAAATGACCCGATAACAGAAAGAAAGAGGAAAAAAAGATGATTCAGATTGAAAGATTTTCCGTGATGAACATGGACAACGCCATCCGCGGCGCGCGCAACCCGATGAACAGCTGGGACAAGTCCGACAGCTATTACGATGAAACCGGTAAATTTGTGATGGGTCCCGTCGATTTGGATTTTGGTCGCCGCCTTGCCACCGCGGGAAGCGATCACCGCAAGTTTTTGCGTCAAATCTTTGTGTCGGTTGACATTACCGCCCCCTTGTATTGGTGGAAAGAGTTTGATACGTATAAGGTTGGCACCGTGGCAAATTCTTGCTCGACCATGCACAAAATTCATGCCAAGCCCTTTGAACGCGACGATTTTTCGCATGATCGCTTGGACGCCGGCGGTCTTGCGGCTCTCGACGCCCTTGTGGTCTACCTGGAGTCCGAACGCCAAAAGTTTGTGGCGGACAAGACCAACAAAACCGCTTGGCATAACATGATCCAGCTGCTGCCCTCCTCCTTTAATCAAATGCGTACCGTCACCCTCAATTACGAGAATTTGATGAATATCTACTACGCACGCCGTACCCATAAGCTTGCCGAGTGGCATACCCTCTGCGATTGGATCCTATCCCTCCCCTACGCTGCAGAACTGATCTGCATAAAAGAATAATTTTTTCTGGGGGAACTTTTGAAAAAAGGATTTTCTTGGGGAGCTTTTGAAAATGATTTTTTCGTGGGGAACTTTTTTCAAAAAGTTCCCCACACCCCTCAAAAACTTTCACAGCATTTTTCGTGTGTGAAAGTTTTTATTTTTTTGTGTCGGACTTCGATATACTGCCGATAGCATTTTGCCGTTGCCAAAACGCTCTGGCGAAAAGGAAACATTCACACATTTTCGTAAAAGAGGGGAAGATTTTCTTTTCATATCACGGACGTTTCGCGTCCTACCCCTCATCCGTCACCTGCGGTGACACCTTCCCCCGAGGGGGAAGGCTTTCATGGACATCACCTTGAAAGCTTTGATACTTCCTAATATTCATAGATTTATTGAAAGGCAATAACCAAATTTTAACAAAAAGCAAACACTTTACTTGACGAAACGAGAACTCAACAGAAGCCTTCCCCCTCGGGGGAAGGGGGACCACTGCGTGGTGGATGAGGGGTCCCCGAACCCGTTTGGTTCGACAATTCAAAACGGCAACTTTTCAGAAGCCTTCCCCCTTGGGGCAAGGTGACGAGGAACGAGGCGGATGAGGGGTAGCCAACTCAAAACTATCTTCTTCGGCAGAGCGTTTTGGCCACGGCAAAATGCTAACGGCAGTATATCGAAGTCCGACACAAAAAATAAAAACTTTCACACAAGGAAAAAATGCTGTGAAAGTTTTGAAAGGGTTTGGGAAAACTTTTTCAAAAGTTTTCCCAAGAAAAAACCGCCAGAGCGTTGTGGCTACGGCACAATGCTAACGGCAGTACCGTACGTTCGACACAAAAAATAAAAACTCTCACACAATAAAAAATTCTGTGAAAGTTTTGAAAGGGTTTGGGAAAACTTTTTCAAAAGTTTTCCCAAGAAAAACCCAATAATTCACACTTTTTCAACACACACAGAGGCTTCCATGCAGGTTTCGCCGAGGGAGTTGACGGTACGGAAGAAGAATCCGCCGTTGGGGCGAGGAGCGCGGTAGATCTTCATGGTTGCGCCAAAGGGGGCTTCGCGAAGAAACGAGAGGGTAAATTCAGTGGCGCGGCAAGCGGTGATATCGGGCGTAAAATCGCAGAGCATATCGGGATAATGGGTGTTGTTCATGTGTCCGTTGTAGTCGATGTCCGAGTAGACGATCTTTCTTTCCCCGATTTGTTGCATAGCATCCAAGGGCGGCAGACGCAATCGTCCCGCAAATGCCGCGCCAAGCGAAGGATCGGGTTCAATGTCGTACGGAAACTCGCTCACGGGTAACAGCTTGCCCGCATTCAGATCCAACAGTGCCCACACCGAAAAGGCTTCGGCAACGGTTTCTTCTCCGCGCAGAATGCGAAATCCGCGCTGAAAGCTCAGTCCGCGGCTTTCACAAACCCAGGTTTGGACGTCGATTTCTTGATTCGCGTAAAGCGGTGCGTAAACGCGCAGGACGATCCGACTGAGGATAAACGCAAGTCCGCGCGAGTCGCGCAGCTCGTCCAAGCTCATTCCGCTTGCAATCAAGTGGTGATGGGAGGTTTCTTGCATATAAGCAAGGATTTGGGAGGGACGTACCTCTCGGTTGGCATCGGTATCGTGCCATTTGGTGATAAAACGGTAAGAAAATTTCATAACGGTTCCTTTTTTGAAACTGGGGGAGGGCATTCCGCGTGAGAAGCCCTCCCCTTTCGGTTGCCGCGGAATTACTTGCGTGCATCCGTCGGCGGTTCATTTGTTTTGTTGTCTTGGTAGACGTTTCTTATTTGTTCTTTTTGTCCTTTTTGCTCTTTTTGTTGCTCAGCTTGGTGAATCCGTAGTCGTTCGGATTTTTGCTCTTGCCGAACAGCCCCGCGATCTTGAGTGCCAGCTTCGCCATGAGGATACACAAGGAGAAGAAGAGCTCAACGATCCAGATTGCTCCGCGGGACAAGAATCCAAGCGTCTTTCCGTGCTGTGCAAGAACGTACAGAAGCACGATCAGGAGCAGGACGAACAGAACTGCCAAAAGAATCCAGATTCCCAGCATAGAGGTTTCTGCTTGTGCCAGCGAGAAGACTGCGAAATAGAGAACGTCATACAAGGGAGTGCTCCACCTTTCAAACTTTAAGTTTTCACCGGGCTCGGGCAATACGCCGTTGAAGAGCGTACCGTTGAAGACGCGGTAAATCATTGCCTTTACGCGCTCGACCTTATAGTCGATCTCCTTTTCACCGTCCAAAAGGAAGGTGTAGGTGAGAACGGTTTCGTTATCGGTCTTCACGGTGGATGCGAGCGTGCAACCGGTGGGCGTGGTAGAAAGAACTTCGTTGGACTTCAGAATAATGGTCAGCGTGACCGTATCCATGTACAAGCCGCTTCTCTCTTCGCCGTTCACCGTGTACTTGACGGTGTTGGGTACGTAGGTTACGTTGATATGTACCACGGCTGCGGGCATGGTAAATGCGCCGTCTGCCAATTCAATCACGTCCCCTGCCTCGGTTGTGACGGTAAACGTCGCGGTGTAACCAAAGCGCTCTTGTGCCGAAACGGTTACCGTTTCACCGGGTACGGCGAATTTCGGAACGTCGGTCGAAACAAGCGGATCGGATACGATCGGGTAGGTTACCGCCGTGAAGTCAGCGCGGAGAACCACGGTGATCTCGGTATCGGTGGTTGCGGTCAGGTCTGCGGGCTTATCGATCTGTACAACCGTCCAGCTGCCTACCACGTCGGCAGGAAGTGCGGGAAGCACGTACTTGGTGGAGTAGTTGTTTACGGTCACGTCGTCAATGGTACCCAGCACGTTTCCGTCGGTATCCTTAAAGGTGACGGTGTAGGAGATCGGCGACCATACCAAGAATACCGAAATGTCGGACTTGTACAGAAGCGACGTGTCGATCTCGGTCCAATGGTAGGACAGCTTATTGTAGCCTGCGGGTGCAGCCGCAAGTGCTGCGCTGTAGATATCCTTGATCGTGGGCAAGAAGGACAAGGAGGTTACGTCGGTTTCGGGAATGTACGAGAACGAAGGCGCGGCAGGCATGATCTTGCCAAGCGTTGCATCGTAGTAGTAAAAATGGACGTAGTATACGTGACGGTATACCGTAACGGTCAGCGCAATGTTTTCCGTGGGCATCGTCAGGGTTCCGTTCAATGCATAGACGGTTCCGTGTTGGTCCACGATCTTGAGGATCTCTTCCCCTTCGGGAATCATCGTAAACGAAAGCGTTACCGTGGTGCCTGCGGGCAGGTAGTACTTGCCGTCGGTATCGCGATACTTGGAATCTGCCAACGAACCGCTTGCCGTATCGGGGTAGAAGCTCAGCGTCAACTCATACTCGTCGGAAATCACGAAGTCGGAGAAGTGCGTTGCATAGAATACCACGTAGTTGTCCGCGCTGACCGTGGTTTCGGTGTATTCGCGCCGATTGGTAGCGGTAAACGTATATACGCGAGTGGTGTACGACGAGTCGGTTTTTGCCGTACCGTGGGGCAGAGTGATCGTGATCGAACGACCGTTAAAGTCTGCCTTAACAACCGTTGCTTCGCCGTCAACGTAGACGCCGGTTTCGGTCGTGGTGAAATCGAAGGAGTAGACCGGCATATCCTTGCCTTGGTAAACGGTACCCGTCAGCGCGTCGGCTCTCTCCGTGGATTTTTCATAAGCAAACCAAACGAAGTCCTCCTCCTCGGTTGCCTTGTACAGCGAACGCAGCGTTGCGTTTTCCATTCTGACGAAGCAGAAGTTGCCCGCATCCTTGGACTGTACCAGGATCTCATACGAGAAGCTTTCGGACAGGTCCTGTTGTGCAAGCTTCAAAATGTGCTTGATGCCAACGCGGTATTGCGCTTGGAAGTAGTCGCCCGTAATGATCGTGCGGAAGACCTTATTTACCTCGTCGTATTCGTTTCTGAACGAAACGTCACCGTCGAAGAAGACCGCATGATCGAATCCACGGTCGGCATACAGCGTGGTGTCCGCCGTAAAGACGGTGCTGATACCGATGCTCTTTTCCTTGTCAATGTATACGGTGTTGTCGCTGTTGCTCCAAACGACGCGGAAGTTGGTGTACAGAACCTTGTCGTTCTCGGTAATTGCAGGCAGATTTTTGTCTGCCAGAACCGCCATGTTTGCCAAGGTGACAGAGTCGATCGAGCTACCCTTGTTGATCTTGCAGGAGCCGAGTACGGCAACGTCCTTGACCTCAAAGGTGATGGTAATCTGAATGTGATCCATGCCCCAGTCACTGACAAGGGTGGTATCCTTGGTGAACTCGGTGTCCAGACCCTTTGCGCCATCCAAATCGATGGTGGCGGAGGCACCGGTCCAAACAACGCGGAAGTTTTCGTAAAGCTCCTTGGTCGCCGCGGAAATTTCGGGCAGGAAAGGCTTTGCCTTTGCGTTCATTTCGGCAAGCTTTGCCAAGCCCTCGGGGGTGTTGAGCGAGCTGCCTGCGGGGATTTTGATTGAACCGAACACGGTTCCGTCTTCATCCTTAAAGGTAATAGTAACGTCGGTATCGGGGGGTGTTGTACCCTTGAGCGACGCGTAAACAACGGTGTCCTTTGCGGGCATTGCCGAGATGCTGTTGCCCTCAGCGTCTATCCAGCCGAGGAAGACCTCGTCCCCAACCGGCTTGTAAGCGTAAACCGAAAGCTCGGTGCCGGTAGGCAGGAATGCGGTAAACAGCTCGGATTTGCCGTCGGCACTCATGTAGGTAACCTTAAACAGATTGCTGAAACGAACGGTTGCCGAAACCGTGGTCTTCACCACCGTGTCGTCCACGCGGCTCATGAAGAGGTCGATTGCCTTTTGTGCCTTTTCGGGGATGGTAACACGCGCGACCACCTTGGAGAGTGCCTTTTCGACGATTTCCTTAAAGGAGGTGTTCACGTACTTATCACCGCTGAATACACCGTTTCCAACATACAGATCCGAAATCGAGCAAGCAGCAACGCTTTCGGGCATCTTTTCCAGTGCGCGGATGAGGTAGTTTCTTACCTTTACATATATATCGGTCTTCTCCTCGGCTTTTTCGATCGCAAGATCCCAAAGCTCGGTCAGGGTGTTGTCCCGAATGATCGAACGGACGTTGGTGGCAACGCGCTTCGAAAGGAAGTTGGAAAGCGTGTTGACCATGTCGGTGTTCCATTCGTTGTCAACGTACTCTTCTGCGGTCATGCTTTCGATGCGGAACCCAAGCTTGGATTCCAGCTTCTTGAGCAGATTGTTGGTATATTCGATTTTCTCTGCGCGATCCCAAGCGTTGTCAACCTTGGGTGCCAGATCCTTGATTGCGTTTCGGATATTGATTTTGGTTCTGTTTTCGATTGCCTCGCAGATAATTTCCAGCGAGTATTTGCGAGAGCCGATGGCTTCCCAAACCTCGTCCATGGTCAGATCGGGAACGGTCTTTCCAAGCTTTTCAAGAACCTTTGCAAGCAGCTCGGAGTTCTTGACCGCTTCATAAACCGTTTCGGGCTCAACTGCCGAAAGAACCTCCAGAATATCGGCAAGCGTCAGCTCCTTTTCGATAAATCCGATCAGCTCGTCACCGTTGAGATTGGTGACGTTGAGAATCTTTTCCTTGAGCTCGGAAGAAATGTCCGCATCCTTGAGGAGGTATGCGTAAGCCTTTGCGAACTGCTCGGGAACGTTGATGTCCACAACCACGCGATCGGTGGTCACGGTCAGCTCGTTGACGTAGCTGTCGAGGAGCAGCTGCAGGCTTGCGGCTGCCGACTTCACGCGATCCAAGCCGCTACCGAGTGCAAAGTCAAATACGAGATGCTTCTTGACAACCTCCGTGGTTCCCTCGGGAACGTACTCCATCTCCAAATCAAGCGAGGTGATGACGTTGCCCTCCAGCTCGGCAATCTCCTTGAGCGTGGGAATCGACGCGCGTACCGCCTCTACCAACGCCTTGGCGTCAAACTTCAGCAGAGCCAGATCGTCGGCTTCACCGATGACGGTGCCGTTGACGGTCAGCTTGGTGACGTTCTTCATGCCGTAGTTGTAGAACAGAATCAGCAGCGGCTCCAGCTTGGACTTGATATCCATCAAATCCAAAAGCTCTTTGAGTTCATTGCTGTCGAGCTGTGCCAAAACGTTTTCCACTCCGATCACTTCAATGACCGCTTGGAAATCCAACTCGGGCAGCAGCTTATCCAAGTAGAATACGTCGGTCAGCGCGACGCCGTTTTTATTCAGGTTTTCAAGGATCGTGGGAAGAATGGAGAGGATCTCCTCGGTAACCGCGGGGATATCGATGCAAGCCATTGCGTTTTCAACGCCGCCCAGCCACTCGATCGTCTTCTCGGTGCCGAATTTCTGAACCGCCTTTTCCACGTTGACGTAGTCAATCAGGGTTGTGGGAGCGATCTTTTTGATCTCTGCAAGCAGCAGTGCGTTGTCGATCAGCTTCTCGGTAACCTCCAGCTTTTCCTCTTCGATCAGACGGGTTGCCAGTCCGGTTACGTCAACGATGACGGGATCTGCCGCAAGCAGCTCTTCGGCGGAAATCTTTTTGTCAAGGATCAGCTTTTTGTAATCGACCGATACAATCTCAAACTCTTCGTCGATTTCGATGGTAACGTAACGCTTGGATTCGTCCTCACGGCTGTTCTCTACCAGCTTGTGGTACGCGTCGTCGTTGTGAATCCATTCGTCTACCTTTGCCTCCAGGTACGCGTCAACACCAAGCTCGGGGTTTGCGCGAAGCTCCGCGATCGACACGAGTCCCGGCTGCTCCAGCACCTCGTGAATGTCTACCCAGAGGATCTCTACGGTATCGGTCAGCGAATCGTACTCATAGGCAAAGCAGCCTGCATCGGCATAGTCATGCAACTCTTCGGGCGTGAGTGCCTTGAATTTATTCACGAGGTACTCGTGTACCTTGTGCTCAAAATCGGTTGCATCCAGGAAGTGCTTTTCAACGTCGCCGTCCATGTAGGTCGCATCGATCAGTGCCACCAGATTGACGCTTTCGATGTGATAGGTGAACTTCACGTCGATGTAGTGGTCGGTGATCAGCTTGCGCACGTCAGACAAGCTCTCCAGGGAGGTCAGCGACAGGGTACCGTACTTGTTCTTGAAGTACGCGATCGCGTTGTCACCGTCTACGTAGTCTTCCATGTAGTCGTTGATGTCGAACGCAGGATCCTTGAACAGCTCCTCTGCTTTTTTCTTCGCCTCGTCCATGATTACCACGTCCAAGGGATCGATCAGCCCGTCGGCTACCACGTCGTAAACGCGAACGATCTCCTGAATCTCGGCAAAGGTGAGCTTCATGATTTCGGGAACGATGGTTGCGGGATCGATCGATTCCGCCGCTTTTTTCAGCTCCTCCTCTTTTACGTGCTTGAGGACGAGCTCTTCCGCGATATATTTCTCGACGATCAGACGTTCAACGTCAGCATAGTTTTGAAGATTGGGAATGTCGCGCAACAAGCCCGCCAGCTCGTTTTTGTCGCAACCTGCCAAAAGCGTGGGAAGATCAATGTAGGTGTTCAGCTTTTCCAAGCCGATTGCTTCGATGATCGTTTTGAGATCCAGGATCTCTATGATTTTCTCGCGAGGTACGATTCCGTAAAGTTCCTCCAGGGAGAAGATCTTGCCAAGGGTTTCACGGTCAACGTCGGCTGCTTCCAAAAGCTTTTGAATCAGGTCTTTGGAAATACCCTCGGTTTTCAGCAATTCCTCCAGCAGCTTTGCGTCAAGCGTGACGGTGACGTGCGTACCGTCGCCTGCGGGCAGCTCTTCGGTATCAACGTCGAGCCAAGAGTCGGCAAGCACACTCATCGGCAGAACGGTTAATACTGTTATCAAAGCCAGTACAAGGGCAAGAACCTTGCTAAATATCTTCATAACAAAACCTCGCTTTATTTGAGATTCCGCCAAACGGCGGTGATTTTGTTTTGCATTGGGCTTTTGTGATCCGAAAATTGGCGGGAATCACAAAAAGGCATAATTATCCCCATATAATATATACTATCATACCATTTTTTCTCCAATTTGTCAATACTTATTTATATACTTTCTCCTATTTTTTCTTTCTTTGCCCAACTTCTCTAAAAAAGTTTACATTTTGGATCTCCCGAACCTTTGCTTTTTTAGAATAATACTTATTCTTTGTATCGAATATTGCGACGGCAAAGCAGGATTTGCAACGCGGACACAACCCACACATTTTCGCGGAAATGTTGCTTTTCGGCAGAGCGTTTTGGCCACGGCAAAATGCTATCGGCAGTATATTGAAGTTCGACACAAAAAAATAAAAACTTTCACACATAAAAGAATGCTTTGAAAGTTTTTGGAGGGTGTGGGAACCTTTTTGAAAAAAGGTTCCCACAAAATAAAAAAGTGCTGTGAAAGTTTTTGAAGAGGGGGTGTGGGGAGAAACTTTTTTCAAAAAGTTTCTCCCCAAAAACCGCCAGAGCGTTTTGGCCACGGCAAAATGCTATCGGCAGTATATTGAAGTTCGACACAAAAAAATAAAAACTTTCACACATAAAAGAATGCTTTGAAAGTTTTTGGAGGGTGTGGTAACCTTTTTGAAAAAAGGTTCCCACAAAATAAAAAAGTGCTGTGAAAGTTTTTGAAGAGGGGGTGTGGGGGAGGAACTTTTTGAAAAAAGTTCCTCCCCCACAAGCACTATTCAAGGTAATCCGATCAATCTTCAACGGGCAAGGAGTCGCCGACGATGAAGTCTTTGATGAGGTGATAGATTTCGGTTTCGGATTCGCAGAAGATCTGATCCCACTCAAAGGTATACATTGCACCGAGGAGGGATTTTCCGTTTACGGTGAAGTTATCACCGTCGGTGAGTGCGATTTTTCCGTTGTACTTGGTAGCAATTCCAACGAAGCGGTTAACGTCTGCCATAGTGTCCAATCTGATTTTGTATCTCATAGCTGTGACATCCTTTCTTTGATGTTTTATTTTTGTTTTTTATTTTACTGCTTTTTTTCGGAGCCGGTACGGCGCACACCAAAGAGGCGGCGCAGCAAGGGGCGCAGAATGGGGGGCGCCTTCCAAACGATCATTTTCATGACGGCAGATCCTTTCTATGTAGCGAAGATTGCGGGGGATGCCCCGTTCTGCTGTCAGTATATGCAAGGAAGGCTTGCAGGGTTCGCGCGTTTCTCAAGTCTTTGAGAACAGCGCGCCCTCGTGATATTTTTTCATTGCCGCGCGGAAGACGGCTTTATCGTTTTCGTGCGAAAGCGACGCTTCGGCTTGCTCGATGGGAACCCATTCGACCTCGGCAATCTCGCCCTGTCTGGGATGGATCTCGGTTTGCTTGGTTTTGGCAAGGAAGTAAACGACCTCCTTGGAAACACCCGGCAAAGGGAAATAATGCACCGTTTCGCGAAAATCAGCGGTTTCCAAACGAATCTGCACGGCGGTTTCCTCGTACACCTCGCGCACGGCTGTCATGTACTCGGTTTCCCCGCGTTCCATGTGTCCCTTGGGGAAGGAGCGACAACCGCCCGCTTTGTGTCGAATCATCAGTATATAGGTCTTTCCGTCGTTTTCATCGCGGCGTAATACCAAAGCACCGCAAGACTTTTCATGCTGCATCGGGTTCACTCCTTTCCTGAATTTTCAATACGTGTTGCGTTTTTTGCGATTATTCGGGCTGAATTTGCTCCATGATGAAGGCTTCGAGAACGTCGCCGACCTTGATATCGTTGAACTTTTCCAAGCCCACGCCGCATTCGTAGCCGCTTGCAACCTCGCGCACGTCGTCCTTGAAACGCTTGAGCGAGGAGATCTTATCCTCAAAGATCACGATACCGTCGCGAACCACGCGGATCTGCGACTGACGGGTGATCTTACCGTCCTGAATATACGAGCCCGCGATGGTTCCCACGTTGGGCACGTGAATGGTTTGACGTACCTCGGCATGACCCAACAGATTCTCGCGGAACTTGGGTGCCAGCATACCGCGCATCGCGGCTTGAATTTCTTCGATGCATTCGTAAATGACGCGGTAGGTGCGAATTTCGACGTTCTGACGCTCTGCGGAATCGATTGCGCTCTTGTCGGGACGTACGTTGAAGCCGACGATGATCGCGTTGGATGCCGCTGCGAAGGTAACGTCGCCCTCGGTGATACCGCCCGCTGCTGCGTGGATGACGCGCACCTTGACCTCCTCGTTGGAAAGCTTGACCAAGGATGCCTTGACCGCCTCCACCGAGCCGTCCACGTCTGCCTTGACGATGACGTTCAGATCCTTGACGCCGTCCGAAATCTGGGCAAACAGATCGTTCAGGTTTGCTCTTGCGTTTGCCTTGAAGACGTCTTCCTTTGCACGGTCGCGTCTTTGGTCGGCAAGCGTTCTTGCCATTCTTTCGTCCTCAACTACCTGGAACTCGTCGCCTGCCGAGGGAACCTCGGAAAGACCCGTGATCTCAACCGGAACCGAGGGAGCCGCTTCCTTGAGCGTGCGTCCGTTGTGGTCGGTCATGGAACGAACGTGTCCTACCGCCGTGCCTGCGATGATGATGTCACCGCTGTGCAGCGTACCGTTCTGTACCAGTACGGTTGCAACGGGACCGCGTCCGCGATCCAGCTTGGCTTCGATGACAAGACCCTTTGCGCGGCGGTTCGGGTTTGCCTTCAGCTCCTTCACGTCTGCCACCAAAAGGACGCTCTCCAGGAGATCGTCGATACCCTGGTGCGTCAGTGCCGAAACGGGAACGCAGATTGCGTCGCCGCCCCATTCCTCGGGAACCAGACCGTATTTGGTCAGCTCCTGCTTGATTGCATCGGGATTTGCGGTGGGCTTATCCATTTTATTGATTGCTACGACAATATCGATGTTTGCGGCTTTTGCGTGGTTGATTGCCTCAACGGTTTGGGGCATGACGCCGTCGTCGGCGGCAACGACCAAAATGGCGATATCGGTTGCCATTGCACCGCGCGCACGCATGGCGGTAAACGCTGCGTGTCCGGGGGTGTCGAGGAAGGTGATATCTCTGCCGCCCGCCTTGACGCGGTACGCACCGATGTGCTGGGTAATGCCGCCTGCCTCGCCTGCGGTGACGTTTGCGTTTCGAATGGCATCGAGGATCGAGGTTTTACCGTGGTCAACGTGACCCATAACGCATACGACCGGCGCACGCGTGATGAGCTGCTCTTCGGTATCCTCTGCCTCGTCAAACAGCTTTTCTTCGATACTGACCACAACCTCGGGGGATGCGGTGATGCCGAATTCATCGGCAACCAGCGCGGCGGTGTCGTAGTCGATGCTCTGGTTGATGGTTGCCATCATGCCCATCATCATCAGCTTTTTCACGACCTCGCCCGCGGTGACGTGCAGCTTGGATGCAAGCTGACCTACCACGATCTCCTCGGGAAGCTCTACTGCCGTGGGCTTATGGGTGACGACCGGTGCGGCGGGAGCTGCCTGCTGTCCGCGGCGGTTGTTCTTTCCGCCCTTGCCGCCGAAGCGGTTGTTCTGTGCGGATGCGTTTTGCTTGCTTTGCGCGTTGTTTGCGCCCTTTTTCAGCTTTTGGTTGCCGCCCTGCAGCTTGGCGTCGGAATCGGATACGAAATTATCCAAACGCTCGTCGTATTTCGAAAGATCGACCGACGAGGTACGGGTATCGATTACGCGGGGACCCTTGCGCGTGCCGTCGGGATTGAGATTGGTGGACGCGCCGCGAACGATCGGCTGTGCCTTAAAGGTTTCGCGGGGGGCGTTCTGTACGAAATCTCCCTTGTCGGCACCCATGCCGCGGTCAAAGCGGTTCCCCTGAGGACGGTTGCCCTGCGGTCCGCCTGCACGGTGGTTGCCCGGTGCCTGGCGGCTGTCGGGACGTGCGTCGAATCGACCTGCTCCCTGGGGCGCGCCAAAGCCCTGACGGTTGTCGGGACGCTCAAAGCGGGAGCTTCCCTGCTGTGCGCCGCCTGCGGAGGGCGCGGATCTTTGACTATGATTCTGACCGCCCTGACGGTTGTCGGGACGCTCAAAGCGAGGACTTCCCTGCTGTGCGGGAGCCGCTGCACGGGGATTGAAGGGCGTTGCGCTTCCCCCACCCTGCGGATGATAGGGGTTGCCGGTGTAGGGCTGGCGCGCCGCGGGCTTTTTGACGCCCGTGTCGGCTGCTTCCTGACGTGCGGCGGGTTGCTTTGCTTGTGTATTCGGCTCTTCCTTTTTGGGGGCTTCGACGTTCTGCGGACGATTCTCAGCCGCCTTGGGAGCCTCTTTCTTTTCTTCGGCTTTTTCTGCTGCCGCGGGAGCCTTTTTCATCGGCTTTTCTGCGGAGCTTTCCTTTGCCGGCTCTTTTTCGGCAGTCTTTGCCGCCTCGGGCTGCTTTTCGGGTGCCTTCTCGGCTGCCTTTTCGACTTTTTCGGGCTCGGCGGGTGCTTCTGCCTTCTTTGCCGCCGCCTTTTTGGGTTTGGAAGGAATATGGGTCACCCCATCCAGATAGTCACCGATATTGGTGATCTGATTTGCCTTGGTGAGCGTGTCGAACAGAATGTCGAATTCTGCCGGCTCCAAAGCCTTTTGGGTAGACTTTGCCTCAATGCCGTTATCGGCAAGAATCTCAACCAGATCCTTGCTTTTCAGCCCTAAGTCCTTTGCAAATTTCGTGAGTTTGAATTGTTGATTGATTGCAGCCATAGTTCCTCCTGTTTTTCCGCGCTACCGCTATTTTGCGCGGAAGCTTAAAATGTTCACGTTCCCGACACCGCAGATGCGCGGGAGCGATCTTCTCCAAATGCTTTTTCTACCAAACGGCAGAGGTTTTCGTCGGTAACGGCAACCGCTGCCACACGGCTTTTCTTTCCGATCGCGGCGGCAAGCGTTTCTCCGTCTGCCTCCAGCACGATCCTTTTGACTTCATAATAGGCGCATTTATCCGACAGCCGCTTGTCGGTATTCTCGGAATTATCCGAAGCGCACAGCACAAGGCGCGGCTTTTTGGGGGCGCGCAATGCCTCGCACACCATGGGGGTGCCGCAGACCAGCGCGCGCGCCTTGGCGCAAAGACCCAATGCACGAAGGGTCTTTTCCATGCTTTGTTTATTCTCCATGGGCTTGCATTTCCGCGTCCATTGCGTCGTAGACCGCCTCGGGGATCTCGCATTCGAGGACTCTTCCGATGCGTCCCGATTTGCGCGCACGTCGCAAGCACTTCACGTCACGGCAAAGATACGCGCCGCGACCCGACTTTTTGCCCACGAAATCCAGGGAGATCTCGCCCTCGGGGCTTCTTACCACCCGCAAAAGCTCGATCTTCGGCTTGTGCTCGTTACAGCCCATGCATTGACGCATGGGGATCTTTTTGACCTTTTTTTCCATACCGTGAAGCGTTTTTCGCAACGTCAATCGGCTTTGATATCGATCTTGCAGCCGGTCAGTCTTGCTGCAAGACGCGCGTTCTGCCCTTCCTTACCGATGGCCAGCGAGAGCTGGTCGGGTGCGACCTGAACGCGGCACGCACGGTCGGCGGTCATGGTAACCGAAAGGACCTCTGCGGGAGCCAAAGCCGCGGCAATGTACTCCTCGGGCTTTTCGCTGTACTTGACGATATCCACCTTCTCACCGCGCAATTCCTCAACGATTGCCGAGATACGCGCGCCGTGGTTACCGATGCAAGCGCCAACGGGATCGACGTCCTCGTCGCGCGACCATACCGAGATCTTGGTACGCGAGCCTGCCTCACGGGCAACTCCCTTGACCATGACGATACCGTCGGCAATTTCGGGAATTTCCAATTCGAACATACGGCGAACCAGGCCTGCGTGCGAGCGCGAAAGCGTTACGACGGGTCCGCGAGACTCCTTGTTGACCTCCATGACGAAGACCTTGATCTTGTCACCCACGTAGAAATCCTCACCGGGGATCTGCTCGGAATGGAGCAATACCGCGCGGCTGGTATCGGTTTCGAGAATGACGTTTCCGGTTTCGCGGTCGACCTTGCTGACGGTGGCGGTGATGATCTCCTCGTGCTTGGTTTCGTACGCCTCCTGCATCACGCGGCGCTCACCCTCGCGGATTCCCTGAATGATTACAGACTTCGCGGCGGCGGCACTCAAACGGCGGAAGTTCTTGGTTTTGACCTCGGTTTCCACCACCATGCCGATCTTATATTTCTTGGCGATTGCCTTGGCGTCCTCCAAGGAGATCTGGATCTCGGGATCCTCAACGACCTCAACAACCTCTTTTTGCTGATATACGCGAACGTCCTTCTTGGCAGGATCGATCAGAACACGGACGTTGGTGTTGTTGCCGTATTCCTTTTTGTAAGCCGACACCAATGCCGCCTCGATTTTTTCGATCATGTACTCCGCGGGGATTCCCTTTTCCTTTTCCAAAAGGTCCAACGCAGTGAAAAACTCTGTGTTCATTTCTGTAAATCCTTTCTGATTTCTCTATGCGCAAATAATAGTATCCATGCTAGACTGGAACGGGGGATGCTCGTCACTCAAACTCGTAGTGCGTTTTGAGCGACGCGATCGACGCACGGGCAAACTTACGCTCGGTTCCGTTGCAATCAAGAACGACGTTTCCGTCGTCGTCCAATCCTACCAGAACACCGAGATAGCTCTTTGCGCCGTCGATGGGGGCATACAAGCGAACCTCAACGTCCCAGCCCTCGCAGGCGGTGACGTGCAGATCGGTTTTGAGCTCGCGTTCGATCCCGGGAGAGGAGATTTCCAAATGGTAGGCATCCTCAATGGGGTCTGCCTCGTCGAGAAGCGGATCGATTGCGCGATGCATACGCTCACAATCGTCGATATTGATGCCGTCCTCGCTGTCGATGGTGATGCGCAGATACATATCCGCGCCCTCCTTGACGTATTCTACGTCCCACAGAAAATATCCCAGCTCTTCGGCAAGCGGCTCGGCAATTTTTGTAACCGCTTTTACGATTCCTCCACCGTTCTTTTTCATTGTCTACGCTCCGTTTTCGTTTTTTCTTGTTTCAAAAAATGAAGAGTGGATCGAAAACCCACTCCCTCGCGCTCACTATACTCTACTCTACCGTAACATAGTATATCACACTTTTTCCCTCTTTTCAACCCCTTTTGTAAACTTTTTTAACTTTTTTATATAAATTGTAACCTTTTTTGCAAAAAACGGAGGACCGCAAGGGTGTTTTTGGGGGAGATTTTGAAAATCTCCCCCGGAAAAGCCGATTCTCTTTTACGATGGCGAATCGGACAAGCCGATAAAATAGTCGGAGCTGACGCCGTAAAAGCGACAAAGCTTGATTAGATCGTCAATTTTCAACTCTGCCCTGCCGTCCTCGATATGGCTGTAGCCCTGCTGCGATTTGTTAATGACTTGGGCGACCTCTCTTTGCGTCAAATCTCTGTCTTCCCGTAGATTTCGCATTCGGATTCTGTAATTCATAGCTTTCAATTCCTTTTTACATGGATTTATGTAAAAAAGTTTATCATACTCATAAATTGAGTATTGACAAATACTCAAAAGTTGAGTATAATAGAAAAGGAGAGTCAAGAAGAGTATGCAAATCAATGCGAGAAGACGTTCGTTTGCTCTCGGTTTGTTTGATCGAGCTCCCTTCTTTGTGCAGAGGAGGATGATTATGAGGTAACTGTACATTTTTACGGGAAACGTGTGTAATCTCGGGAATTGCTCCCGATGTTTGTATGAATTTTGAGTTGGAATTGCGATTCAACACTCATTTTTCGTTTTCTCAAGGTCGAATCGCAAAAAATCACGGGAGCGTTTCGGAAGCTCTCGCAAGACAATTCAAAGGATCTGAAAGGAAAAACTCATGGATAACAAAAAAGAGAGAAAAACCCCAAAAAAATTCGGCATGAAATATTATTATTTTCTTATTTATTTTGCGTTGTATGCCGGAGCAGCAACGAATCTTATTTTTGCCCTCCTCTATTCGATTGGGAAAGCCTACAAGGGTGCAACCTTGGTACATGAGGTCTATCCCTGGATCGCGCTGATCGATTCGCTTTACAGCTTTGTGCTGATTGCACTCGCTATTTTTGCGGTCTACGTCAGAAGTGCGTTGGCAAATTATAAGAAAACAGCTCCCAAGCTAATCGTTTTGTTGCATCTGCTAAGCGGATTGGGCGGTCTTGCTTATCTGATCGCGGTAGACGAAGCTGCCAATGTGGATGTAGGGGTAGGGTCGGTGGTTGTGATTCTCGTTTCTGTGGTTAGAGTGATCATCGACGGCATTTACCTCAGAAGACGCGCGTCACTTTTTGGTAGATAACGTGCGATAAATTACAGTAGTGAATAAATTGTCTATTCTTGTAAACGGTTGCGTTTGCACAATAGAAAAGAGGTGTACCGTGTTTCGCGGCACACCTCTTTTGCGTTGAGCAAAGGCATATTTTAGAGAAAGCGACGGATGAGGGGTCCCCGAATCCGCATGGTTCGACGGAAGAAACAATTGGTCGTCCCTACATGGGAATGAATTGCCCACCGGGTTGCATGAATTGAGCGCAAACGCTCATGAATTGGCTACGCCGTGAATTGCGCACAAGTCGCATGATTATTTGTTGGCGCATGATTTCCTGTTTTTCGGATCAAATTCGGGAAAACAAAGCAAATAGTAGTTACATTCGTCGCAACAGCATTCAAAGCCTTGCTCTCCGTTTTCAAGACAAACGGTAGGTTCTCCTGGCGTAAGCTCTACGTTGGTAATATCCATTTCCTTGTTTTGAATGTTCTTGTTCATATATCCCCCTATCAGTATATAAAAAAGGTGCGCAACCGAAGCTGCACACCCGAAAAAGTACAAGCTCCTATTGCTGCGAAACAAACCTTTGACAAATAGGAGAATCATCCATATCCACAAAGACGGAACTTGTACCTTTTACCAAATTCTAATCTTTGCGGACGCAAAAAGGGAGAGTACCTCCTATACAGAAAAATACTCCTAAATGCCATATTCGGTTTGTTTCGCATTTTTATTATACCACATATTTAGGTGTTTGTAAATACTTTCGGCGAATTTATATCAGATTCCCTCTCGGCAAGCACTGCATTTGAACTGTCGAACCCGCATGGTTCGACGGCTGATGACAGGGGAATGAATTGCAACCCCCGAGTTGCATGAATTGAGCACAAACGCTCATGAATTGGCTGCACCATGAATTGCGCCTTTGGCGCATGATTACACCCACACATTTTTGTAGAAGAGGGGGATGATTTTCTTTTCATATCACGGACGCTTCGCGTCCTACCCCTCATCCGTCACCTGCGGTGACACCTTCCCCCAAGGGGGAAGGCTCTCATGGACATCGCTTTGAAAGTTTTATTCATCGTAATTTTCATTGATTCATAGAAATGTAACAACTAAATCTTATCAAAATGCAAACACTTGACTTCACAAAACAATGACTCAACAGAAGCCTTCCCCCTCGGGGGAAGGGGGACCGCGCGCGGTGGATGAGGGGTAGTCTACAGAATGTTGCTTTTTCGCCAGAGCGTTTTGGCTACGGCAAAATGCTAACGGCAGTATATCGAAGTTCGACACAAAAAATAAAAACTCTCACACAACAAAAGATGCTGTGAAAGTTTTGAAAGGGTTTGGGAAAACTTTTTCAAAAGTTTTCCCAAGAAAAATCCGGCAGAGCGTTTTGGCCACGGCAAAATGCTAACGGCAGTATATCGAAGTCCGACACAAAAAACAAAAACTCTCACACAATAAAAAATTGCTGTGAAAGTTTTGAAGAGGGGGTATGGGGGAGAAACTTTTTCAAAAGTTTCTCCCCCAAAAGCGGCAGTACCGAGCGTCCGACACAAAAAAACAAAAACTCTCACACGCAAAAAAATGCTGTGAAAGTTTTTGAAGAGGGGGTGCGGGGGAGGAACTTTTTTCAAAAAGTTCCTCCCCCGCAAACTCTAATTCCTTATCATTTCGGTGCGGCGAGGGAGATGATTGCGTCGGCGAGCCAGAGGACGTACGGCAGAGCCCAGCACAGGAAAGCCGAAAGCGCGATGACGAGCACAATGCTTGCAATGGCGGGAGCCCAACTGGAGCCGCGGCTGTCAAAGCGTACGTCGGCACGGTGCTTCAGCGGCTCGGGAATGTAAAAACGAGCCGTTAAAAAGTCCACTTTTTTTGTTGCGTAACGCGTCTTTTTTGATACCGTGTGTGCGTTTTCGGGGCTTTTGTCGGTTTTTTGAGTTGCCGCAGAAACGGTAGCGTCGGTCACTTGCACGGTGTCGGAAACCGCGGCATCGGCTGCCGCAACGGGGGCTTCCCCGTCGGCGGATTCCACACTTTGCTCCTTGTTGTCGGCGTTCTTTTTGCGCCGCTTTTTGGAGGTCGTCGGCTTTGCGTCGTCGTCAAGCACCCCCTCCAGCATCCGAGAAAGCGGCATGTCTTGATAGATACCGACACCGGTGTCGGTGCCGTCTGCGTGCAGACAGCGAACCACCATTCGAAGTGAGCTTCCCTTGCAAAGCTCGCGCCGCAGAGCTGCGTTGCGGAACATATCAAGCTCCAACAGCGTTTTTGCGCTCTCGGGTGACAAACACTCTTTTTTGAGCAGACGTCGAACGAATCTGCCCATGTTTACCCGTAGGCGCGCGGTCATAAAGGATGCCAGCACCAGGGCGATTGCCAGCGCGGGAATGATGGCGGAGATGGTTTTTGCTGTGGTTGCGTCGATTGAAAAGTTTTCGTACAGCCAGAAATCAATGGTGAATAAATTCTCTTGGAAATAGTTCAGAAGCTCGTGAATCAACGAGCCCTGATACCACTCCGCAATCTTTTCCCAAAGCGAAAGATCGGTTGCCGACGAGTACAAAAAAGCATCGAACATTTGTTCTATTTCCTTTCCTTGATCTCGCAAATCGCGAGGAGATAATTGCGTCGGAAACAGAGAGGATTACTTTTTGATGACGTCAATTCCGAGGTACTTGCGCAGACATTCGGGAACGGTTACGCTACCGTCGGCATTCTGATTTTGCTCAACCAACGCAGGGAAAATACGGCTGGTTGCAAGACCCGAACCGTTGAGTGTGTGTACGAATTCCATTTTGCCGTTGTCACGCTTGACGCGCATCATGCCGCGGCGAGCCTGGTAGTCGCGTGCGTTGGAAACCGAAGAAACCTCCTTGTAGCCGTTCATCGAGGGGATGTTGATTTCGATGTCGTAGGTGCGTGCCATGGATGCCGAGCAGTCCTCTGCCGCAAGCTTTACGGTGCGGAAGTGGAAGCCCAGTCCCTTTACGAGATTCTCTGCGTTTGCAACCAGCTCTTCAAAGGCTTCGTCACTCTTTTCGGGCAGGGTGTACTGCACCATTTCTACCTTATTGAATTGGTGACCGCGTACCATTCCACGCTCGTCTGCGCGGTAGGAGCCTGCCTCGCGGCGGAAGCAAGGCGTGTAGCTGATATACTTCTTGGGAAGATCGGCTTCGGTCAGGATTTCGTCGCGGTGCAAGGAAACCAACGCGGTTTCTGCGGTGGGGAGCATGAAGCGGCGACGCTCATCCTCGGCGGTTTCCATCCAGTACACGTCGTCCTGGAATTTGGGGAACTGACCCGCGGTCAGACCGCACTCGTAGCCCAGCATGTGGGGAACCAGCATCAACTCATAGTTGTTGTTGGTGTGGAAGTCGATAAAATAGTTCAAAAGAGCCCATTCAAGGCGCGCACCAAGACCGGAATAGATCCAAAAACCGTTTCCGGAGAGCTTGACACCGCGCTTGTAGTCGATCAAGCCGAGATCGGTGCAGAGATCAACGTGATTCTTTGCCTCAAAATCAAACTTGCGGGGCTCACCGTAGTAACGCAGGGGCTCGTTGTTTTCTTTGCCGCCGGGGAGAAGATCCTCGTCGGGCAGGTTGGGAAGACCCAGCATAAACGAGGTCAGTTGAACCTCGATCTCCTTGAGCTTTTCATCGTTTTCCTTGGTTTTTGCACCGAGAGCCTTCATTTCCGCAAAAATAGGGGCGGTGTCCTTTCCCTCTTTCTTGTATTGCGGAATCAGCTTGTTGGTTTTGTTCTGCTCTGCCTTGAGAGCCTCGTTTTCACCGATGATGGCGCGGCGGTCGGCATCCAGGCGCAGAATTGCCTCAATATCCTCTTTTGCATCCTTTCCCTTTTTTGCAAGACGGGCAATGACCTCTTCGGGCTGTTCCTTGATATATTTGATGTCTAACATGGCTTTTTATCTCCTATTTTTTGTATTTTTTGTGATTTAGTCGTTGTTTGCGAAGAAATCGGCTCCGCAGAGCGCACTCAGAAGCGCTTCCAGATCGTCGTCGTCGCTGTATGCCAGCTCAACAACCTTTTTCTTGGCGGTTTTTAAGATTCGAACCTTTCTTCCGAGGGCGCGAACGGCGCGATGCTCCAGATCCTTCATATAGACCTTTCTTTGCGAAAGCTCGTCCTCCTCTTCAACGGCTTGCGGCTCGTAGTTCATCAAGCGTACCGTTTTTTCTACGTCGCGTACCGATAGCTCTTTTTCGATGATTTTCTGCGCCAACGGCAGCATTTGCCCCTCGTTTTTGAGTCCCAAAAGCGCGCGTGCGTGACCTGCCGAGAGATCTCCGTTCTTCAAAAGCTCCAAAACCTCTTCGGGGAGCTCCAAAAGACGCAGTGCGTTGGCAATGGTGGCGCGGTTCTTGCCAACCTGCTTGGCAACCTGCTCCTGCGTCAGACCGTAGCGGTCGATCAGCGCGTCGTATGCCATGGCTTCTTCCACGGGATTCAAATCCTCGCGCTGGATGTTCTCAATAACCGCCACCTGCGCCGCCTTGAGATCATCTCCGTCCAGTACAACGGCGGGAATTTCGTTGAGTCCTGCCATTTTTGAGGCTCTCCAACGACGCTCTCCCGCGACGATCTCGTACGTTCCTTCCAAAAGCTGGCTTTCGCGTACGATAATCGGCTGCAGAACGCCGAATTGACCGATCGAATCTGCCAACGACTCTAAGGCTTCGTGCTCGAAAGTCTTTCGCGGTTGATCTCTGCGCGGCTCGATGTCGGCAATTCGAAGCATCGTTGCGGCGTTTGTGCGGTCACCGGGGAGCATATTATCGTCCAAAAGGTCAAAAAAACTGCGTCCAATCCTTGATTTCGCCATTTTTTCCTCCTTTTTAAATGCGTTCTGCCAATTCTTTGGCAACGTTCATGTATTCAACTGCTCCCTTGGAGCGTTTTTCGTGGTAGTAAACCGGTGCGCCGAAGCCGGGAGCCTCGGAAACCTTGACGTTTCTGGAGATAGTGGTTTCAAACAGCTTGTCCGCATAGTGCTTGCGAAGCTCGTTGATGACCTGCATGGAAAGAATCAGACGGTTGTTGTGCATCGTAATCAAGATGCCGGTGACGTTCAGATCCTTGTTGTAGTGCGTTTTGATGCGGCTGATGGTGAACATCAGCTGAGAAAGTCCCTCTAACGCAAAGAACTCGCACTGCATGGGGATAACAACTCCCGAGCTAGCAGTCATGGCATTGACGGTCAGCATGCCAAGTGAGGGTGGGCAGTCAATAATAATGTAATCGTACTTGTCGCGCACGGCTTCCAGCTTCTTTTGAATGATATATTCGCCGTTTTCGGTGTCGCCCAACTCGTATTCGGCGCGCGCAAGCGTTGTTTGCGCGGGAATGACCCACAAATTTTCGTAATTCGTGCGAATTGTGACGCTGTCCGCGCTTGCATCGGTGGTCAGCATATCAAAAACCGTTGCCTTCAGGTGCTTTTTCATGATGCCCACGCCACTGGTGGCGTTTCCCTGGGGATCCAAGTCGATCATGAGAACCTTATAACCCAAAATGCCGAGTGAAGCCGCCACGTTGACTGCCGAGGTGGTTTTTCCAACACCGCCCTTTTGGTTTGCAAAGGAAATAATTTTTCCCATTGAATACTTCCTTTCTTGCGGCAAACTGCCGCGTTTCTTGATGGTGAGTTTATTATATCATAAACAAGTCAAAAATGCAATACATAGCGCAAATCTTATTGATTTTTTTACATTTGTTTCACGTGAAACATTGCTCGTGGCAAATCTTTGGTTTTTTGGTATGTTTCATGTGAAACGGGTGTGCGTAAAATGACGCAAAAACAAATTGTTTCACGTGAAACAGTTTACGCAAAGAAGCTTTGTACTTGACACAAAAACGGAACGTTTCACGTGAAACATTCCGCTTTTGCTGTTCATAAAGGTTTTTTGAGGATTTGTGCGTAGGCTCTCGGGTATATTGCAGGGGTTGCCTTTGCTTTTTGAACCTCGATGATGCATCGCGGCTCTGCGGAGCCGTCGAGATTGATCAGCTCGGTTGCGTGCATTGCGACGTCTGTTCCTCCGAGAACACGAATGCAGTTTTTAGCCTCCGAAGTTTCTTCCTCAGCCTTTGCGGCTTTTAAGGCTAACATCTTGCCGCCGATTTTGACGTACGGGAGCCCCAACTCGCAAAGGACGTTCATTCTTGCTACCGCGCGGCTGACCACAACGTCGAATTTTCCAAGGTTGGCAATGATTTTTGCGTCTTCGGCGCGACCTGCGATTGCCTTGAGATTCCCGAATGACAAGATTTCTGCCGATTCCTTGACGAATGCAATCTTTTTGGCGGTGCTGTCCAATGCGACGATGGAAAGATCGGGACGCGTAATGGCAAGCGGAATCGACGGGAATCCCGGTCCGCATCCGATGTCTAACACGCGCGCGTTTGGCGGAATATAGGCGGACGCAAGAAGTGAATCGATGTAATGTTTGGAAATGGCATCGGGGGTGTTGCGAATGGCTGTCAGGTTAGTGATGACATTGACCTTGTGCAGGTGATTGTCAAATTCGCAAAACAACCGGATGATATCGTCTGATTGCGGCTCCAAGCTGTTTTCTTGCAAGGATTTCACAAACAATGCCTTAAATTCTGCGTATTCCATGCGGCTTTTCCTCATTTCATCCCAAGATAAATCAAAAGCACCGAAACGTCGGCGGGATTGACACCGCTGATGCGAGATGCCTGACCAACGGTAAGCGGCTTGATTTTGGCAAGCTTTTGTGCCGCCTCCAATCGCAATCCGCGGATTTTGCCGTAATCGATATCGGTGGGGAGCTTCTTCTCCTCCAGCTTTCGGTGACGCTCCACCTCTGCGAGCTGTCGGTTGGCATATCCTGCGTATTTGACGCTGACTTCTGCGGAAAGCTTGACGGCGGCGGGGAGATCGGGTCGGTCGGCGTCCAGCGCGCGCAAGAGATCGTAGGTTACGAGAGGTCTGCGCAGCAAGTCGGCAAGGGATGCGCCTGATTTCAATGCGGTTTCGCCAAGCTCCGCCAAAAAGGGATTTGCCGTCGCGGGAGAAACGTGCGTGTGCTCCATTCGCTCGATTTCTGCGTCGATCATTGCTTGTTTTGCAAGAAAGGCTTGGTAGCGAGCCTCGGAGATCAACCCTGCCTCGTATCCGATGGGAGTCAGGCGCGCGTCGGCATTGTCCTGACGCAACAGCAGGCGGTATTCCGAGCGTGACGTCATCATGCGGTATGGCTCGTTTGTTCCTTTGGTTACCAAATCGTCGATCAGCGTTCCGATATAGCTTCCCGAACGCTCTAATATAATAGGAAGCTTTCCAAGCACTGCCCGAGCCGCGTTGATGCCTGCCACAAGACCTTGGGCGGCGGCTTCCTCGTAGCCCGACGTGCCGTTGAACTGTCCTGCGCCGTAAAGTCCGCGGATGGTTTTAAATTCCAAGGACGCATCCATTTGTGTGGGATCGGCGCAATCGTACTCAATGGCATACGCATAGCGCATGATTTCCGCATTTTCGAAGCCCTCCAGCGAATGCAGCATCGCGTATTGTACGTCGGTTGGCAGGGAAGTGGAAAAGCCCTGAATGTACATTTCGGCGGTATCCTCTCCTACGGGCTCAACGAAGAGCTGATGACGTTCCTTGTCTGCGAAGCGCACCAGCTTGTCCTCGATGGATGGACAGTAGCGGGGACCCGTGCCGTGAATTTTTCCGGAGTACATGGCACTTCTTGTGATATTCTCGCGAATGATTCGATGTGTTTCTGTATTTGTGTATACAATATGACAAGGGATTTGTTGTACGGAATCGAACATATGTTCGTCGCTTTCGACGCTGAACGGGAGGATCTTTTCTTCGCCGGGCTGTACTTCCAGGCGCGAAAAATCGATGCTGTTTCGGTTGACGCGCGCAGGGGTTCCCGTCTTGAAACGAAGCAGCTCTAAGCCGCAGCTTTGCAACGAAGCCGAAAGACCCTTGGCTCCCAAAAGACCGTCGGGACCTGCGTCGTAGCTGACGTCACCCACGAAAATCGCGCTTTCCAAATAGGTACCGGTTGCCAAAACCACCTTTTCGCAGCTCCAAATTTCTCCGAGCTTGGTTTTTAAACCGGACACATATTGCTGTCCGTTCTCTTCGTTTTTCTCCGTGAGAAGCTCAACGATCTCGGCTTGGATCAGCCGCAGGTTCGGCGTGTTTTCCACAACCGATTTCATCAGCCTCTGATATTTCTTTCGGTCGGCTTGGATTCGCTTGCTGTGAACAGCCGCGCCCTTTCCCGTGTTCAGCGTTCTCGATTGCAGTGTGACGAGATCGGCAACGCGTCCCATTTCGCCACCCAGTGCGTCGATTTCGTAGACCAGGTGTCCTTTTGCGGTTCCGCCGATCGACGGATTGCAGGGAAGATTTGCCAAAGAATCCAGCGAAAGCGTGAACAAAACCGTGTCCACTCCCAACCTCGCCGAAGCCAGTGCCGCCTCAACGCCTGCGTGACCCGCACCGACAACCGCAACCCTTGTTTTCCATTCCTGTTTGCTCATGTTGCTCCTTGTAATAAGACAAATATTGCTGTTGGTTTTTGTTTCTCTTGGGAAAACTTTTGAAAAAGTTTTCCCAAACCCTTTCAAAACTTTCACAGAATTTTTTATTGTGTGAAAGTTTTTATTTTTTGTGTCGAACTTCGATATACTGCCGATAGCATTGTGCCGTAGCCACAACGCTCTGGCGGTTTTTTCTTGGAAAAACTTTTGAAAAAGTTTTCCCAAACCCTTTCAAAACTTTCACAGAATTTTTTCTTGTGTAAGAGTATTAATCTTTGCACCCAAAGAGTGTTGCTTTTTCGGCAGAGCGTTTTGGCCACGGCAAAATGCTATCGGCAGTATATCGAAGTTCGATACGAGAAACGAACACTTTCACGCAAGAAAAAATTCTGTGAAAGTTTTTGAGGGGTTTGGGGAACTTTTTTCAAAAAGTTCCCCAAAAATCCTTTTTTTACTCTACCTTACCGAGGTAGGCTTCCTGCTCGGGGGAGAGGGAATCGATGGAGATATGATTTGCGGATAGCTTGATTGCGGCGACCTCGCGGTCGATCTCTTTGGGGACGGCATAGACGCGTTTTTCGAGTTTTCCTTTATTTTTGGCAAGGAATTCAAGGCTTTTTGCCTGGATACCGAAGGACATATCCATAATTTCGGCGGGGTGTCCGTTGCCTGCGGCGAGGTTAACGAGTCGTCCCTCTGCCAGGAGGTTGAGGATTCTGCCGTCGGGCATGCGGTAGCCGTGGATATTGGGCTTCCGTTCGAAGTCCTCTGTCGAAAGCTCCTTGAGTGCGGCTTTGTCGATTTCCACGTCAAAGTGACCGCTGTTGGAAAGCAGCACACCGTCCTTCATGACTTCGAAGTGTTCGCGGCGGATGACGTCGCAGCAGCCGGTCAGGGTAATAAAGAGGTCGCCAAGCTTTGCGGCTTCGTCCATGGGAAGCACGGTAAAGCCGTCCATGACCGCCTCAATGGCTTTGATGGGGTCGATTTCGGTGACGATCACCACGGCTCCCATGCCTTTTGCGCGCATAGCCACGCCCTTACCGCACCAGCCGTAGCCTGCGACGACCACGGTTTTGCCGGCGAGGATCAGATTTGTGGAGTTCATGATGCCGTCGAGGGTGGACTGACCGGTTCCGTAACGGTTGTCGAACAGATGCTTGCAATCGGCATCGTTGACGTCGATCATGGTATAGTCGAGCAGTCCCGCACGTTCGCGGGAGAGCAGACGGTGGATTCCCGTTGTGGTTTCCTCGCAGCCGCCGATCAGATTTCTGCCAAGCGCGCGGCATTCGCCGTGAATCAGCGAGGTCAGGTCACCGCCGTCGTCGATCATCAGATCGGGAACACAGGAAAGCGTTTTGATGAGGTCTTCACGGTATTCCTCGTCGGAAACTCCGCGAGAGGCATGTACCCGGAATCCCTCCTTGACAAGTGCCGCGGCCACGTCGTCCTGCGTGGACAGCGGGTTGCAGCCGGTTACCCAAACCTCGGCACCGCCTGCGCGAAGAACCTTGGCAAGGTAGGCGGTTTTGGCTTCCAGATGGATCGACATGGCAATTTTCATGCCTTTGAAGGGAAGCGTGCGCTCAAACTCGGCTTTGATGGTGTTCAAAATGGGCATATAAGAGGCTACCCATGCGATTTTATCGGCGCCCGACGGCGCGAGATTGATATCTTTAATACGGCTCATAATGCAGATTGATCTCCTTTTGGATAGTTACTTCAGGTGCGTGATGCGATAGCGCGGGATCGGTTGAACGTCCGCACCGTCCCCGACGCTTGGCGGCTCGGGGATCGTGGGATGCTTTCCGATCGACTTTGCCGACGCGTTGTTCTTGCGGTATTCGGACGGAGAGGTATTCATGTGCTTCATAAAGGCGCGATTGAAGGTGCGCAGCGTGTTGAAGCCAACCAGCTCGCTGATTTCGGTGATGCTCGCCTCGGAGTTGGAGAGGAAGCGGCAAGCCTCGTTGACGCGCAGGGCATTGATGTAATCGTTAAAGCGGATTTTCAGCTTGTCGTTAAACAAATGCGAGATGTAATATTTGTTCAGGTGAAGTCGCTCCTGCAGTACCGAGAGCGAAAGATTTTCGGCATAATTTTGGGCACAGAAGGCAACGATTGCACGCAGTGTGTCCGAGTCACCCAGGGTCAGCTTGGTAATTTTCATTTGCGGCAAAAGCTCCGAAAAAATGGCAAGCAGATAGCCGCGCCGCTGTGCTTCCAGGTAGCTGTCACCGTGTTGGGCATCCTTACAAGCGGACAGGAGCAGATCAAACAGCGTGGCAAGCTTGGGATTGTTTCCGGCTCCCGCAATCACGGGGGTTTCGGGGATGCAGGTTTGAAAAATCTCCGAAAACTCGGGGATCAGGTCGGCTTTCAGAATAAACAGCGCGTATTTCTCCACACCCGACGTGCGGATGTAGGAATGCACCTGATTGGGAAAGCTCAGAAAAACGTCGCCCGCGCGCAGGGTGCAGCGCGCCGAATCGGCAATGGCAACGCATTCCCCCTCGGTAAAATAGACCAATTCCAGCTCGCGATGCAGATGCGGTGCGCAGGAAAGCGTGCGTCCCTTTCCGGATCGGGAATCGCGGTAGGTCATATCGTGAATTCGTTTTTCGTATTTGATGGGAGTCAGTGACATGGCATAGGCTCCTTTTTTTAGACTGAGGATTGCTCGTAAGAGCTTGCGTCATCGGTTACACGGCGGCGCTTTTTGACAGCTCCCACCGTGACGTAGGTCACCATGATTGCCGCAAAGACTACGGTACAAGTACCCACGGCAACGGCAACCGGAAGCAGAACGTCGGTGTTCATTCCCGTTTTGTGCAGATCCAGCTCGCGCACGAACAGCACGAACGGCTCGCGTTCTCCTCCGAGAGGTACGGCAGAGAGCGAAAGGGTGCAGGGAAGCGACGGATCGACCTCTTGGGTGAACGACGAGATGCCGAAGCTGACGGTTTGCCAGCTTTGATTTTGGACGTCAACCTCGCTGTAATAGCTCAGGCGCGTGCCGTCCTTGGCGGTTCCCTCTAAGGAAAGTGCGATGCGAGAGCCCGCGTCACCGCTTGCTTGGGTCAACAGACGGATGGAGAGATCCGAGATCTTTTTCAGCTCCTTTGCCTTTGCAAAGGTCTTGCGGATCCCGCTGTCGGCAGGTTGGGAGGGATCCAGCCAAGTGAGAAGCACCTCTTCTCCAAAGGCGGCGGAGAGCTGCGTAATGGGCTGTGCTTGTGCGGACACCGAGAAAAATCCGTGCAGGTCGCCCTTGGCAAAGGAAATGCGACGCGCAAGCTTGGTGTTTGCCGCGCCCAAGGCGGCGGTTCCCGTTACGGTTTTGCGCGAAACGGGATCGATGAGCGTCTTTCGCCACGCATCCCCTGCCAGGGACTCGCACAGCAAAAGATCGGAGGGGGAAAGCCCCGTGTCGATGTCGCAAAAGACCGATGCCGCGCGGTTGGGGGCTCCGTCGGCTTGATACAGACTGTCGGCGTTTCCGAATTGATTGCCCCAAAAGATCAGATCGGCACCGGCACCCACCGCTTCACGGTAGGTATATGCAAGGCTTACCGCCTGCTCGTCGAGCGAAAGGGATGGGAAAGAAAGGTCGCATACTGCCAAAAAGTCGGCTTTGACCAAGCCGTTCGGGTCGGTCAAGCTTGAGAAAAGCTCGGAAAGCTCGGAAACCGAGAGCTTGCCGTCCTCGCGCGGCAGCCAAGCCGCCCGATCAACGACGGGGGAGATTGCGGCACCCCATTTGATGCTTCCGTTTTCACGCAGCTGTGCCGACAGCAGGGCAAGCTGGGTGGCAATCTGCTCGGCACTCTCGGCATTCGAAATCATGTAAACGCGTCCGTTTGCCACCTGCGAGCAGAGGGTGAGGTAGGCAAGACGGCAAAGAAGCGCGTTGTCGTAGCGGTCTGACATGGGGATAAACAGAGCCGAAATGCAACCGTTTTCGCCACCGTTATAGCGCGCGGTCAGCGAGGACAGGAGGGTTGCAACGGCATAATAGGAGGGCAACTCGTCAACGTCTAGCGTCATCGACACCTGCATTCCCGCATTGGATGCCGTGCGGATTTGGGAGTCCAGGCGCAATGCCGCCGATGCGGAAAGACCGCCTTCGGCACCGACCAGATCCGAGAACGCTTCCTTGAGCATGACGTGCATGGCTCCGGTTTCAAAGGCTTGCTCCACGTCGGTGGCGTTCAGTCCCTTGGGGGAGCTTTCCCACGAAAAGGACGCGCTGCCGGCGGCAAGCTTTTCGGGATTTTCGATCCGGCAGGCCTTGGAGGACAGCCACGTGCCGTCCTCAAATGCGACGACGAAAGAGGAGGTCAGACGGCTGCGCTCGCCTTCGAGAAGCGAAAAGGTGAATTTCAGATTGTGCGCGAGCTTGTCCTCGGCAATCGGAGCTTTTCCCTCAATGGAGGATTCGCCCGGCAACAATTCGTACAGATACGCCTTTTTTCCGGGTGCCTCCTTCAGGGTACGGTCGTTCATCGATGCGGTTACGGTAACGCGCTCCTTTTTATCGACCGTGACCGAACCGATTGCGTTTTCTGCCGACGGACGTGCGCGGTGACACGCGGGGACCGACAGCAAAATCAGACACAGGGCGAACAGTGCGCCTGCCATGCGAAGAGCTTTTGATTTCATGGGGTGTCCTTTCTTTTTTGCTTTTTTTGAGGGGATTTTTTATTTCGTGTCAAAAGAAAAAGCAGCTAAGGCTTTTGTTCGATTTGACGGCTTTATTCCTTTTGTTCACGGCCTGACGCGTCCCTTGGAACGCGTGCCGAGATCGAAGTCAGAATTTCGTAGGGAATGGTGTCGGCATGCGCGGCAAGCGCGCGGATTTCGTCGGAGCTGTCCCCGAACAGAATCACGGGATCACCGAGAGACGCGTCGGTGTCGGTGACGTCGATCATGCACTGATCCATGCAGATGCGTCCAACGATCGGTACCGAAAAGCGGCGGCTTTTGGTGCAAAGCGTGACGCACGCACCGCTGAAACGACGCAAAAGTCCGTCGGCATAGCCGATCGGAAGCGTGGCGATCAGACGGTCGGTGGAAGCCGAAAAGCAACCGCCGTAGCCGAGAGGCTCGCCTGCGGGCAGCGTGTGCAAATGCGTGACGGCGGTTTGCAAGCGCATTACGGGAAGCAGGTCGGGAATTGCGCTTCCCTGCGGTGCGGCTCCGTACAGCGCAATGCCGAAGCGGACACCGTCGTACAAGCGGTTCCCAAAATGCCATGCGGCTGCCGAATTGCAGGCATGGCGGAACGGAATGGAAACCCCTTGGTCGGTCAGTGCCTCCAGAAGACGGTCGAAACGGCGGAACTGCAGCTCGGTTTGCGATACCGCCGCGGGATTTTCGGGGTCGTCGGCTTGTGCCGGATGGGTGAAGATCCCCTCTATGGAAAAGACCTTTTGGCGAAAGATTTTGGCAATTGCTTCCCGGGATCGGGCAACGTCTTGCTCGGAAACCGCCGAAAAGCCGACGCGGTGCATTCCCGTGTCCACGGCAACGTGAACGCGCGGGCAAAGACCGCACCTCTTTGCCTCTTTGGCAAGGCTTGCGGCATATTCGGGCGAGAGAAGCGTTTGGATCAGGTCGTATTTGACAAGACGCGAAAGCTCACACGGGTTGGTATAGCCAAAGATCAAAACATCGGCACGGGCGCAAAGCCGCAAGACCGTTTCGCGTACTGCAATCGCTTCGGAGATCGAGGCAACCGCAAAAAAATCACAGCCCTCCGATACCAGCGTTTCCACGCAGATCGGGATGCCGTGCCCGTACGCATCGGCTTTGACCACGGCAATGACGCGCGGTTTTTCTGAACTGCCTTTTTGAACGGTAAGGCACAGCGTTCGGTAGTTACGTGCCAATGCGCACCGATCGATCAAGGCGCGTGTCGGGGACGTGGTATCCGTGGGAAGTGACGTGTATAAGCGGTAGGACATATACGGTTCCTTTCTGAAGAAAATATCCATTAGCATTATAGCATAACAAGACAAATATTGCAATCCTTTTTTGCATAAAAGTCAAAAAAACGCATATAGATAGTTTATAAGGACATTTTTTGATATCGGGAGGCGAATTCATGAGCAAACGGGCAAGGTGCAAGGTCTTGGTGCTGCTGCTTCTTGTGTGCTTGATTTGGGGCGGGCTGTCCTCTTGCCGCGATGCGACCCCCTCCTTTCTCGCCTATCGGGAACAGGGCTTCTCTGCCGAGATCCGGGGGACGCTGAACCAAATCGAGATCGATGCCAAGGTGACGGTTGCACCGCGGCAGGATGGGTACGAGGCTTCGGTGGAGTATTTGGGAGGCGGTGGCTTGGACGGTGTTTCTGTGTCGGCACGGTGTAACGGTGCGGGGGAGCCGATCGGAAAGGCTGAGGTGCGGCTGTCCGGCAAAAGTCTTTCGGCGGACGCGGGGGAGGTGTACGGGCTCTTACTGCCCGCCACGGCTTGGCTTATGCCCACCGCGCACGAACGGGTACGAAAAAACGACGACGGGTATTTGCTTCACTTTCCAACCGATATTCTTTTACAGCTTGATGACAGCCTAAGTCCTCGACGATTGCAACGTACCGATGCCGATTTTTGGATTGTTTGGTTGGAAAAGAGTGAAAATACATCCAAATAATGGATATTTTGCACAAAAACACTATAAAAGATTCGGTTTTTGGGCGATATATCTATTGACAATAGATGCTTTTTGTGTTAAAATGACATATCGACCGATTGAATTTGGTGAAAAGATACAATAAAAAAACTTTTTATTGTTTGGTTTGACATATCGTTTTTTGCGAAAAAAGGACGAGATGAAAGGTTTCGACTCGAAATTTTGCAAAAAAAGAGTCGCTTCGGTTTGCAAGACGGAACGATCGATTGTGATTTCGCCGTAATTTTGGTCGTATTGCTAAAAATGCGGATACCCACTTGAAAGCGGTATTCAATGTGCTATAATAAATTATGAATAAAGATTCTTTTTCGGAAAGGAATGCGTGTATGAGGAAGCAGCAAGGACGTGTGCCTTTTTCAACGGACGGCGAGCAGGCTCCCTACTTTTTCCATCAAGGAACCAGCTCCCGCGCCTACGAATATCTGGGTGTTCATCGCAAGGACGGTGCTTTTGTGTTTCGCGTTTGGGCGCCCAATGCAGAGTACGTTTCGGTTTGCGCCGATTTTAACGGCTGGAGCCGTGACGCGCATCCCATGACACGCGTGACCGAGCGCGGTGTTTGGGAGCTTTTCGTTCCCGATTCTCTGGCACGTGTCGGTCAACGCTACAAATACTGCATTCGCAACCGAGGGCAGGAGCTTCTCAAATCCGACCCCTATGCCGTTTCGATGGAGAAGCCCCCCGAAACCGCCTCGGTGATTGCCGAGATAGAGGGCTATCCCTGGCGCGATGCAAGCTGGCTCAAATACCGCAAAAAAAGATTTACACGCGAGAAAATTACCGAAGCTCCCCTGAATATTTACGAGCTGCACGCAGGCTCGTGGAAGCGGCATGACGACGGAAGCGTTTACAGCTACCGCGAGCTTGCGGCGGAGCTTGTGACCTACGTCAAGCAGATGGGCTATACCCATATCGAATTGATGCCGCTTGCCGAGCATCCGTTCGACGGCTCCTGGGGCTATCAGGTGTCTGGCTACTATGCCGCCACGGCACGCTACGGCTCGCCCGAGGATCTGATGTACCTGGTGGATACCATGCACGAGGCAGGGATCGGAGTCATCATGGATTGGGTCCCCGCGCATTTTCCAAAGGATGCACACGGGCTGTATGAATTTGACGGACAGCCTCTGTACGAATATCAAGGACTTGACCGCCGCGAGCATGCCACGTGGGGCACGCGTTGCTTTGACGTGGGGCGCGAGGAGGTGCAAAGCTTCCTGATTTCCAACGCGGTCTTTTGGGCGGAGAAATATCACGTTGACGGCTTGCGCGTCGATGCGGTTGCGGCAATGCTGTACCTGGATTTTGACCGCCTGCCGCACGAGTGGATTCCCAACCGCTACGGGGATAACAAAAATCTGGAGGCGGTAGCGTTTTTCCAAAAATTCAACGGTGTGATGGCGCGCGAGTTTCCCGACGTGATGACCATTGCCGAGGAATCGACCGCATGGGCGAACCTGACGCATTTTGAAAACGGCGGCTTGGGCTTTACCCTGAAATGGAATATGGGCTGGATGAACGATACCTTGTCGTATCTGGAAGAGGACCCGCTGTTCCGTCGGCATCATCACCATAAATTGACCTTTTCGATCACCTATGCGTACGGTGAGAAATACGTTCTGCCGATCTCGCACGACGAGGTCGTACACGGAAAGAAATCGCTTTTGGATCGGGCAACCGGTGATTATTGGCAGAAATTTGCCACCACCAGAGCCTATCTTGCGTATCTGATGACGCATCCCGGCAAAAAGCTCTTGTTTATGGGCTGTGAGTACGGGCCGTTCCGCGAGTGGAATTTTGCCGATTCTTTGGAATGGTTTATGCTCGATTACGAGATGCATGCCAAAATGCAGCTCTATACGGCACGGCTCAATCACTTGTATTTAGAGCATGCCGCGCTGTGGGAGCTGGACGGCTCTCCCGACGGGTTTGTGTGGATCGACGCCGACAACGAGGAGCAAAGCATTTATTCCTACCGCCGCCGCGACCGCAAGGGGCGAGAGGTGATCGTGGTGTTGAATTTCACTCCCGTGCGGTACGACGATTTCCTGCTGGCTGTGCCAAGGGACGGCTATTACGAGGAGCTGTTCAATTCGGACGACGAGCAGTTTGGCGGTTCGGGCTGTACCAACGAGGGACGCTTTCGCACCGAGCCGGCACTGCTTCGCGGCTACGGACAGGCTATCCGCGTCAAGGTTCCCCCCTTGGGCGCGGCGGTCTTCCGCATGACACGGGCGTTGCCGAAAAAACGAGAACGATAAACAAAAACACATATATTACAGGAGGTTTCACAAGGCTATGTTCAAGAAAAAAGAGTGCGTCGCCATGCTGTTGGCGGGCGGACAGGGCAGCCGTCTTTACGCATTGACCCAAAAAACGGCAAAGCCGGCGGTTTCGTTCGGCGGCAAATACCGGATCATTGACTTCCCCCTTTCCAACTGTATCAATTCGGGGCTGGATACCGTGGGCGTGCTCACCCAGTATCAGCCGCTTCAACTCAACGAATATATCGGCAACGGTCTTCCGTGGGATCTGGACCGCACCTTTGGCGGTGTCAAGATTCTGCCCCCGTATCAGGGCATCGGCGGAGCCGACTGGTATAAGGGTACTGCCAATGCCATTTGGCAGAACATGGCGTTTATCAACCGCTACGATCCAAAGTACGTGCTGATTCTGTCGGGTGACCACATCTACAAAATGAATTATGCGAAGATGCTGGACGCACACAAGGAATCCAATGCCGACTGTACCATCGCGGTGATCGACGTACCGCTGGAGGAGGCGAGCCGGTTCGGTATCATGAGTACCAATCCCGACGGAAGCATCTATAAGTTCAGCGAAAAGCCCAAGAATCCCGACAGCACCAAGGCATCGATGGGAATCTACATTTTCAACAAGGATAAGCTGCAGAAATATTTGGCGGAGGATAGCGTTGATCCCGCGTCGTCCAACGATTTCGGAAAAAATATCATCCCCAATATGCTTGCCGCAGGCGAGAAGATGATGGCGTATTCGTTCGACGGCTACTGGAAGGACGTTGGAACCATTCGCTCTCTGTGGGAAGCCAACATGGATCTGTTGGGTGAGCGTCCCGTGCTTTCTCTGTCCGACGAAGCGTGGCGTATTTTCAGCCGTCACGGTGCCGAGTCACCTCAGTTCGTGGGTGAGGACGCCGAGGTTACCAATTCCTCGGTCACGGCAGGCTGTGAGATTCACGGAATTGTGCGGAACAGCGTGCTGGGTGCCGGTGTTTACGTCGGCGAGGGTGCCGTGGTAGAGGACAGCGTGCTGATGGAAAACGTGCGCGTGGAGCCCTTTGCAAAGGTGCGTTACTCGATTTTGGATGAAAACGTGACGATCGGTCGGGAGGCTATGGTTGGCGAATACAAAATGTCCGCGTCGGATATTGCCGTCGTGGGAGCCGACGTCAAGGTGGCAAACGGCAGCGTGGTGCCTGCGGGCGCGATGCTGTCCGAGCAGTAAAGGAGGGACGAAGCTATGACGGTAGCAGGATTGATTTTTTCCAATATTCATGACCAAAGCATTCCCGAAATGACGCGTATGCGTACCATGGCGAGCATTCCCTTTGGCTGCCGCTATCGGTTGATCGACTTTGCGCTGTCCAATATGGTAAACTCCAATATCACAAACATCGGTATCATCACGCATTACAACTATCAATCGCTCCTGGACCATATCGGAAACGGTAAGGACTGGGATTTGGCGCGCCGTTCGGGCGGTATCAAAATTTTGCCTCCTTACGTCGCGGCTTACGAAAACAACGGCGCGGGCAAGGTTTACGAAAACCGCTTGGAGGCGTTGATGGGGGCGGAGAACTTCATCAACCGTTGCGGTGCCGATTATATCGTGCTTTCCGATTGCGACGCGATTCTGAACATCGATCTGTCCGAGGTGATCAACAGTCACGTCAAGTCGGGCGCGTATCTGACCATGGTTGCCAAAAAGCTGGAAAAGGCCAACTACAACTTTGAAACGGCAGTTCCGATTCTGGATCTTGATGCGAACGGACGCGTGGTGGGCATGGCGGACGGCTGTCCCAACGAGGGCGGCGTGATCATCAGCACCAATATTATGGTCATCAGCCGAGTCGATTTGCATAGCATTGTCAGTGAGGCATTGGCGCGCGGGTATACCAGCTTCCACCGCGACTTTATCGTCAAGAACCTGCACACCAAGCTCATTAACTCGTATATGTTTGACGGCTGGTATTCGGTCGTATCCTCGATGGAGGGCTATTTTGAAAGCTCGATGAAGCTTTTGTGCGAGGAAACACGGCGCGATCTATTCGAAAATGCCGACCGTCAGATCTATACCAAGATCCGCAACAGCGCACCCACCAAGTATATGGAGGGCTCCAAGGTGAAAAACAGTCTGCTTGCCGACGGTTGCGTGATCGAGGGTACCGTTGAAAACTGTATTCTGTTCAGAAACGTCCATATCGGCAAGGGAACCACCGTGAAAAACTGCATTTTGCTGCAGGATACCTACGTTGGCTCCAACGTTTTCCTCAATTGCGTTGTGACCGATAAAAACGTCGTGATCAAGGACGACCGCATTTTGTCGGGACACGAAACCAACCCTTTCTTTATCGGAAAAAATCAAACGATTTAAAGCGGTTTTGATAGGAGGAGCTTTTGAAAAAGCTCTCACATATCCCCTTTTTATGGGGAACCTTTTTCAAAGGTTCCCCATAAAAAAACCGCGTCCCCGCATCCCCACGGCAGAGCCGGCAGGGTGGCGGTACCTGACGGCTGTCGGCAGTACCTGAGGTTCGACAGAAAAAAGAAAAACGCTCACACACAAAAGAAATGCTGTGAAAGTTTTGAGGGGTTTGGGGGCATTCGTTTGCCGCAGGCAAACAATGCGGCAACGGAGCTAAGCTCCGTGCCAGCCTTCATTTCAAAAGTTCCCCAAGAAAAATTTTTTCAAAAAGGTTCCTCACGAAAAACAAAAAGCAGAAAGGATAACAAGCGATGAAAAAGATATTATTTGCGGGCGCGGAAGCAATGCCGTTTGCGGCAACGGGCGGACTTGGTGACGTTCTCGGATCATTGCCCGCTGCTTTGGCGGCAACCGGCGATGCCGACGTGCGCGTGGTGCTGCCTTTGTATGAGGCGGTTTCGGGCGAGTGGCGCAAAAAGATGAAGGAAGAAGCCGTTTTCTTCGTCAAGCTTGCTTGGCGCGAGCAATATTGCGGGGTTTACAGTCTTGCGTATAACGGCGTGACCTATTATTTCATCGACAACGAATATTATTTCAAGCGTCCGTCGCTTTACGGTCATTTTGACGACGGCGAACGGTATGCGTTTTTCTCGATGGCAGTGATGGAGATGATGACGCGGCTGGACTATTTCCCCGACGTTTTGCACGCACACGACTGGCAGGCGGCACTCACCGTGGTGTATTTGAACTGTCTTTACCGCCACCGTCGCGGATACGGCGATATTCGTACCGTTTTTACCATCCACAACATTGAATATCAAGGGAAGTATGATTTTTCGATTCTCGGTGACGTCTTTGCGCTGGGAGAAAACGAGCATTCCCTGATGGAGTACGGTGGATGCATCAACCTGATGAAGGCGGCTGTGGAGTGCGCCGACCGCGTATCCACGGTCAGCCCGCGCTATGCCGAGGAGATCCGCACGGCGGAGTATGCGCACGGGCTGGAAAGCTGTCTGTGCCGAAACGCGCATAAGCTTTCGGGCATTCTCAACGGTATCGATTACGAGTATTACAACGCAAAAACCGATCGCGCCATTGCAAGCCGCTTTACGGTGCGCAGTCTTGGAAGCAAGGTGGGCAATAAGCTGGCACTGCAGCGCGAAACCGGACTTCCCGAGCGCGAGGACGTCCCGATGCTGTCGGTCATTTCGCGTCTTGCCTCGCATAAGGGCTTGGATCTCATTCGCGAGTGCATTTACGATATCGTTGCACGGAACGACGTACAGCTCGTGATTCTCGGAAAGGGAGAAGCGCACTACGAGCAATTCTTCCTCGACCTGCAGGCGGCATTCCCCGACAAGGTGCGCGCGCTGATCACCTACGACCGCGACCTTTCCAAGCGGATTTACGCGGCAACCGATATTTTCCTGATGCCGTCGAGGAGCGAGCCCTGCGGACTTTCGCAGATGATTGCATCGCGCTACGGGGCAATTCCCGTGGTTCGCGAAACGGGAGGACTCTTTGATTCGATCAAGCCGTATTACGAGGAGAAAAATAAGATCTACGGAAACGGATTTACCTTCTCCGGCTACACGGCGGACGAATTGTGCGAGCGTACCCTTGCGGCAATCGACCTTTGGAACCAACCCGAAAAGCGAAAGGCGTTGGTGACCAAAATTATGAAGACCGATTTTTCCTGGAACAATTCCGCGCTGTCCTACCTCTCCCTTTACGAGGGACTGTAAGACGCGGAGTCGCGTTCGGGAAGGACGTATGAAAAACAAGAATACAAACCGTTCGGGCAAGAGACCTTGAACGATAGAATCCATGGAGGAACACACCGATGAACACAACACCCAACCAACAAGAAGTGCGCGAGGAGTTAGAGGGCGTACTGCAACGCCATTTCGGCTGTACCGCGGCGGAGGCATCTCGCGAGCAGATGTACAAGGCGGCGGCACTCACCGTTCGCAATAAGCTCAGCGACAAGCGCACGGCGTACAAGAAAAAGGTCAACCGCGCAGGAGCAAAGCGCGTGTACTATATGTGCATGGAGTTCTTATTGGGCAGATCGCTCAAAACGAATCTTTGCAACCTCGGACTTGCCGACGCGTACCAAGCCGCACTTCAGGAGCTTGGCTTCAATCTGAACGACCTTTACGAATGTGAGCCTGATGCGGGGCTTGGGAACGGCGGTCTTGGCAGACTTGCCGCCTGCTTTATGGATTCTCTTTCGTCGCTGGACTATCCCGCAACCGGATTTTCGATCTGCTACGAATACGGTCTTTTCAAGCAAATGATCGTAGACGGTATGCAGGTAGAGCTGCCCGACGTGTGGCTGCCCGGCGGTGACGTGTGGCTGGTTCCGAGAACCGACCGCATCTACAAGGTACGCTTTGGCGGAAAGGTCAAGGAGATCTGGAAAGAAGACGGACATTGCGAGATTTTGTACGAGGACGGCGAGGAGATCGAGGCGGTTCCGTACGATATGATGATTTCGGGTGCCGACAGCGAGGCGGTCAGCCAGCTGCGTCTTTGGAAGGCTCGTGACATTCAGAATTTCAACATGGGTCTGTTCACACAGGGTCAGTATACCCGCGCACTGGAGGAAAGCACCCATGCCGAGATCATCTCCAAGGTGCTGTACCCGTCGGACAACCATACCGAGGGGAAATTGTTGCGCCTTTCACAGCAGTATTTCCTGGTGTCGGCATCGGTACAAAGCATCATCCGCGACCACATGGCGGTTTACGGAACGCTGGATAATCTTTCAGACAAGGTGGCAATTCACATCAACGATACCCACCCGGCTCTTTGCGTGCCCGAATTGATGCGTATTTTGATCGACGACTATTTCTTCTCGTGGGAAAAGGCGTGGAGCATCGTGACGCGCACGGTATCCTATACCAACCACACCGTTATGCCCGAGGCACTTGAAACCTGGAACGAGGAGCTGTTCCGCTTGAAGCTGCCGCGTATTTATATGATCGTCAAGGAGATCAACGAGCGTTTTTGCCGCGAGGCATGGGAGGCGTTCCCCGGCAACTGGAACCGCATTTCCAAGCTCAGCGTGATCGGCTACGGGCAGGTGCGCATGGCAAATCTTTCGGTGATCGCATCGCATTCGGTCAACGGTGTTTCCAAGTTGCACTCCAAGATTCTCAAGGATTCTACCTTCAAGGATTTCTATCGGATGTACCCCGAGCGCTTTGATAACGTCACCAACGGAATTGCGCACCGCCGCTGGCTGTGCTATTCCAACCCGAAGCTTGCCGCCCTTTTGGACGAGTGCATCGGAACCGGCTACCGTCACGCACCCGAGGAGCTGGCGAACTTCAAAAAGTTTGCCGACGACCGCGCGGTGCTGGAGCAGCTGCGTGCGATCAAGCATGAAAACAAGATCAATTTTGCAAATCTTTTGTATCGGAAGACGGGACAAAAGCTGGACACCCATTCGGTGTTTGACGTACAGATCAAGCGGTTGCACGAATACAAGCGTCAGCTGCTGAATGCATTGAATATCATCGGGCTGTACCTTGACCTCAAGGAAAATCCCAATCTTGAGATGCAGCCGCAAACCTTTATTTTCGGTGCAAAGGCGGCACCCGGATACGATATGGCGAAGCGCATCATCAAGCTGCTTTGCATGATCTCGCGCGACATCGAGTCGAATCCGCAGATCCGCGAAAAATTAAAGGTGGCGTTCCTGGAGAATTACTGCGTGAGCATGGCAGAGGCTTTGATTCCCTCCGCCGAGATCAGTGAGCAGATCTCGCTTGCGGGCAAGGAAGCAAGCGGTACCGGATGCATGAAGCTGATGATCAACGGTGCGTTGACCATCGGTACCTTGGACGGCGCAAACGTCGAAATGCAGGCAGCCGCAGGCAAAGAAAATATGTTTATTTTCGGCTTGACCGCCGACGAGGTCGAGCAGCTCTGGCTGTCGGGCTACCGTGCTACCAACTATTATACCTCCAATGAAAAGCTGGCACGGATCGTCAACTTCCTCACCACGGGCTTTGCAGGCGAATCCTTTGCCGATATCGCCGCCTACCTCTTGAACGGTCACGGAATCGCAGATCCCTATATGTGCATGGCGGACTTCGAGTCCTACCGCATCACGCACGAGGCGATGATCCGCACCTATCAGGATAAGGAAAAGTGGAACCGGATGTCGCTGTATAATATCGCAGCCGCAGGTCACTTCGCCGCCGACCGTTCCATCGAGGAATACGCTTCCCGTATCTGGAACCTTAAAAAAATCAAATAAAAAAAGATTTTTGGGGGAGGAACTTTTTGAAAAAAAGTTCCTCCCCCATACCCCCTCTTCAAAAACTTTCACAGAATTTTTTCTTGTGTGAGAGTGTTTATCTTTCGTGTCGGACGATCGGTACTGCCGAAAGAGTAAGACTTGATTTGACAGCACGAGCACCCAACAGATGCCTTCCCCCTCGGGGTAGCGAAGCGGCGCGAGGTGCAATCCAACCCGAGTGTTACTTCCTCGGCAGAGTTTTCAGGGTGGTGGCACCTGAAAACTGTCGGCAGTACCGAGCGTCCGACACAAAAAACAAAAACTCTCACGCACAAAAAATGCTGTGAAAGTTCTTGAAAGGGGTGTGGGGAAAACTTCTTCCAAGAAGTTTTCCCCACAAAACACAAAACACAAAACACAAAACAAAAACAACAAAAGGAAGAACAGATGTTAGCGAAGCTGCACACCGCGATTGAGGCGGGAAAAGAGATCAGAATAGAGAAGAGGCTGAGGGGACGCGACGTCAGCGGACGGGGCGCGTTTGCCAAGGGGGAAGCGGTCGAGTTTTGGGTGACGGTACCGCGCAGATACGGCATCTCGGCGGTGGTTCTGCGCATTGCGCCGGACGGCGGGGAAGCGGTGGATATGCCGCTTGCGTTTGAGGGCAGTCGTGACGGAAACGACAGATATACGATGACGCTTGATACCGGGGCTTTGTGCGAAGACCGCGAGGACGGCTTGTTTTTTTATGAGCTTTTGTTTTTGCGCGGCTTTGATACCTTGTTTACCGACAGCGTCAACAACGTCGATTTCGAGTTGAGCGAACGCAGTGCCGAGCGTTTTCGGCTGCTGGTATACGGGGAGGATTACAAGACCCCCGAATGGTTCAGAGGCGGCGTGATGTACCACGTGTTTGTTGACCGTTTCTTTCGCGGCGAGGGCGAGAGCAGCTTGCGAAAGGGCGGTATTTTGGACGAGGACTGGGAAACCGGGATTCCGCAATATGCCGAGGTCGCCGGTGCGCCGTTGAAAAACAACGTCTTTTTTGGCGGAAATTTGTGGGGCGTGATCGAAAAGCTGGACTATTTGAAGTCGCTTGGTGTCACGGTCATCTACCTTTCTCCGATTTTTGATGCCACGTCCAACCACCGCTACGATACGGCGGACTACGAACGGGTAGAGAGCCTTTTGGGCGGAGATGCCGCGTTTGACGCGTTGATTGAAGCGGCACACGGGCATGGGATTCGCGTCATTCTGGACGGTGTCTTCAATCACACGGGTGACGACAGCAAATACTTCAACCGCAGAGGAACTTTCGATTCGGTTGGCGCGTATCAATCACCGCAGTCACCGTATTTCGATTGGTTTTCGTTCAGAAGCTACCCCGATGATTACGAAGCGTGGTGGGGGATCGAGATCATGCCGCGCCTGCGTCAGGGGAATCCCGCGTGCCGCGCCTATTTTACGGGGGACGACGGCATCGTAGCAAAATGGCTGCGGCGAGGTGCCGACGGCTGGCGGTTGGACGTTGCCGACGAGCTGCCCGACGTGTTTTTGGACGAATTGCGTACGGTTGCCAAGCGTGAAAAAGACGACGCGCTTTTGATCGGTGAGGTTTGGGAGAATGCCGTGGACAAAATTGCGTACGGCACGCGCCGCCGTTATTTTCGCGGCGGACAGCTTGACAGCGTGATGAATTACCCGTTCCGAAACGCGGTGATGGCATTGATCCTGGATCGCGATGCCGAAACCTTTTACAACATCCTTTGCGAGCTTTGGGCTACTTATCCGCCGTTTGTTTCCAACAGCCTGATGAATCTTCTCGGCACGCACGACACCGAGCGAATTTTGTCGTTGCTTGGTGACGACGGAGAGGGAGAGCTTTTGGAAAATCCCGCGCTTGCTGTGAAAAAGCTGACTTCCAAACAGCGGAAAACAGCCATTCGTCGCCTGAAGCTGGCGGCAACCCTGCAGTTTACCGTGTACGGTGTTCCCTCGGTTTACTACGGGGACGAAGCAGGCATGGAGGGCTATCACGACCCGTTTTGCCGTCGTCCGTATCCGTGGGGACGCGAGGAGCCCGAGCTTTTGACGCATTACCGACGTTTGGGGGCACTCCGCGCGCGAAATCCGATCTTCCGTGACGGTGAATTTGCCTTTTTGGAGCATCATGGCGGCAGAGTGGCTTATGAGCGACGCGCTACCGAAGGCTCCCGCGTGCTGGTCGCTGCCAATATGGAAGAAACCGACTGGACTATTGATCTTTCGGGCTCTTGGCGCGATGCACTGACCGGCAAACGCATCTCTCGGTCGCTGACCGTTTCCCCGGAAACCGCGGTCGTTTTGGAAAAAGAGTGAGCTTTTGAAAAAAGGACTTTTCTTGGGAACCTTTTTAAAAAAGGTTCCCAAACCCTCCAAAAACTTTCACAGCATTTTTTAAGTGCGTGAGAGTTTTTCTTTTTTTGTGTCGGACCTCGATATACTACCGATTTTATGGGGGAGCTTTTGAAAAAGCTCCCCCATAAAAACCGCGCCCCCCGCGTCCTCGCGTCCCCACGGCAGAGCCGGCAGGGTGGTGGCACCTGACGGCTGTCGGCAGTACCTAAGGTTCGATAGAATCAAATGAAAACTCTTACACAAGACAGAAAGTTTTGGGAAAGTTTTGAGGGGTGTGGGGAACTTTTTCAAAAGTTCCCCACGAAAAACCTATTTTCAAAACTTCCCCACGAAAAGCCTTTTTTCAAAAAATTCCCCAAAAGTATATTGTCAGCTCTTGTGTGTTTATTTTCACCAAACCGAGTCCCTCTATGCTCCGAAAAAATTGTTGAATCTTGTCCTTTTCTAAGGGGCTCAAAATATGATATAATATATCGTTAAGGTAAAAAATAAATTGAGTATGGGGAGAAAAGGCTTTGATTAGAGAAGATTTGAGAAATGTGGCGATCATCGCACACGTTGACCACGGAAAAACCACGCTGGTGGACGGACTTTTGAAGCAGGGCGGTATCTACCGTGACAATCAGGAAACGGTTACGCGCGTGATGGACTCCGGAGACTTGGAGCGTGAGCGCGGCATCACCATTTTGGCGAAAAACACAGCGGTTTACTATAAGGACACCAAGATCAATATCATCGACACCCCCGGTCACGCAGACTTTGGCGGCGAGGTAGAGCGTATTTTGAAGATGGTAAACGGGGTTATTTTGCTGGTCGATGCGGCAGAGGGACCCATGCCTCAGACCCGTTTCGTTTTGCAAAAGGCACTGGAGCTGAACCACCGTGTTATCGTTTGCATCAACAAGATTGACAAGCCCGACGCGCGTCTTGGCGAGGTTGAGGACGAAATCCTGGAGCTATTGATGGATCTGGGCGCAAACGACGAGCAGCTTGACAGCCCGATGCTCTATTGCTCGGGTCGCGCGGGCACGGCAACCGAGGATCCCTCGGTGGAGGGCGTTGATCTGACCCCCTTGTTTGACAAGATTCTTTCTTATATGCCGGCTCCCGGCGGTGACGAAACCGGTGACCTGCAGGTGCTGGTATCGTCGATCGACTACAACGATTTCGTAGGTCGTATCGGTATCGGACGTGTGGAGCGCGGCTCTGTTCGCGTTGGTCAGGAGGTTGCCGTTTGCAACTACCACAATCCCGGCACGGCAAAGAAGACCAAGGTCGTGTCGCTCTATCAGATCGACGGCTTGGTTCGTACCCCCGTGGAAAGTGCCAAGGTGGGTGACATCATCTGCTTCTCGGGCGCGGGCGACATCACCATCGGTGATACGCTGACCGCTGTTTCCAATCCCGAGCCCTTGGAATTTGTCAAGGTTTCCGAGCCGACCATGGAAATGACCTTTATGGTCAACAACAGCCCCTTTGCAGGCAAGGAGGGCAAGTTCGTGACCTCTCGTCAGCTTCGCGACCGGTTGTACCGCGAGTTGCTCAAGGACGTATCTTTGCGCGTCAGCGACGGTGACACCACCGACGAGTTCCGCGTAGCGGGCAGAGGAGAGATGCATCTGTCCATTCTGTTGGAAACCATGCGTCGCGAGGGCTTTGAATTGGCTTGCTCCAATCCCCGCGTGCTTTATAAGGAAATTGACGGACAGAAGTGCGAGCCGATGGAGCGCGTAACGCTGGACGTTCCCATGGATTACGTGGGCGTGGTAGTGGAAAAGCTGGGGCAGAGAAAGGGTGACCTTTTGTCGATGAACCCGGTTGGAAGCCGTACCCGTGTCGAGTATTCGATTCCCGCGCGCTGTCTGTTCGGCTATCGCTCCGAATTCTTGACGGCAACCCACGGTGAGGGTGTCATCAACACCATTTTTGACGGCTACGCACCCTATCGCGGCGAGATCGTCATGCGCTTCACCGGTTCGTTGATTGCGTCGTCTACCGGTGAAACCACCCGTTACGGTCTGTTTAAAACGCAGGATCGCGGTCAGCTTTTCGTAGGACCGCAGACCCCCGTTTACGAGGGTATGATTGTGGGTGAGAACCCCAAGAACGACGATATTGCGGTCAACCCCTGCCAGAAAAAGCAGCTCACCGCGATTCGTTCCGCGGGTGCCGACGAAAAGCTGCTTCTGACTCCTCCCAAGCTCTTTACCTTGGAGGAGGCAATCGAATATATCACCGACGATGACCTGATCGAGGTCACGCCGAAGTCGATTCGTTTGCGCAAGAAGATTCTGGATACCGAAACCCGTATGAAGGAAATGATGCGGAAGCGTCGCGCAATGGAGGCGCAAAAGAAGTAAAAACGTCACGATAGGAGGAGCGTATGGCAGGCTTTACAAGAAGTAAATCAATCGATATGACAACGGGACCGCTTTTTGGCAAGATCCTGCGTTTTATCCTCCCATTGATCGTAACAAACCTCTTGCAGATGTGCTATAATGCCGCCGACATTATGATCGTGGGGCTCTCGGACAACCCCGATGCCGTTGGCGCGGTTGGCTCCACCTCGGCGTTTCTGCATCTGATTACCAACATTTTTATTGGCTTTTCGGTGGGTGCCGACGTGGTGGTTGCGCGGTTTATCGGAGCGCGTGACGAAAAAGCCACCTCCCGTGCCGTGCATACCGCCGTTTGCATGAGCGTGCTGTTTGGTCTGCTCGGCGGAGTGGTGGGAATTGCGTTGGCAAAGCCGATTCTCGGCGCGATGGGCTACAGCGGGAATCTGTTGCACTACGGCTTGCGGTATGCGTATATTTATCTGGCATGCATGCCGTTTTTGGCGCTGACCAACTTTCTGTGCGCCATTCTGCGCGCCAAGGGAGATACCCAAACGCCCTTGTTCGTGCTGGCGGGCACGGGACTTTTGAACGTCCTTCTCAACCTGTTTTTCGTACTGGTTGTGGGACTTTCGGTGGAGGGTGTTGCCATTGCCACGGCTCTTTCGAACGTTGCGTCCTCTTGCCTTTTGTGGCGGCATCTTTCCAAGGAGAATGACGCAACACGGTTGTCCTTTTCGGGGCTTCGAATGTCGCGGGATGCCTTTTTGGAGATTCTGCATATCGGCTTTCCGGCGGGAATCCAAAGCGCGTTCTTCTCGCTTTCCAACATTATCATTCAATCCTCGGTTTTGCAGGTGAACGACGCGTTGGTGCCGGCAGGTAGTGCATACGCGCCGGTCATCAAGGGTGACTCGGCAACCAACAGCCTGGAGAGCTTTATGTTCAGTGCCTTGGGGGCTGTGATGAATGCGGCAAGTGCGTTTACGGGGCAGAACGTGGGGACGCGCGACTATCGCAGAGTGCGCCGTGTTTTGGGGCACGTCTGCTTGATTTCGGCACTGATTGCGCTGGTGATGTCGGGCGTGTTCATGCTTTTGCGCGAGCCGTTGCTTTCTCTGTACGGGGTGACCGACTCAAGTGATCCGCTGGCAAAAATTGCGTTCGAAACCGCAATGACGCGCGTGTGGCATAAGTGGCCCGCCTTTGTGATCTTTGCCATCATGAACAGCAGCGCAGGGGTCTTGCGCGGACTTGGCAAATCCACCACCGCCGCCGTGATTTCCCTGGTGGGAACCTGCTTGTTGCGTGTGGTTTGGATCTATACGGTATTCCGTGCACTGAAAACGCTGAACGTAATCTACTTATCCTATCCGATTTCCTGGTTTTTAACCGGCGCGGTATTCCTTGTCACCGTCCTTTTGCTGTTGCGAAAAAAGATTCGGGAAACCGATCGCGCAGCCGAGGGGGAGCTTCTTGCCGACGGGCAAGCGTGAAAAACGCGAATCGCGCGTTCCTTGAAACGGTTGCATCATAAAAGGGACTGTCCTATTCACAGCGCAATGTCTGCGGCTGTGCGGACAGTCCCTTTTTTTGTTTGGCTGACGGTACGAATCAAGCCTTGCTTGACGTGCCGTCCTTTCGTTCGGTTTGACTTTTTCGTTTTCTTCGGATCAGCATTGCCTTGAGCATGGGAGTGTTATAACGGAGAGCCAGCGTGGGCAGGATGTTGAGAAACAGATTGACCACGGCAACCGGAAGCGCCACCGTAAGGGCGGTGACGTTGGGAAGCGTCAGCATTGCCAAAAAGCCGATGGGGTAGGAAAGACGGTGCGTAAGCACGCCTTTGTTGCATTCGATGATGAATTTTTCGAGATAGGCGGGATTTTCGGGCTCCTTGACGTTGCGTTTACTAAAGCCGCCAAGACCGCCAAGCTCCCAAACCTTGTCCTTCCAGCGTCGCACGCGCAGCTTTTTATACAGCGTTCTCTCTTTTTCGGATACGCGGTACAAACGATTGTCCACTCCGAACCAGCGGTCGGGCATTTTGTTGATGAGAATGGCGATAAGACCGTCAAGCGCGAATTGCAACGCGGTACACCAAATGACGGCGATGACGACGTAATACGGGGAGGCAACGCCGCACGCGATATTGACGGCGGAGATGACCGCCATGGCGGCTCCGATGATGGAAAGATACAGCTTCATGACTCACCGTATACCAAGGGCTTTTGGTAAAATTCCTCGTAAACCCTGACCCATGCATCGTAGTTTTCCTGCTTCATTTTTTTTGCGGCTTCGGATTTGGAGAGCGACTCGTCGGGGTAGATGGCGGGCAGGATGTGAAGCGTGTAAGCCTGCACGAAAAAGCCGTCCCCGTCGGGCACGTCACTGTCCTCCATCGTAATAAAGATGGGCACGATGGGGGCTTTGTTTCGCACCGCCAGGGTAAAGGCACCGTCCTGCATCGGCTTGGGCTTGCGGTAATTCCACCACATGCTTTGCTCGGGGTAGATCAGAACGGTTTCACCGCGATCCATCAGGACGCGCATTGCGCGCAGGAATTTTTTCATGGTTGCCGTTTGGCTTGACAGAGGCAGCGTGTTGCAGTGACGCATAAAAAGACCGAATGGCTTTGGCGGATTGGTGTAATTTCCCTCACGGATTACCTTGTACAGCATTTTTCCGTTCATCGAATCGCGAAGAGCCACCCATACCGCATAGTTGTCGGTCACGCTGAAATGGTTACACGTCACGATTTTTCCACTCTTGACAGCGGCGAAATTTTCGATGCCGCGCACCTCCTTGATGATGAGCTGACGTTTTGCGATCATTTTGTCAAAGAAGCGCGCACCGGCAATATTGGCGATCTTATTTTTGATTTTGCTGGAAAGCTTTTCGTTCAGGTAGTCCACCTGATCGGGCATCAAGGGGTAGGTTTCGGGGTCGTCCTCCACGTCCAGGTGCCAAAGCTCTTGCCGTTCCAGCTCTGCAATGCGGCGCAGCAGCTCTTGCTTGTGAGATGATTGTTCCATTTTGACCTCCTCACTTCTTCCTCAGTTTCTTGGAAAAGGTATCCTCGGAATCAACGATTTTCAAGGCGTGTACTAAAATTTCATGAGCCGTTTCTTCTTTTTCGGCTTTTTCAAGTGCTCCGAAGGCGGCTTTGTCCTGACAAATCCGGTCGTAAAAGGGAGAGCGTTTTGCGTAGTCCCAAAAATATTCACCGTCTATGACGTCCTCGTACTGCCAGGGCTTTTTGTAAAGCGCATAGTGAACGATATTTTTCTTCCCCTCGCAGGGCAACGGCATCGGCTCCTTGTTCCAGCCGTTCGGCAACACCAGAATCTTGCCCCGGCAAAGATAATTCAGATATGCCTGGTCGGGATCCAACAGATCAAAATCGTATTCGGTAATCAGGCGGACAAACCGATCCTCGATTTGTTCCTCGCGGTATTTTTTCAGATTGAGAAGCAGGACACCTGCGTTTACGTAGTCGTCGGAATCAATCCCCAGAGCCTCTTTTGTGTACTGCCGAAATTCGGGCGTGTTCTGTATGAACTGCTCGGGCGCACCGCCAAGGATGTTCTCCCCGAGATCGATACGATACAGCTCGGAGATATCACCCGTTACAACGAGATCGCAATCGAGATACAAGACCTTGTCGTATTCGGGGAAGAGAGAGGCGATGAACAGACGGTAGTAGGTGACGATTGAAAAATGGTACACGTTTTTGAAGCGAGATTTGATGGACTCCAATCGGTTGGAGATATCTATAAAATCAATTCGTACGCCGGGCTTTTCGTTTTTCTTGACCTTGGCAACGTTTTCGGGATCAAGACCCGTGTTCAGAATCACAAGTCTGTAGCGGTAGCTCGCCGACGCGTTTTCGATCAACGACATAATGGCAACGTCAAGATAGGGGATGTAGGTGTCGTCGGTGGAAAAGAAGATCGGGATCTCTTTTTTCATCCTTTGGTACTCCTTTTTTATTGCATTGTATTACTTGCCCACCGTACCGGTTGCATCGGTGCGGGGAGTGACGTTTTCGACCTTTATTATACTCGAAATGCATCGAAAAGTAAACCCCCAATGTTCAAAAAATACTCTATATCTGAAATAGCCGCAGTAGAATTTTGATTTTACCGCTCTACTCACAGTAGAATTGGCATTTTGGGGATCTGTTTTGCGGCAAAAATCGGGGTTTTTAAGGGGGCGTGTGTTGCTTTTGGGGGATGGCACGCTTGTGGCTGTGCGGGAGGGATGGCGGAGGTCCTCATATTGTAAAATTTCCAAGAAATAAAGGGCTGAGCCATTTGCTTTCAAAAAAGCTCTTGACAAAGCCCCGGCTTTCAGAGGAGAAGGAGAGATTTAGGAACTCAAGCGTGCGCTAAAGTGTTTCGTTGTTTTAAGCTCAATTTCTGCGCACGTTCCGGCAATGCCGCCGAGAGCGACTTTTGCGGAGTTCTGCATCATGCACTTTTATCACGAAAAAAATAAAGGTGTCACCTTGCGGTAACACCTTTCTTTTTTGGCGGAGAAGGAGAGATCATCTAGCCGCTTTGCGGCGTTGCACCTCGCAAATATAGTCGCCCTGCTCGCGTGCGCGGCACGCATCACGAAGCTCCTTATTTGCTCACTCGCTCGACTCCCTTCATCCGCCCCCGGCGGCGGTCGTCTCGCTCCCTCTCGCGCCGGTCCGGCGCGAGAATGAAGTCTTTTCCACTCCACCAAAACAAAAAGCACCGCGATTGCGGTTTTTGTTTGGCGGAGAAGGAGAGATCATCTAGCCGCTTTGCGGCGTTGCACCTCGCAAATATAGTCGCCCTGCTCGCGTGCGCGGCACGCATCACGAAGCTCCTTATTTGCTCACTCGCTCGACTCCCTTCATCCGCCCCCGGCGGCGGTCGTCTCGCTCCCTCTCGCGCCGGTCCGGCGCGAGAATGAAGTCTTTTCCACTCCACCAAAACAAAAAGCACCGCGATTGCGGTGCTTTGTTTTGGCGGAGAAGGAGAGATTTGAACTCTCGCGCCGGTATAGCCGGCCTACACCCTTAGCAGGGGCGCCTCTTCGGCCTCTTGAGTACTTCTCCGTGTACTCATCGCGATCCGCCGTTGCATAGGATCTGCGACCCCTATATTATACACGCTTTTTGGGGCTTTGTCAATACCTTTTTGAAGATTTTTGGGGGTATTTTCGGCGCTTTTTCGACCCGTCCGTGCATTTTTGGCGATTGATCCTAAAATCGGGAGGACTTTTCTATCCTCCCGATTCGCTCTCTTTATTCCTCTTTCAAATACTCGGAAAGGTCGATTTCTTTGAGCTTTGCCGCGTCGCATCTGCCCTTGGCGCGCTCAAAGTACTGGATGTTGTTGCGCAGCAGCATGAGGATGTGGTTGTTGGGGGAGCGTCCCTCTGCCTCGGCAACGTACAAAAGCTTTCGAAGCACGTCCTCGGGGATTCGCAGCGTCATTTCGGGTTGATTTTTCATGTTGCACACCTCTCTTACGCGTTTGGTTTTCGCATGGTAACGGCGGTTATGTTGTAGTATTTCAAGATTTTAATCGCCTTTTCGTTCGGTTCAAAGTACAGGGCGTGCTTGACACCCGACTCGTCGGTCCAAAGCGCGGCATATAGGTTGGGGGCGTTTTCGCTTGATGCGGCAAAGACGGTCTTGTTCTCGCCAAACGCTTCGATTCGCGCGGCATATTCCTCATCGCAGGGATAGACGGCTGTCAGATCGCGGATGGTGATCTTGGCGAGCTGCTTGCGCGAGCGTGAACCGAGGATCTTATTGACGGTCAAAATGCCGGTGAAATAGGAGTATTCGTATTCGATTTGGGTATACCGCCACGTGAGAAAGACCAATATCCACAGCGAGAGGGGAACCAAGGCGAGAAAGGGGACGAGCAGCTTGGTCATCAAGCCCACCGAAAACCAAGCGACTGCCCAAAGGCAGTAGACTGCCACCAACGTGATTTTTTTGAAGAGGAGGGTTTTGGATTTTGCCTCCGACACCGTATATTCGTAGGGCGCGCCGTTCGCGCCGAATCCGCTTTCGCGATCCATCTGTATTCTCCTTTGCGTTTTCAAGACTGTACCATATTGTACCATAGCTTTGGGTTTGTTGTCAAGACGTTACGCAAAAACGGGCTTTGCGATTTGCGGAGATTCTTTGTGTTGCTTTTCGTACCCATCATCCGTGTTATGAAAAGAAAGGCATCCCCTCTTTCACGAAAATGTGTGGGTTGTAGGGGCGCGCATTGCGCGTCCGCTTTTTATCCAATTTTACATTTTGCGGACGACCGATGGTCGCCCCTACAAACGCACATTTTCTTTTGTCCAAAGTTGTTGTTACGGCACGCAAAAACGGACTCCGCAAAATCGCGGAGCCCGTTGGACGGTTTGATAAGGGGATTATTTGAGTTTCACAGTGCCGTCCACGCAAACAACCTTGGTTGCGGGGACATCGGTTGTTACGTCCTTCGTGGTTTCGTCGTCGGCTTTGTTCTGCTCCGCGCAGCCAACCGCCGGCGCGCAGACAAGCAGACAGACTAACATTTCCAAAAACAGTTTTTTCATGGTGTCCTCCTTGTGCGTCAATCAAACGATTTTGATCGCTTCTGCGTTTATTTTATCATCTGCCGTTTGGCTTGCCAATACAAGGCGGCAAAAATACACGTCCGATTGCGGCTCTTTTCATGATTTTTTTCGATTTTTCTATTGCATTTTGAAAAAAAAGTGCTATAATATGCAATGCACTATATTCGGCTTGACCGAAACAGTAGCAGAAGGAGAATAAAAAATGAAAACAAACAAACAAAGGATCACACAGATCACGGGTATCGGACTATTGAGCGCAATCGTTCTTGTTTTGCAGCTCTTGGGCTCGTTCATCCACCTTGGGATGTTCTCGATCTCGCTTGTCCTGCTTCCCATCGTCATCGGCGCGGCACTTTACGGTCCCTTTGCGGGCGCGTGGCTGGGACTTGTCTTCGGCGGCGCGGTCTTTCTGTCGGGTGACGCGTCGGCATTCCTTTCCATCAGCATCCCCGGAACCATCATCACGGTGCTGCTCAAGGGACTTCTTGCGGGTCTTGCGGCAGGGTACGTCTACAAGCTTTTGGTAAACAAAAACAAGACCGTTGCAACGATTTGTGCGGCGGTGGTTTGTCCCGTTGTGAACACGGGTGTCTTTCTTTTGGGCTGCGCAACCTTTTTCCTGAATGCGATTCGCACGTGGGTGCCCAGCGATTTCGGCGGCAACGTGGTGATGTACATGATCGTGGCTCTTGTCGGCTTCAATTTCATTGCCGAGCTGGTATTGAACCTGATTCTTTGCCCCACGGTGGTGCATATCGTGGACATCGGCAAAAAATATTTTGCAAAGCGTTGAGCACGGAGTTGCGCTATGATTCTTGCCATTGACGGAGGAAATACCCACATTGCATTTGGCTGTGTGGAAAACGGTGAGGCGGTGGGCGAGCTGTTTCGCATCTCCACCGACCGTCACGCCACCGATTATGAATACGTTGCAAAGCTGAAAGGGATCTTTGAGCTTCGCGGAATCGACCGACTCTCCTTTGAGGGCGCGGTTCTGTCCTGCGTGGTTCCGCCCTTGACGCCCGTTTTGACCAGAGCCGTGCGGATGCTGACGGGACTGGAGCCGTTGGTGGTGGGTGCAGGGGTCAAAACCGGCTTGCATATTGCCATCAACGACCCCGGAACGGTTGCCTCGGATCTGGTTGCTGCGGCGGTTGCGGCAAAGGAGGAATACCCCTTGCCGTGCGTCATTATTGACATGGGAACGGCTACCACGCTGACCGTAGTGGACGAAAAGGGACGCTACGTGGGCGGTGCCATTCTGCCCGGAGCCAAGCTGTCGCTCGGTGCGCTTTCCGAGGGGACCGCATTGCTTCCGCACATTGAAATTCAGCCGCCGCGCAACGTGATTGCCGCCAACACGGTGGACAGCATGAAGGCGGGCATCGTTTACGGCACTGCCGGTGCTCTGGACGGGCTTCTTGACCGCTTCGAGGAAGCCCTCGGTATGCCGCCCGCGTCCATCGTGGCAACGGGAGGCATGAGCCGACTCATCTGTCCGTTCTGCCGCCACGCGGTAACGCTTGACGACACGCTCCTGCTCAAGGGGCTTTGGTTGATCTGGAAGAGAAATCGATGAGGTTTTTTGTGGGGAGAACCTTTTTCTCAAAAAGGTTCTCCCCACACCCCTCTCCAAAAACTTTTACAGCACTCTTTCCTTTTAACACAAAATAGGTGTAAAGTAAACACATAAAATGTCTGAAATGAGGTTTATATGGCTACCAAAAGTTTATCAATCAGAATTGAAGAGGAAATGTTGGACAAATTGCACGTCGTTGCGGATTATGAGGGAAGAAGTGCAAACAGTCAAATCCTTGTGCTCATCCGTGACCTGATCGAAGCCTACGAAGAAAAGCACGGTGAAATTAAAACCGGGAAACGGTAAAGAAATCCCAAAGCAGGCAGAGTAGCCGACGTGATCCGTCACTCGGTGTTCTGCCTTTTTTGTGAAAGCATTCCTCGGTATTTTTGCTGTTCCGCTTTGCTTGAAAGCTTTCTGTCGAAAAACCGTACTTTCGCGTCCGATGCTCTTGACTTTTTGCAAAAAGTCGTATATAATAATTACTGAACGAAAAACAAAAAGAAAAGGAAAGAGGAAACTATGAAAGCTGTTATCACCGTTACGGGTAAGGACACCGTGGGAATCATTGCCGACGTGGCTACGATGTGCGCCAAGCACGATGCCAATATTTTGGATATCACCCAGAGCGTACTGGGCGAGTATTTTGCGATGATTATGCTGGCGGATATTCAAAATCTGTCGATCGATTTTTCCGAATTCGTGGATCTGTTGGAGGAGCTGGGAACGAAGAGAAATCTGGTCATCCACGCCATGCACGAAGACATTTTTAACACCATGCATCATATCTGAGGAGTCTTGCTATGCTGAACACGCATGATATTCTTGAAACCATCAACATGATCCGCGAGGAGTGTCTGGATATCCGCACCATCACCATGGGAATTTCCCTTTGGGATTGCGTCAGCGACGATACCGACCGTCTGTGCGATAAAATCTACGATAAGATCACAACCAAAGCCGAGCATCTGGTCAAAACCGGTGCCGATATCGAAAAAATGTACGGAATTCCGATCGTCAACAAGCGCGTATCGGTGACTCCCGTGTCGCTCGTGGGTGGAAATACCTCCCCCGAGGGCTACATCAAAATTGCAAAAACACTGCAGCGTGCCGCAGATTCGCTCGGCATCAACTTCATCGGCGGCTTTTCCGCATTGGTGCAAAAGGGCATGACGACGGGAGCTGCGAATATGATCTCGGTGATCCCCGAGGCGCTTGCCGAAACACAGAACGTCTGTTCCTCGGTAAACGTAGCCTCCACCAAGGCGGGCATCAACATGGACGCGATTGCCATGATGGGCTCGGCCATCAAGCGCGCGGCATATCTGACAAGGGACAACAACTCGATCGGATGCGCAAAGCTGGTGGTCTTTGCAAACGTCCCCGAGGATAACCCCTTTATGGCAGGCGCATTCTGCGGAATCGGAGAGCCCGACACGGCGATCAACGTCGGTGTCAGCGGTCCCGGTGTGGTTGCTTCGGCAATCCGCAGAGCAGGGGACTGCAACCTCTCCGAGCTTGCCGACGTTATCAAAAAGACCGCGTTTAAGATCACACGTGTGGGTCAATTGGTGGCAAACGAGGCGGCAACGCGCTTGAACGTTCCGTTCGGCATCGTCGATCTGTCGCTTGCTCCCACGCCTGCCGTCGGTGACTCGGTTGCCTACATTTTGGAGGGCATGGGACTGGAATCCTGCGGTGCATACGGCACCACGGCGGCACTTGCGATGCTCAACGATGCGGTGAAAAAGGGCGGCGTGATGGCGTCCTCGCACGTGGGCGGACTTTCGGGAGCGTTCATTCCCGTTTCCGAGGATGCAGGAATGATTGCGGCGGTTGAAAGAGGTGCTTTGACGCTGGAAAAGCTGGAGGCAATGACCGCAGTTTGCTCGGTAGGTCTGGATATGATCGCGATTCCCGGAGATACCCCCGAGGAGGTCATCGACGGCATCATTGCCGACGAGATCGCAATCGGTGTGGTCAACACCAAAACCACGGCGGTTCGCGTGATCCCCGCATACGGCAAAAAGGCGGGCGAGAGTGTGGAATTCGGAGGACTTCTGGGTACGGCTCCCATCATGAATCTGAACAACTACTCTCCCGCAAAATTCATTCGCCGCGGCGGTCGAATCCCCGCGCCGATCCACAGCTTGAAAAACTAAATGAAACGATCCCCCCACGGAGCGCGAAGCATCGAGTTCCGTGGGGGTTGTTTTCGATAAGTGGGATGAACAACGGTTGGAATTCCATTTGTTGTCGTCAAAGAAGACCGCAAGGATCACCGTTCAGGTTGACAAGCATGATAGGCTTGTTGACCTTTTTTGTATATTTCAAGGTATACTGCGTCCCCTTGGAATAACCGTCCCATATAATGAGCACTGCATCAGCCATATCGACCATTTGTTCGTTGCGTTTCAGAGGGGCGGCACGTCCGTATAAATCATACCGAGGACGCAGTATGTATTTGGATATGCGATGCGAATCCGCATATTGCTCCGCCAAGCTATCAACGCCGGTGGCTCCACCGCTGATTACGGTGTCAACGTCTTTTGAAATATACGGAGATAAATCAAAATTTTTGATACTCCTTGAACCTACGATCATCAATTTCACAGAATAAAATCCCCCTTGTTCGGTATATATCTATATAAGTATATACCAAAACAGAGAAATTGTCAATCATGTATATATTCGGTAAAATATATATCGGAGGAGGGATGTTATGGTAAGATTGAAAATCGATCAATATCTAACTCAGCACGGGATCACCCGATATGAATTAGCCAAGCGAACCGAGGTCAAATTTCAAACAATCGACCGATACTATAAAAATCGTGTGGTTCGGTATGACAGTTACATTTTAGACCGTATCTGCAAGGTTTTGAACTGTAATCTCTCCGATATCCTCGAATACGTAAAGGACGAAGAGACTCCGATATCGTAATGTCGGGAAATCGGTTGTCGATTAAAAAAGACGGCGAAACTTTTTTGCGTTCACTGTCTTTTTTTCATTTGCGTGGTGAAACTCACTGCTTTTTCCTGTAATGGTGAAAATTTTGTAGCTTTTCCACAGAAAAGTTGCGAAAAAAACAGAAACGAGCATATTTTTTTGAAAAAATCTCTTTACTTTTTCGGTTTTATGTGTTATGATAAGGGGTGGAAAATTCAATATTTCTAACAAATATATTTCAGGAGGACCATTCATCATGGCTATTGAAAGAAAAAAGATTTCCATGGATGGTAATACCGCCGCGGCGCACGTGTCTTACGCGTTCACCGAGGTTGCTGCCATCTACCCCATTACCCCCTCCTCTCCCATGGCCGAGGTTACCGATACCTGGGCGGCTACCGATAAGAACATTTTCGGTCAGCCCGCAAGAAACATTTTCGGTGAAACCGTAAAGGTTATGGAGATGCAGTCCGAGGCGGGTGCGGCAGGTGCCGTTCACGGCTCCTTGGCGGCAGGTGCTCTGACCACTACCTACACCGCATCGCAGGGTCTTCTTCTGATGATCCCCAACATGTACAAGATCGCGGGCGAATTGTTGCCTTGCGTCATCCACGTTTCGGCACGTTGCGTTGCTTCTCACGCACTCAACATCTTCGGTGACCACTCCGACGTCTATGCTTGCCGTCAGACCGGCTTTGCAATGATGGCTGAAACCAACCAGCAGGAGATCATGGACCTTGGTGCCGTTGCTCACCTGGCAACCATCAAGAGCCGTGTCCCGTTCCTCAACTTCTTCGACGGCTTCCGTACCTCCCACGAGATTCAAAAGATCGAGGCTTGGGACTACAAGGATCTGGAGGAAATGGTTGATAAGGACGCAATCGCAGGCTTCCGCGCACGCGCGCTGAACCCCGAGCATCCCGTACTCCGCGGTTCCGCAGAGAACGGTGATATCTTCTTCCAGCACAGAGAGGCTTGCAACCCCTACTACGATGCACTTCCCGCAATCGTTGAGGAGTACATGGACAAGGTCAACGACAAGCTGGGTACCGATTATAAGCTCTTCAACTACTACGGTGCGCCCGATGCAGAGCGCGTGATCGTTGCAATGGGCTCGGTTTGCGACGTTGTAGAGGAAGTGATCGACTACATGCTCGCAGCAGGCGAGAAGGTAGGTCTTGTTAAGGTTCGTCTGTACAGACCCTTCGTTGCCAAGAAGCTGGCTGAAGCACTTCCCGCAACCGTGAAGAAGATCGCAGTTCTCGACAGAACCAAGGAGCCCGGCGCTCTTGGCGATCCTCTGTATCTGGACGTTGTTGCAGCTCTCGCAATGACCGGTGTGAATGCAAAGGTTGTTGGCGGCCGCTACGGCTTGGGTTCCAAGGATACCACTCCCGCATCGATCTTCGCAGTTTACGAGAATCTGACCAAGGACGAGCCCAAGAACAGCTTTACCATCGGTATCGTGGACGACGTGACCGGCCTTTCTCTGGAGGAGAAGCCCGCACCCGAAACCGCAGCTCCCGGCACTATTTCTTGCAAGTTCTGGGGTCTTGGCGGTGACGGCACCGTTGGTGCAAACAAGAACTCCATCAAGATCATCGGTGACCACACCGATAAGTTCATTCAGGCATACTTCCAGTATGACTCCAAGAAGACCTCGGGTATCACCATTTCCCACCTGCGCTTCGGTGACAGCCCCATCAAGTCTCCTTACTATATCAACAAGGCAAACTTCGTTGCTTGCCACAACTCTGCTTACCTGAAGAAGTACGACATGATCTCCGACGTTGTTCCCGGCGGTACCTTCCTTCTCGACTGTGCTTGGTCTGAGGCTGAGCTGGATGAGAAGCTGCCCGGTCAGGTAAAGGCTTATATCGCAAACAACAACATCCGTTTCATCACCATCGACGCTACCACCATCGCTACCAAGCAGATCGGTAACGCAAAGGTTAAGAACACGGTTCTGCAGTCTGCATTCTTCGCGCTTGCAAACATTCTGCCCAAGGATGAGGCAATCGAGTACATGAAGAAGGCTGCTTACAAGTCCTATATCAAGAAGGGTCAGGCAATCGTTGATCTGAACTATGCCGCAATCGATGCGGGCGCAGATGCGTTCGTTGAGGTAAAGGTTCCCGCGTCCTGGAAGACCTGCGCACCCGATGCTCCCCGCGCTGCATTCACCAGCAAGAGAGCAGACCTTGAAACCTTCGTAAACAAGGTTGTAAATCCCACCAACGCAATGGCAGGCGACAGCCTCCCCGTTTCGGCATTCAGCGATTACGTTGACGGTACCTTCCCGCAGGGCTCTACCGCTTCCGAGAAGCGCGGTGTTGCTGTTTACGTTCCTTCTTGGAACCCCGAGGCTTGTATCCAGTGTAACAACTGTGCATTCGTATGTCCTCACGCTTGTATCCGTCCTTTCGCAATGACCGAGGAGGAGGCAGCAAAGGCTCCCGCGGCTACCAAGTTCGCAGCAAAGCCCGTTATCAAGACCAACTATAAGTTCACCATGTCGGTATCTCCTGCCGACTGTATGGGTTGTACCTTGTGCGTCAAGGCTTGTCCCGTAAACAACAATCCCAAGATGGGAACCGCAATCGAGATGGTTCTCGCTTCCACGCAGACCGATCAGCAGGCTCCTTGGGACTATGCAGTTGCAAACGTATCCGAGAAGAAGGAACTGATCAACGCAACCGTAAAGGGCAGCCAGTTCAAGCAGCCCCTCCTTGAGTTCTCCGGCTCTTGCGCAGGCTGTGCGGAAACCTCTTACGCACGTCTGGTTACCCAGCTCTTCGGTGAGAGAATGTATATCTCCAACGCAACCGGATGCTCCTCCATTTGGGGTGGTTCCGCACCTGCAACGCCTTACACCGTAAACAACGAAACCGGCCGCGGACCCGCATGGGGCAACTCCCTGTTCGAGGATAACGCAGAGCACGGCTTGGGTATCGCGCTCGGTCAGAAGACCATCCGCGAGAAGCTGATCGGTAAGGTTAAGGAAATGGCTGCCTCCGATAAGGCATCCGACGCATTCAAGGCAGCTGCAGAGGCTTACCTTGCAACCGCAGAGGACGGTGAAAAGAACACCGAAGCAACCGCAGCCCTGATCGTTGAGCTGGAAAAGGCTGCAGCGGCAGGCTGTCCCGTAGCTCCCGTGATCCTTGCTGAGAAGGATTACCTCTCCAAGAAGTCCGTATGGATCTTCGGTGGTGACGGTTGGGCATACGATATCGGATTTGGCGGTTTGGACCACGTATTGGCATCGGGCGAGGACGTAAACGTATTCGTATTCGATACCGAGGTTTACTCCAACACCGGCGGACAGGCATCCAAGGCATCCAACCTGGGTCAGGTTGCACAGTTCGCAGCAGCAGGTAAGGCAATCGGCAAGAAGAATCTTGCAGAGATCGCAATGTCCTACGGCTACGTATACGTTGCACAGGTTGCAATGGGCGCAGATATGAACCAGCTGCTCAAGGCACTCAAGGAGGCAGAGGCTTACAACGGTCCTTCTCTGATCATCGGTTACGCACCCTGCGAAATGCACGGTGTAAAGGGCGGCATGCAGAACTGCCAGCTTGAGATGAAGAAGGCTGTTGAGGCAGGCTACTGGCAGATGTTCCGCTACAACCCCACGCTGGAGGCAAATAAGCTGACCATCGATTCCAAGGAGCCCTCTGCAAACTATATCGAGTTCATTAAGTCCGAGACCCGTTACGCTCGTCTTGCACAGAGCTTCCCCGAAAAGGCGGCTGACCTCTTTGCAAAGGCTGACGCAAACGCAAAGGCTAAATATCAGAGATTGCTCAAAATGGGCAAGCTTTATGAGTAATTCATAACATCTTGAACCATTGATTCGGGTGGGGAAGACTTCTCTTCGGAGAGGGCTTCCCCACCTCTCTTTTTTGGGGGGGGTGAAAAAGAGACTTTTTCGTGGGGGGGGTGAAAAAGAGACTTTTTCTTGGGGAACTTTTGAAAAAGTTCCCCAAACCCCTCAAAACTTTCACAAAACTTAATATTTGATGTTAGAGTTTTCGTTTGGTTCTGTCGAACCTTAGGTACTGCCGATAGCCGTCAGGTGCCACCACCCTGCCGGCTCTGCCGTGGAGACGCGAGGACGTGGGGGCGCAGTTTTTATGAGGGAACTTTTGAAAAAGTTCCCCACACCCCTCAAAACTTTCACAGAACTTCATATCTTGTGTGAAAGTGTTCGTTTGGTTTTATCGAACCTTAGGTACTGCCGATAGCCGTCAGGTGCCACCACCCTGCCGGCTCTGCCGTGGAGACGCGAGGACGCGGGGGCGCAGTTTTTATGAGGGAACTTTTGAAAAAGTTCCCCAAACCCCTCAAAACTTTCACAAAACTTAATATTTGATGTTAGAGTTTTCGTTTGGTTCTGTCGAACTTAGGTACTGCCGATAGCCGTCAGGTGCCACCACCCTGCCGGCTCTGCCGTGGAGACGCGAGGACGCGGGGGCGCAGTTTTTATGAGGGAGCTTTTGAAAAAGCTCCCCACACCCCTCAAAACTTTCACAGAACTTCATATCTTGTGTGAAAGTGTTCGTTTGGTTTTATCGAACCTTAGGTACTGCCGATAGCCGTCAGGTGCCACCACCCTGCCGGCTCTGCCGTGGAG
>SVST01000009.1:0-26734 GCA_015064155.1 Oscillospiraceae bacterium | reverse complement strand
TCCCCACACCCCTCAAAACTTTCACAGAACTTCATATCTTGTGTGAAAGTGTTCGTTTGGTTTTATCGAACCTTAGGTACTGCCGATAGCCGTCAGGTGCCACCACCCTGCCGGCTCTGCCGTGGAGACGCGAGGACGCGGGGGCGCAGTTTTTATGAGGGAACTTTTGAAAAAGTTCCCCACACCCCTCAAAACTTTCACAGAACTTCATATCTTGTGTGAAAGTGTTCGTTTGGTTTTATCGAACCTTAGGTACTGCCGATAGCCGTCAGGTGCCACCACCCTGCCGGCTCTGCCGTGGGGGCGCGAGGACGCGGGGGCGCAGTTTTTATGAGGGAGCTTTTAAAAAGCTCCCCCAAGAAAAAACGCATCCTGATGGCTGTTGGTAGTACCTATGGTTCGATAGAAAAAAGAAAAACTTTCACGCAATAAAAAAATTGCTGTGAAAGTTTTGAAGAGGGGGTGTGGGGGAGAAACTTTTTCAAAAGTTTCTCCCCCACAAAACCCAGATGCTATCCTTAAATTTTCAGACCGGCGGCTTTTACGTCGGCAATGAGTTCGGCTTTTTCGGCTTTGGTCAGGCGAGCCAAGGGGAAGGTTGCATTACCCACGTCGTAGCCGAGTGCTTCCACAAGTGCTTTTGTGGCGGGGATGCAGGAATACTTTGCAAATGCGGCGCTAACGATTTCTGCCGATTTGCGCTGGAGTGCCTGTGCGCCTGCAAGATCGCCAGCGTGGTATTTGTCGTAAATACCGCGATAGATATCAAACATAAAGTTATAGGTAGTACCGATGCCACCGTCGGCACCTGCGGAAAGTCCCATCAGAAGCATTTCGTCGGGTCCGTTGATGATGTTCATGTCGCCTTGCGTGAGTCGCTTGAGCTCCATCATCTGGTAGTAGTTGGGGCTGGTCCACTTAATGGCGGTGATGTTATCGACCTCAAATGCACGTGCGGCAAACTTGGCATCCATGGGGAAGCCTGCGTTCGGGTTGTAATAAATCATGACGGGGATATGCACGGCACCCGCAAGTGCTTTGTAGTAGTTGTATACCTCGTCGGCATCGTAGCCGAAGAAGAGGGGCGGGGTAGCGGAGATCGCGTCGGCTCCCACGCTTTCGGCATGCTTTGCCAGTGCGACGGCTTCGTTGAAGTCGGTGGATGCCACCTGAATGATGCAGGGCTTGCGGTGGTTGGCGGCACGGACGGCTGCTTCTGCCAGCACGCGACGCTCGGAGGGACGCAGGGCAAGACCCTCGCCCGTGGCACCTGCGACGTAGAAGCCGTCGGCACCGTTTTGGATCATATCTTCAATCAACTGTGCCAGCACCTTGGTGTTGATGGTTTCGTCCTCGTTGAGAGGAGTGACGAGTGCGGGCATAATACCGGTAAATTTCATACTTCAAATCTCCATTTCTGCTGAATGACCACAGCGGGGCTGTTTTCGTCAGGGTGTGCATAGAAGACGGTCAAAAGTGAGCCGTCACGCGCTTCTGCTGTGCAAGGATAGCCGATGTCCTGTGCAACGCTGTTGATTGAGGATTGGTGGTCGGCTCTTTTGGCGGGATCAATGACGGTGGCAAACGGGGTCACATACAGCTCATGGTTGATGTCCCACGTAGCACCGTTATCGGTGCTGAACATGACGCGGATCGAGGTGGGATGCTCGCGGCTTGCATAGGTGCAGAGCAGTGTGCCCGAGGAGTGGCGGAAGAGATGAGGGGGGGCACCGTCGAGACGACCTAAGATTGCATGGGGCTTGGTCCAGGTCTTACCGCTGTCGTCGGATTCGGACTGATAGATGGTGAACATCCGGTTTTTGTGCTTGGTTTGCACGCGAATATGCGCGATCAGTCTTCCGTTGTCCAGCAGGATCGCGTGCGGCTCGCAGGAAATCGGAGTGATTCCGTCCTCTTGGTCGAGGGCGTCGATTTTTCCAACCATTTCGGAGTCTCCCGTTTCGGGGTCGATTCGGCAGGCATAAATGGCGTCCTCCATCTGCTCGCGCAGGTCTTCTCCCAGTCTGCCCACCCACAAAATCGAGCCGTCGGGCATTTCCAAGGGGCCGTGAGGCGAGGAAACGGGGGCTTTGCGGATCGGACCGAACGTCACACCGCAATCGTGGCTGACACGGTAGGTCGTGCCGTAATAGCGTTCCTCTTCCTCGGGCGTGACGGTGTCCAAGTAGGCATGCACGAAAGGAGTTGCCTCTTTTCTGGCGCGCTGCATCTCTACAAGGTTGTTGAAGGAGGTTACCATAACGTTGCTTTTCCCGTAGGCAAGGATACCGCCGTCGCGGTCATCCAAAGGCGTATCGATCACGGGGGCGGGGCGTGTGTAGGTTTCACCGTCGTCCTCGCTGAAGCTGATGACCGTTTTTCCAAAGGGGCAAACATGGCGCAAACGGAAACCGGATGCCACAACGGCAAGCTTTCCGTTTTGCAGACGTGCGATGCTGGGCCATCCGAAATACTTATGATGGCTGTCGGGGTTATCCACGATCACCTTGGGTTCATTGATTTTGATGATTTTCATTTGTTTTCCCTCTTTTCAAGCTTGGGTTGTCAATCTGCTTCGAACGGGCAGACTGCGCGGTCTTCTCGGGAGGAACGGTAGATTGCAAGCACGGTTTGAACCGAGCGCATGGCATCCTCCGTGTTGTAGAACAGCTTTTCTTTTCCCTCCAGAGCAGCCAAGAGGTTCGCATATTGCCGTCTATGTCCCTCGTAGGGGAAATTCATGGGGTCGCTGGAGGAATCGTAATCGAGAGCCGTTGGTTCGTGGTCGATCTCGCGGGAGTCGATGGCAACGATTCTGTTTTCGTGGATGATCATGCTGCCCTTTTCACAGTGGATTTCGATTTTTCTGGGATAGCCGGGATTGACCGAGGTCGTTCCCTCGATCACACCGAGCGCACCGTTTTCAAATTCCACGGTGGCAACAGCGGTGTCCTCTACCTCAATGTTGTGTACCAGCGTTCGCACGGTTCCGCGAATGGTTTTGGGCTCACCCACCAAAAACCGCATCATGTCGATGCCGTGAATCCCTTGATTCATCAAGGCACCGCCGCCGTCCATGGCAAGCGTGCCGCGCCAGGAGCCGGCATAGTATTCGGGCTTGCGGTAATATTTCATGTACAGGTCGCAAAGAATCGGACGACCGAGTTTGCCGCTGTCCAAAATTTCTTTTGCTTTCTTCATGTCGTCGAAGTAACGGAGCTGGGAAATCGGCGCGCAGATTTTGCCCGACTTTTTCTCGGCGGCAAGGATCGCGCGGCAATCGTCTTCGGTGAGTGCCAGCGGCTTTTCCACCACCACGTGCTTGCCCGCACGCAAGCATTGAATCGAAAGCGGGGCGTGCAGTCCGCTGGGAGTGCAGATGCCCACGATATCCGCGTCGGACGCGAGCAGCTCGTCCATGGAGGCGAAAACACCGATTCCGTATTCTTTTGCAAAGTCCTCGGCGCGTGACGCGTTTTTGTCGTATACGCCGATCACCTCTGCGTTTTCCAACTGGGAGGCGGCAAGATAATGGGTCTTTGTGACCGCGCCGCATCCGATAAAAGCAATTTTAAACTTTGACATAATTGATACTTCTTCCGTCGTTTTCGATTTCATTGCCGAGGTTTTGTTCCTTTTGGTATTCCAAAAGTGCATTGACGTTGTCGGCAACCTTGTGGTAAGCCGCGGAAATGGCTTGCAGATCCTCTTCGGTTGCCTTTTCCAAGCGTCCCGCGATCATAAATGCCGATTGCGCAAGGATTGTCGTGTTGGGCAGATCGCTCTTTGCAAGATCGGTGGGGTACTCGGGGGTTACGAAAGGATAGTCGTTTGCAAAGGCACCGTCCTTGGTATAAAGCGGGGCTTGGTGCAGCTTTCCGTAGCCGCAGGAGCCGCAGTTGACACCCTCAGCGGCAACCGCCTTCAAAAAGAGCTTCAGGGACAAGCCGCCCAGCTTCTCGGTAAAATACTGTGCGTAGTGGTAGGCAAACACCTTTTTCGCGCCGTCGTATTCCTTTTGGAATTTGATAAAGGGGAGATCGGAGAGCAGCTCCTCCAAGCGGCGGGCATTTTGGTATCTTGCTTCGTTCAATTCGTCCAGATCGTCCATATTGGCATCGGCAATGGCAACCGCCAAAGGATGGATTCTGTGCTTGAAGCCAAAGCCGGTGAGCGCGTAACGGCTGTATTCGCTGTCCTCGCCCAATGCCTTGCAGCGTTCGTAGTGACCCATCGCAACGGCTCTTTCAAAGCACTCGCGGTCGTTGGTGACGAGAATACCGCCCTCTCCCGCCGAGAGAACCTTAGAGCCCTGCAGCGAGAAGCATCCGACTGCGCCGAACGAGCCGACCTTGCGACCCTTGTAGGTCGCACCGTGCGCGTGCGAGCAGTCCTCCACGACCTTGACACCGTGCTTGTTTGCAACCGCCATAATGGCATCCATGTCACACGGGTTGCCCCAGACGTGTACCGCGATGATTGCACGGGTTTTCTTGGTAATCAGACGTTCGATGCTTGAAGCCGATACCTCGTGGGTGTCGAGATCGATATCGGCAAAGCGCGGAATGGCACCGATGGCAATGATCGGACCTGCCGAAGCCCAAAAGGTAAAGGAGGGGACGATGACCTCGTCACCCGGCTTGACACCGACGGCAAACAGACCTGCCTGGATCGAGGTGGTGCCGTTGCAAACGCAAAGACCGTAATTGACTCCGATATAAGACGCAAAGCGTTTTTCAAAGGATTCCACGATGGGGGACGTCGAGATCTCGTTCTTATCCATCAATTCCTTGACGGTGGTATAGGCTTTTTCGGGCAGCGTGTTGACACGCAGAGCCGAGGATTTCTTGGTCAGCGTTTTTTCGCCGCCCAGCAGTGCAAGTTGTGTATTCATGATGGGATTCTCCTTTATAAAAATATGGAAAGATTGGGAAGAGGGACGTTTTCCCTCAGACGGGGTTGCCGGCAAGAATGACGGCTTGGAGGTTGATGCTTTCGTCGAAAATCACGATATCTGCGTCGTATCCGACCCGAAGCGCACCTTTGTTTGCAAGCCCCATGATCGAGGCGGGGGTTTCGGTGATCATTTTAACGGCGTCGGGGAGGGGAATGCCGGCGGCAAAGCAGGTGCGAACCAGCCGATCGGCGGTTGCGATACTGCCGGCAAAGGCACTGCGGTCAAGCAGCTTTGCCACTCCGTCCTCCACGATGCAGGGAACGCCGCCGATTTCAAATTCTCCCTCGGTTGCAGCTCCCGCCGCACACATGGCATCGGTTACGATCGCCAAGCGGTCGGGACCCTTGAGCTTGTAGGCAAGGCGCAACAGCTCGTGCGGCAGATGACAGCCGTCGGCAATCAGCTCGGCACAGATCTCGTCGCAAAGGTAGGTTGCCTCCAGAACCCCCGCAATGCGGAAGCCCTTTTCGCGGCGGATGGTGGAGGTGCAGGAATACAGATGGGTGACCAAACGGCAGCCCTTTTTGCAGGCGGCCTCCATTTCCTTGCAGGTCGCGTCGGTATGCGCGGCGGCGGGAAGCACGCAGCAGGCAAGCAGATCCTCTAAAAAGGCGAAGTCCTTGTCCACCTCGGGTGCATAATCCCAGCGGGCGATTTTGTAGTTTTTCAGAATGTGCGCGTATTCGGAGGGGTCCGGTGCACGCAGGGCATCCCCGTTCTGCGCGCCCGTTTGCGCGGGAGAGAAGTAGGGTCCCTCCAAATGGATGCCGGCAATCTCGGGCAGAGTGCCTCGCACCGATTCAATGGCTTCGATGGCGCGGGCGGTTCCCGCAAAGGTGGCGGAGGTCACGGTGGGATAGATGGTGGTCGTGCCGTGCGAAAGATGGGTCAGCACCGCAGTCCTTACCGCTTCGGGATCTCCCGAATTGAAATCGGCTCCGCCGCCGCCGTGGCAGTGCAGATCGATGAAGCCCGCCGTGACGTAATTGCCGTGTGCATCGATTTCTCGGTCAAAGGGGTGAGTGCCGCCGATGGCGGTGATTTTTCCGTTGTCTTCAAAATAGAGGTCGGTGCAGTCAAAGCTTCCGTTTAAAAGAACCCGACCGTTCGTGATTCGTGTGGTCATATTCTGCTTCCTCTTTTTTTCGTCAGAGGTCTTTTCCGCTGTCGGCATCACAGTAGAGGGTAGCCGACGCATGACGGCGCATAATGGTTGCGGGGCAGTCCTCCCCGATCTCACCAAATACCGTGTTCTTCACGGCGGCCGCCTTGGTTGCGGCGGGAACGGCGCAGAAGAGATGCTTTGCCGCGAAGAGTGTGGGCAGCGTCAGGGTCAGTGCGTGCGTGGGAACGTCGTCAAGGGTGGGGAAGCAGCCGTCGTTGACCTGCTGTTGGCGGCAGACCGCATCCAATTCCACCACTTTTACGGCTTTTTTATCGTCAAATTCGGCAACCCAAGGGTCGTTGAAGGCGATATGCCCGTTTTCTCCGATGCCAAGGCAGATGACGTCGGTGGGATACTTTTGGAGCAGGGCGGCATAGCGTGCGCACTCTGCATCGGCATCCTCTGCCCAGCCGTGGATGTAATGCACGCTCTTGAACGGCTTGTGCGCGAAGATATGCTCCTTCAAATACACGCCGAAGCTGTGGGGATCTCCCTCGGGGAGTCCGACGTATTCGTCCATGTGGAAGGCGTTGATGCGCGTCCAGTCGATCTTGTCGCTTGAGAGAAGATTTTGCAATACCTCATTTTGGGAGGGGGCTGCGGCAAAGATCATGTTGATTTCGTCCTTTTGCGCAAGGAGTGACACAATCGTGCGCTCGGCATCGGCGGCAGCCGCCGCGCCCATTGCTGCACGGGTATCGTATTTTTTGATCTTGAGCAGATCCTTTTGCATTTCTTTCATGATTGCCATATGTTTGTTCCTCGTTTCGGTTAAAGTTCAAGTTTTCCGAGAGGTACGGTTTTTCCGTTCTCATAGGATTCTTTGATTGCGTTCATATAAAGAACGGGGTAGACCAGCTCCTCGTAGCTTTGCGGCATCTTGCCCGTGCGGAGCATGGTTGCAAAGTCGGAGGCAATGCCCTTGGTGATGAAGGTCAGCTCTACGTCGCGTGTGTAGATCTGCTTTTTCGAGAAGATCTGTGCCGCATACTGCTTACCGCCGCCAACGAAGGCGTTTGTCACCGAGAAGCTTTCGTAATCGACCAACGCCGTGACGTGCTCCCCTTTGCGAGTTGCCGTGACCGCTTTGGGATGATACCCGAAAATGGCAAGGCTCATTTCTACCAGATGGGAGGAGTAGAAGAAAAATCCGCTGTACGGGCTGTCGATGTGCAGAGGCGCCGTGACGCATCCGCCGCACAATTCCTCCGAAGCCAACCGCTTTTGTGCCTCGTTTGCAAGCAACAGAACGTCATATGCGTATTTCAAGGTGGAACCACCCATCACGGGAACGCCGCGCTCCCGGGCTTCCTTGGCAAGGGCTTTGCCTTCGGCAAGGTCCACGGTAAAGGGCTTGTCGATAAACAGGGGGATTCCCGCCTCCAGAAAGGGACGGGCAAAGGGGGCGTGATAGATGCCGTCGCGTGCCGTGATCATGACTGCATCGACAAGGCTCACCATGTCCTCGGGACGCTGTACGACGGAATTGATCCCGATTTCTTCGGCAAGCTTTTGATTGCTTTCGGGATAGTCACCGCCCACGGCAACCACTTGGATATCCGAAAAGTCGGGATCGTCCCGAAACAGCGTGGCAAGTGCCGTTGCATGGCTGTTTTCCGTGCCGATAATACCGATTTTGAACATATCGACCTCCAATTGTTTTCGTTGTCTTCATTTTACACCCTACTTTTTTATTTGTGAATTGAAAAAAATAGTTTTTGATATTGCAAAAAGTGTACTCTTCGTGTTATAATAACACAAGGCAATTTTTTTGTGCTATGATGAAGCAAATACGAGGTGTGTTATGGAAACCAAAATTCTTTATCGCTATCAGGACGAACGGCTGAAGTACGACCACACGCTGATGGCAGACCATCGCCGCGTCGGCTACTCGGCACATACGCACAATTTTCCCGAGCTTCTGTTTCTCAAGGAGGGGGACGTCGATTTTATCATTGACGGCTGGCATTACCGCTTGAAAAAGAACGATCTTGTCATCATTCCTCCCCTGGCAATTCACGAGGTTTGCTTTGAAAGCGACCACAACTACGAACGCTACGACGTCATCTTTGACGAAGCACTGGTTGGTTTCCCCTTTTTGCAATCGTTGCCCGTCGGCTTGCGTGTCATCAATTTTGACAGTAACGATTCCATCATCAACCTATTCAAGCGTATCGACTATTATCTTGACCGCTTGGACGGTGATCTGGTGCGCATGATGCTGGTAAATCTGTTGCAGGAGATCTGCGTCAACGTCAAGCTTGCGGCGAGCACGGTGGAGGGAGATCTGTATACGCAGACCAACGCTTTGGTTTGTGAGGCGATCACCTACATCGACGGGCATCTTTTGGAGCTTTCGGGGCTGGACGAGATCTGCCGCGAGCTGTTCATTACCAAAAGCCATTTGCATCATTTGTTTATCAAGCATTTGAATATCACCCCGAAAAAGTATATTTCCTCCAAGCGGCTTGCCATGGCGCAGCGCGAGATTTCGTTTGGCGCAAAGCCCACCGAGGTGTATACCAAGTGCGGCTTTTCCGATTATTCCACCTTTTACCGCGCCTATAAAAAGCAGTTTGGTTATTCGCCGTCGGCAAACGTAACACCCGAGCGAACCATTTATATTTACGGAGAACGTACGGAAAACGACACGGATTCTGTACACAAAACGCAAAATAAAAATACTGTAAGAACGGAGAATATGTGATGAAAAAGATTGCTGTCATTTACGGTGCCGCAGAAAACGGCGTGCAAAAAAAGGCACTGGAGGTGCTTTCGCGCGAGCTGTTGGATTACACGGTGGAGTATCCCACCTGTATTGCTGCCGATCAGCCGTTTGATCGCGCGCAATTCGGTCAGCTGATCTATATCGGCACTGCCGAGAACAACCCGCATTTTTCCTCGCTTCCCACCCATCCCGAGCGTCCCGAGGGCTACGTGATCACGGTCAAGGACGGTGTGATCTATATTGAGGGCTACGACGACGGCGGTGTTTTGTACGGCTGTGTGGATTTTTATGCCAAGTACATCGTGAACACCGAGTATACGCACAATTCTTATCCCTATTGGAAAAATCCGTTTGAAAACGATTTTGTCCTGCCCGATTTTGAGCTTGCATCGGCACCCTCTATGACCAATCGCGGACTTTGGACGTGGGGTCACGTGATCTACGACTACCGCAATTACATCGACAACATGGTCAAGCTCAAGATGAACTGCGTGATTATCTGGAACGACTTTGTGCCGGTGAACATCAACGAGATGATCGCCTATGCGCATGATTCCAACGTCAAGATCATCCTCGGCTATCCTTGGGGCTGGGACAACGGCATTGAGGATTTCAAGCTTTCGATGCTCCTTGGGGACATCCGCGCCAAAGTGGTGGAGGAATACAAGCGCGAGTTTGCGCACCTGAATATCGACGGGATCTATTTCCAAACTGTTACCGAAACCGGCAAGGAGGAGCTTGACGGAGTGCTGATTGCCGAGGCGGTGACCGAATTCGTCAACCGTACCGCAGCCGATATCTTTGAGATTACCCCGAGCCTTGAATTGCAGTTCGGTCTGCACGCGACCTCGGTCAACAAGCGTCTGGAGTACATCAAGCGCGTCGATCCGCGCGTTCGCATTCTTTGGGAGAACTGCGGAACCTTCCCGTTCGATTATATTCCCAAGCACCATATCGAGAGGTTTGACCAAACGCTTGCCTTTGTGCGCGAAATCGCGGCACTGCGCGGTGAGAACGAGCGTTTTGGCGTTGTCACCAAGGCGTTTACCAAGCTGGATTGGATGACGTTTGAGCATCAGCGCGGTGCATATTACATGGGTGTGTCCTCGGACGCGATGCAGGAGAACCGCGTGGTGCGCAAATACGAAATTTGGAAGTATCTGCAGGCATACTGGCTGACCTATGCCGACAAGGCTTACGAGATGATCCGCGCTATGTGGGAGGTCACGGGCGGAGAGATGTATTGCACGGCACTTGTGGAGGACGGAATGTTTGAAAAAGAGCTGATGTACATCGTGGCACTGTACGGTGAAATGCTTTGGAACACCGAGGGAAGCATCAAGGACATGATGACCGAGGTTGCGCTGCGCCGCGACGTCAGATTTGTATGAGTCTTTAAGGAATGCTTTCAAGAAAAAGAATATTACATAAAATCGGAGGAACCTCTTATGAAAATCGATGCACACAATCACCCCTTTTGGTATTTTATGACGCCCGACAAAATGGTTGCCAATATGGACGAGTTCGGAATCGACCAGTGCTGGCTGCTCAGCTGCGAGATCCCCGAGAACGAGTTCGGCACGTCCGAGCTCCGTTCCTGTCAGATGTTTTCGTCAACCAAAGTGAACATGCCCTTTGAAAACTGTCTTCCGTACTATGAAAAATATCCCAACCGTTTTGTACTGGGATACGCACCCGATCCCCGTCAGCCCTGGGCGATCGAAAAGCTGAAATATGCGATGCAGGCGTATGACGTTAAGATCTGCGGTGAGGTCAAATACCGCATGATGCTCGACAACTACGACGCAATCAGGCTTTACCGCTTCTGCGGCGAGGAGGGACTTCCCGTAACCGTTCATATTCAGTATCCCGTGCCGCACAATAAAAAAGGCGACAAGCATGATGCGTACTGGTATGGCGGTGACATTGATGCCTTGGAGCGTGCTTTGAAGCTTTGCCCCGAAACCAAATTTCTCGGGCACGCGCAATCGTTTTGGTCCGAGCTTTCGGGCGACGTGCTGGGCAAGAGCGATCTGTATCCCAAGGGTCCCATCGTGCCCGGCGGCAAGCTGGTGCGCCTGATGGAGGAATGTCCCAATCTGTACTGCGATATGTCGGCATTCTCGGGCTTCAATGCGCTCAACCGTGACCATGAATTTACCAAAAAGTTCCTCACCGACTATCAGGATCGCGTTCTGTACGCAAGAGATTATATCGACAACGTGCACCAGGAGCTTTTGGAAAGCCTTGGGCTGGACGAAACGGTGAAAGAAAAGATCTATTCCGGCAATGCCAAAAAACTGATCGGACAAGCCTGATCCGCGGGAAGGAGTTGAAGCACCATGAGCGAAAAAATTGCTTTATACGGCGGAACTCCCGCAAAAACCGTTCCCTACGGTACGGGAAAACGCTTTGGCAAGGAGGAACTTGCCAACCTGGAAGAGGCATTGAATCAGAACACGCTGTTCTATTGGTTTGGGGGCATGACCAAACGGTTCTGCGCCAAATTTGCCGAGATGTACGGCTCGAAGCATTGCGTTGCCACCTCGTCGGGAACGGCATCGATCCACGTGGCGTTGGGTGCGTTGGGCGTGGGACCCGGAGATGAGGTTATCACCTCTCCCATCACCGATATGGGAAGTGTGATCGGTATTTTGTACCAAAACGCGGTTCCGGTGTTTGCCGATCTTGATCCGCACACCTACAACATGGATCCCGATTCGATCGAAGCCAAGATTACCGAACGCACCAAAGCCATCGTTGTGGTGCATCTTGCGGGAAATGCCGCAGAGATCGACCGCATCGTGGAGATCGCGCACCGGCACGGGGTTCCCGTGGTAGAGGACTGCGCACAAAGCTATTGTTGCAAATACAAGGGAAAATACGTAGGCACACACGGCGATATCGGATGCTTCAGTCTGAATGATTTTAAGCACATTTCGGCGGGGGACGGCGGGATGATCCTGACCGATGACGAGGAGCTCTATTACAAGGCGATGATGTTTGCCGATAAGAATTTCAACCGTTTGGGGGAGGAGGTCGTGAAAAACGTGCCTTACCTCGCGCCCAACTACCGCATGAACGAGCTGACCGCCGCCGTGGGTCTTGCACAGCTTGACCGCGTGGAGGAGATCTGCGCCAAGCGGAATGCCTACGGCAAACGCTTGAACGAGGGGATCTCGGGAATTGCGGGGCTCTATCCGCACCGTGTGCTTGACGGCTGCGATTGCTCCTATTGGTTTACCATGATCCGTATCGACGAAGAAAAGCTTGGTGTTTCGCGCTCCGAGTTTGTCAAGGCACTCAAGGCGGAGGGAATTAAGGCGAGCGAGGGCTATATTCCGTCCTGCGTCTACCAATACGACCTGTTCCGTAACCGTCGCGCATATCCCGGAGATACCAACTATCCGTTCGACGGTACGCACGGAAACGCGATCGAGTATCACGACGGGGATTGCCCGATTGCCGAGGAGATCCTTGCAACCTGCGTCAAAATTCCCGTGAACGAATTTTTCACCGAGCAGGATCTTTTGGAAACCGTTGCCGCAATCCGTAAGGTCTGCGCATATTATCGAAAGTGAATGGTTTTTGTGGGGGAGCTTTTGAAAAAGCTCCCCCACACCCCCGCAAAACTTTCACAGCATTTTTTTCTTTTTTTCTTGGGAAAACTTTTGGAAAAGTTTTCCCAAACCCTTTCAAAACTTTCACAGCATTTTTATGTATGTGAGAGTTTTTCTTTTTTGTGTCGGACTTCGATATACTGCCGATAGCCGTCAGGTGCCACCACCCTGCCGGCTCTGGCGAGGGGGTGCGGGGAGACGCGGCTTTTTTTTATGGGGGAGCTTTTGAAAAAGCTCCCCCATAAAAATCTTTCTGTTTTTCTGCCGATATTTCGGAAAATCCCTTGCAAATATGTGCGGAGTCTGTTATAATACATACTGAATAATTATATAAACGAGGTACCCGATATGAGCGAAAAGCTTTCAACTCAACCCTACAAGGGAACACGTGATTTTTATCCTGCCGAAATGCGTCTGCGCAACTGGTTTTTCGGTGTGATCCGCAAGGTTTTGGAAACCTCTGCCTTTGACGAATATAACGGACCGATGCTCGAATCTCTGGATTTGTACGCGGCAAAAAGCGGTGAGGAAATTGCCAACGAGCAAACCTACAACTTTACCGACCGCGGCGAGCGTCGTCTGGCGATCCGTCCCGAAATGACCCCCACCGTAGCCCGTATGGTTGCGGGACAGATGGGAACGCTCAATTTCCCCCTGAAATGGTTTTCTATTCCGAATATGTACCGCTACGAGCGTCCTCAGCGCGGACGCTTGCGCGAATTTTGGCAGATCAACGTTGATATCTTCGGCTGTGACGGCTTTGAAGCCGATCTGGAGTGTATTGCCAGTGCCATCAACATTCTGCGTGCATACGGTGCCGATGCATCGATGTTCACCGTGCATATCAACAACCGCCGCTTCTTCAACGACGTCATTTCCGCCATTGCGGGAACCGATGCCGAGGGTAGCCGCAAGGTTTCCAAGGTGATCGACAAGCGAAACAAGATTCCGCGCGCGGTGTACGATCAGGAGCTTGCCGAGCTTGGCATGAGCGAGGAGCAGATTGCCCGCGTGGATGCGCTGTACCACATGGACGTAATCGAGGCTACCGATATCTGCCCCGATTCGGTTGGCTCGCAGGAGCTTCGTCAGCTCTTTGACGCATTGAAAAAGACCGGCATGGATCAGTACTGTGTCTTTGATTTCGGAATTATCCGCGGTTTGGATTACTATACGGGTACCGTATTTGAGGTCTTTGACAACGCGCCCGAAAACAACCGCGCCATGTTTGGCGGCGGACGCTACGATAACCTTGTGGGTCTGTTCGTCAAGAACGCAAAGATCTCGGGCGTTGGGTACGGCATGGGTGACGTGACGCTTGAAAACTTCCTGTTCACGCACAAGCTGGTTCCCGAAACCTTTGGCTCGGGTGTTAAGGTGTTGGTAACGAGGTTTGACGACGTCCCCTACGAGGCATATCTGGCACTGGTAGACCGTTTGCGTGATGCAGGCATTGTGGCATCGGTTTATCTCGGAACCAAGAAATTCGGCAAGCAGATCGACTTTGCCGTGAAGGACGGATATTCGCACATCGTGGTGATGGGCGGGGACGAGTATGCCGGCGGTGTGGTCAAGCTCAAGGATCTTGGAACGCGCGAGGAGCGCACGCTTTCGATTGAGGACGCGATCGCGCTTTTGAAGTAAGAAACGAACGGGGTGGCTGTATGAAACGCTTTTGCGTTCCGTCCACGGACGGAAAAACCACGCTTGCCGCTTACTGCACCGAAACCGAGAATCCCGTGGCTCTTTTGCAGATTTCGCACGGAATGTGCGAGTATTTTCTGCGCTACGAGGAGTTTGCCGACTATTTGTCGGAAAACGGCATTCTGGTGTTTGGGCACGATCATTTGGGACACGGCTACAGCGCACCCGATGCCGAGTCGCGGGGCTTTACCGCAAAGGGCGGCGGTGCCGAATATCTGGTTGGGGACGTTCATGCCTTGGCGGAACGGATGCACCGAGAATACCCCGATCTGCCCATGATTCTTTTGGGTCACAGCATGGGGTCGTTTATTGCCAGAGAGGCTTTGGCGCGCGATTCCGAGATCTATTCCGCCGCAATCATCATGGGAACGGCGGGACCCGATATGCCTACGGGCGCGGGGCTTCTTTTGGCAAATCTGATCGGACGCGTGCGCGGGGAGCGTTACCGTTCCCGATTGTTGCGCTCGATTGCCTTTGCGGGCTACAACAAACGCTGCGGCAAAGGATGCGACAAAAACGCGTGGCTGACATGCGACGAAGCGGTGGTTTCGCGCTATAATGCCGACCCGATGTGTCATTTTATCTTTACCGCACGGGCTTATGCCGATCTGTTTCGGATTCTTGGGTTGGTATCGCGCAGGGATTGGGCAAAGCGTTATCCCAAGGCACTTCCCACGCTCTTGGTCAGCGGAGCAGAGGATCCCGTGGGGTCGTGGGGGCGCGGAGTCGAAAAGCTTGCCGCGCGCATGACCGATGCGGGGGTGTCGAAGCTGACGCTCAAGCTTTACCCCAAAATGCGGCATGAAATTTTGAACGAATTATCCAAAGAGACTGTATGGAGTGATCTATTCGCATGGATGCAAACATTTGTCAAGTAACCGATCTCAAGGACGGCAAGGGAAAGCTGCTCGGGGTCGATTTCGGTGATACGCGCACGGGGCTTGCCGTGTCGGATATCAGCCGTTTTCTGGCAACGGGGATCGGGTACGTATCGCCGGGCGGCATTGAAAAGACCGCGGCGGCAGTTGCCGAAATCGCAAGAGAGCAAAGAGTGGTGGCGGCTGTCGTGGGGCTTCCGAAGAACATGGACGGCTCCGAGGGCTTTCGTGCCGAGCGATGCCGTGAGTTTGCCCGTCTTTTGTCCGAACGCTTGGACGGCATGCCCGTGGCAATGATCGACGAGCGTCTTACCACGGTTTCTGCCACGCGGTATCTCAACGAAACCAACACGCGCGGCAAGGGCAGAAAGGGCGTGATTGACACGCTGTCCGCGCAGATCATTCTGCAAAATGCGCTTGACCGACTGAAGAACTGTTGAAGCGGTGAAGCGGACGCGCAACGCGCGCGCTACGAATTTTTCCCACCTTTGAAATCTTTCTTTTCGGAAAGGACAATCTATGTCAATCCCAACCCCACCTCCGCGCATTGCCGCCATTCACGATCTTTCCTGCATGGGCAGATGCGCGCTGACCGTCATTATGCCAACGCTTTCGGTAATGGGCTTTCAGGTCGTTCCACTCCCGACGGCACTGCTTTCGACGCATACGGGCGGCTTTACCGACCTGCATTTTCACGATCTGACCCCCGATATGGAGAAGATCTCCGATCATTTTTCCTCCTTGGGGCTTTCTTTTCGTGCCATTTACACCGGCTTTTTGGGAAGCTTTCCGCAGATTGAATCGGTTTCTCATTTTTTAGACCGCTTTGAAAACGTCCCCGACGAGAGTGGCGAGATGCCCGTGGTGCTGATCGATCCCGTAATGGGGGACGACGGGGAGCTGTATTCGACCTATACCGAAGACCTGATGCGCGGGATGAAGCGTCTTGCCCGCCGCGCACAGATTTTGACCCCCAATCTGACCGAAGCCTGCTTTTTGACCGACACCCCTTACCGCGACTCCCGAGAGATGACCGCCGACGAAGCGCAAGCCTTTGCCGAGGAGCTTTTGGATCGGCTTTCGTGCGTGACCGCCGGAATGACTGTTATCACGGGAATTTCGCAATCGGACGGGACTGTAGCAAACGTGGGAAGAACTGCCGACGGTGCGACGTTTTGCGTGCGCCGTCCGCACACGACTCCCTCGTATCCCGGAACGGGAGATCTGTTTGCGTCGGTTCTCTTGGGCGAGTATCTTCGAGAAAAGGACTTTGAGCGCGCCGTGTCGGCTGCTGCCGATTTTGTCGGTCAGGTAATTGTGGAATCTGCAAACATTCCAACGCCCGTGCGCAACGGTGTCGCGCTGGAATCGCATCTTTGGAAGTTGACCGAAAAGCGGTCTTAACCGCCATTCTTGCATAGAGAAAGGAAGGTATCGTATCATGCCCGATCTGCACAAGCAGCGCGTTGCGCGCCGCGTGTTTAAAATTTTGATCACTCTGTTTATCGTTGCGGTAAACGGCATTTTGCTTTGGAGAATCTTTTTTTCCACGGCAATTCCCTCGTCGGTCAAATCGCTCTCTCCCAACGATTCGCTTCGTCAAGCCTACCTGCAGCATGGGAAGGAATTGACCCTTTGCTATCAGGATACCCACTCCACCATTTATCAAAAGGACAAGCTGGGCTATTTTTCAAACGCGCAGGTGACCTTTATCCCCGAGGCAAATCAGGTGCAGGTGGTGATCCGATACAACAACGGAACCCTGCGTCATCTGGGGGAGGATTTTGCACCGCAAACCGATGAATCGGGTGCGGTTTTGGAAGAGCAGCCGTATACGCCCGCACCGAAAAAGCCGGATAAATCCAAGGATTGGTTCGATTTTTCTTTGGTCGTGGCAACCGACCGGACACCTGCCGACGACACCGACAACCAAACCTCGCTCACCTACGAGCGCTTACATCCTACCTCGGTGACGCGTGACGAAACGCTTTTGTACACCTATTACCGACTGGTGTTTGAGGGAGTCGTCATCGACGGAAACGACGTGGACGGTATCTTTGTGGATGCCTACTACGTTGGCGCGCTTGACTACACGCAAGAGGCTTACGGCACGCTCTGCATTTACGATTGCCGATTGAACTGGAAATTCCGAGATCTGACCAAAGCCGATATCCGCGCTTTGTCTTGATTTTAATTGCTATTTATTAACCGAAAAGGGGAGAATCTTATGAACGTTTCTTACAACCATGAAAGTATTCGTTTGACGGGTCGCTGGGATACGCGCGATCCGCAGGCTGCCGTTGCCACCGCAACCGGTTCTTACATCGAATTTGCCTTTGAGGGGGATATGGCACTGTTTCGCTTTGACGTGACCGCCAATGCGATGCCGTATCTGCATCTTTGGATTCAGCTTGACGGGGGAGATCTCTATGAAGCCCCGATCGACGCGTATCTGCGCGTTTGTGCCAAAACCTACGGCAAGCATATCTGTCGCGTGATCTATAAGGGCGGCTCCGAAAAGGATCGCCGTTGGTACGCACCTCTGACGGGTAAGGTTTCTTTCGTGGGTGCGCAGGCGGAAAAGCCGCTTCCGATCGGCGAGGATCCCCGCCCGATCATCGAATTCGTGGGCGACTCGATCACCGAGGGTGTACTGATCGACGTCGATTTCCAAGCCGATGAAAACGACCCCCTTGACACCTACGTTGGAGAAAAGATGCGTTGCTATCAGGACGATGCTTGCGCGACCTACGCATGGCTCTTGGCAGAAAAGCTGAATCTGCGCCCTTGGGTGATGGGCTACGGTGCGGTTGGCGTGACCTGCCGCGGCTGCGGTATGGTTCCTGCAGCGCCTGTTTCTTATCCCTTTAATTTTGACGGTTCTCCGATCACACACGGAGGAAAGCCCCGTTACATCATGATCAATCACGGCGCGAACGACCGCAAAAATGCCGATGCTTACGTGGATTGCTACGTGGAGCTGTTGGATACGATCCGTCGTCACAACCCCGACGCAACGCTGATCGTGGTTTCTCCTTTCTGCGGTGTTTTCCAGCAGGAATTGGAAGACATGGTGACAGCTTACCGTGAAAAGAACGGCTGTGACATTCACTTTATCAATGCGGGAAATTGGATCCCCGCCTCTCCCTTGCACCCGTTGCGCGACGGTCACAAAATCGTTGCCGAGCATCTGGCAGTAGAAGTTTCGGCTATCATCAAGGCATAATCGCGGTATGAGAGCCTTTCTTTACGTAGGCGGAGAGATCCGTCCCGAAAACATTACCGAAAAGCCCTCTGACGGCGATTTGATCATCGCTGCCGATTCGGGACTTCTCAATGCCCGAAAAATGGGCGTAAAGCCAACGGTCCTTTTGGGAGATTTTGATTCCTTGGGCGAGCCGTTGCCCGACGAAACGGCCGAGCTGATCCGTCTGCCTGCCGAAAAGGACGAAACCGATACGCAAGCGGCGGTTGAGCTTGCCGTCAGCCGCGGAGCAACCGAGATTTTTCTCATTGGCGGTCTTTCGGGCAGGCTTGACCACACGCTCTCGGTGCTTGCCGTTTTGGAAAACCTCAACGCACGCCATATTCATGCGCTGGTGACGAACGGACAAAACCGCGTTCGCTTCCTGCGTGATAACAGTACGCTGATCGCGCGCAGTAAGTTTCGCTACCTCTCGCTGATCGCTGCCGACCCCGTCGTGAAAGGCGTGACGCTGGAGGGCTGCAAATACCCCTTGAAAAAAGCACGGCTTCTTCGCCAAAATCAATACGCGGTTTCCAATGAATTGACCGGAAACTGCGCTCTTATCGACGTCCGCCGCGGCGGAGTCTGGATCCTCGAAACGGTGGATTAATGCTGTGAAAGTTCTTGAAAGGGGTTTGGGGAGGGCATTCGTTTGCCGCAGGCAAACAATGCGGCAACGGAGCATACGCTCCGTGCCAGCCTTCATTTCAAGAAGTTTTCCCCAAGAAAAATCTCCCAAAAAAGAAACGGAAAGGAAAATTGCCATGAATTACACGTTAAAAAACGAAGAGCTGACCGTAACGGTTGCCGCCAAGGGTGCAGAGGTAATTTCTGTGAAGCGAGGCGACTGCGAATACGTGTGGCAGGGGAATGCCCAATACTGGAAAGGTCAAGCGCCCCTTTTGTTCCCGATTTGCGGAAGACTCAATGACGGCAAGTATACTTACGGCGGCAAGACCTATGAAATGACGCATCACGGATTCTTGCGTGCGACCGAGCTTGCTTGTATAAATGCAAGTGACGAAGAGGTGTCGTTTTGCCTGGAAGCGGACGAGAAAACGCTTGCGTGCTATCCTTTTTCGTTTGCCTTGACGGTGACCTACCGTTTGGTTGGCAGTCGTTTGGCAATGACCGTAAAAATCGAAAACCGCGGTGACGTTGAAATGCCGGCTACTTTCGGCGGACATCCCGGTTTTAACGTCCCGTTGGACGGGGACAGCTCGTTTGAAGACTGGTATTTGGAGTTTTCCGAGGAAAGCGATCCCGATCGCATTGAGATTGCCCCCAGTGGTCTGCAAAGCGGTGTTCGCTCGGCATATCCGTTGGTGGATCGTCGGATTCTTCCGCTTTCGCGCGAGGCTTTCGTGATCGACGGCATCTTTTTGGCGCGTGCGGCACGCAAGGTGACCTTGAAGTCTGCGCGTTCACCGCGTTCGGTTACGTTGGAATACCCCGACATGCCCTATCTCGGAATTTGGCAGCCGCCGCAATCGGACGCGCCCTTTGTTTGCATTGAGCCTTGGTGCGGCTTGCCCGATTACGACAAAAGACCGCTTGATTTGTCGCAAAAGGCGCAGATGTTCCGTCTTCCGCCCAACACCGAACGGACGGTTGGGTTCGATATCCTTTTTGAATAACCGTCGATGCGTTTTGCAAAGAATGGACTTTTTAAGAACTCTCCTACGCGTTTTGCGTGTGAGGGTTCTTTCTTTTTGTCAGACGTTCGGCGGTACGGCGCGGTCTGCCGAAAAAAATAAAAGCTCTTACGCACAGGACTGCACGGAGAGCTTTGGAAAAAGGTTGAGGGAGGAGCTTTTTGGGCTCCCCCCGAACGTATCAGATTCTGTTTTTCTTTTTGTCGATCATGCGAGAGAAGATCTTGCCAAGCTCGACCAGCGGGATGATGAGGAATCCGAGTGCCAAAGCCGCAAGGTATTCTTTCCAGCCGATCTGAATCATATCGAACACCTTTGCAAAGGGCTCGACCAGAACGACTACACTGGTGAGAATCAAAGACAGAAGACCTGCACCCCAGAGCCAAATGTTCTGACCCTTGATCGAGAAGAGCGAGCCGTGCAAGGATCTCATGTTAAAGGAGTGGAAGACCTCGCACATTGCAAGCGTGAGGAATGCCATCGTGGTACCGTGGGGGCTGATATCGCCCAGCTTTTCAAATGCCTTCAGCGATTCCCAGGTTCCGTTTCCGAAATAGAAGTGACCGATGAAGAAGGATGCGATGGTAATGGCGGTAACCAAAATGCCCTGGTAGAACACGGCAATGCCAAGACCGCCTGCGAAGATTCCCTCCTTGGAATCACGCGGGTGACGCTTCATAACGCCGGCTTCGGGCTTTTCCATGCCCAGTGCCAGTGCGGGGAAGCAGTCGGTGATCAGGTTGATCCAAAGCAATTGAACGGGTTGGAAAATGGTGAATCCGATCAGCGTTGCAAAGAAGATTGCCAGCACCTCGGAGAGGTTGGAGGCGAGCAGGAACTGAATTGCCTTACGGATATTGTCGTAGATTCTGCGTCCCTCGCCAACCGCCGAAACGATGGTTGCGAAGTTGTCGTCGGCAAGGATCATATCGGCAACGTTCTTGGTAACGTCGGTACCCGTGATGCCCATACCAACGCCGATGTCTGCGTTTTTGATGGAGGGCGCGTCGTTTACGCCGTCACCCGTCATCGCGGTTACCTTTCCTTTTTTCTTCCAAGCGGTTACGATTCTCGTTTTATGCTCGGGCTGAACGCGCGCATAGACGCTGTAGTTTTCAACGGCTGTTGCAAATTCCTCGTCCGAGATCTTATCCAGCTCGGCACCCGTGATTGCCTGCGATGCGTCGGTGATGATGCCAAGCTCCATGGCAATTGCCACGGCGGTATCCTTGTGGTCGCCCGTGATCATGATGGGGCGGATGCCTGCGCTGCGGCATTCCACGATGGCGTCCTTTACCTCGGGACGAACGGGGTCGATCATACCGCAAAGACCAACGAAGCAAAGCTCGTTTTCCAAATTCTCGGGCGAGAACTCGTCGGGCTTTTCGGTATATACGCGCGTCGCGCATGCCAGAACGCGCAACGCTTTATCTGCCATTGCCTTGTTTGCTGCAAGAATCTCCTTGGTATAGGCTTCGGTCATGGGGACCGGCTTGCCGTCCTTGAGATAGCAGGTGCAGCGTCCGATTACAACGTCGGGAGCACCCTTGGTGTACTGAACGAAGTGTGCGTCCTCGGGGTGTACCGTGGACATCATTTTTCTGCTTGAATCGAAGGGAGCCTCACCGACACGGGGGTAGCTGACCCTCAGATCATACTTTTTAATGGAAAGCTTATTTGCCCAAGCGACCAAAGCGGCCTCGGTGGGTTCTCCGGTTACCGTTCCGTCGGTATCCAGCTCAGCGTCGCAGCAAAGAGCCATCGCGCGCGCCAGCAGAGCCTCGTCCTCACCGAAATGATCGACAACGGTCATTTTGTTTTGCGTGAGCGTACCGGTTTTATCGGAGCAGATGATCTGCGTGCAGCCCAGCGTTTCCACGGCGGTCATTTTACGGATGATCGCATTGCGGCGGGACATATTGGTTACACCGATCGACAGCACGATGGTAACCACGGTTGCAAGACCCTCGGGGATTGCCGCAACGGCAAGCGAGATGGCAAGCATGAACGAGTTGATACCCGAATTCACGCTGATGCCGTGGCGGAAGAACTGTACGCCGAAGATCACGACGCAAATACCGATTACAAGGTAGGTCAAAATTTTGGAAAGCCCCGCCAGCTTGATCTGCAAGGGGGTTTTGCCTTCCTCCGCCTTTGCCAAAGCATCGGCGATTTTACCCATTTCGGTGTCCATACCCGTAGCAACGACAACGGCTTTGCCGCGTCCGTAAACCACGGTGGATCCCATGAATACCATGTTTTTGCGGTCACCGAGAGGAACCTCTCCGTTTTCTCCGCCCGAAAGTGCCGCTACCTTTTTGTCAACGGGAACCGATTCACCCGTGAGCGCCGCCTCTTCGACCTTCATCGAGGCACATTCCAGAATTCTTGCGTCGGCGGGAACCGCGTCACCTGCTTCTAAGATGATCACGTCACCCACAACCAGGTCTTCGCTGGCAACGGTAATCAGCTTGCCGTCGCGCAGCACCTTGCTTTGCGCTTTTGACATTTCCTGCAGGGCTTCGATTGCCTTTTCGGCCTTGCTTTCCTGGAAAACGCCGAGGACGGCGTTGATCAGAACCACCGCAAGAATGATGACCACGTCGGCGGGGAATTCCCAGTGCCCTTGAAGACCGTTGTAGATCTCAACTCCTGCGGAGATCAGTGCCGCAACGATGAGAACGATGGTCATCGGCTCTGCGAGCTGCTTGAGGAAGCGCGTGAACAAGGAATCCTTTTTGCCCTCAATCAGCTTGTTTTTGCCGTTTTTTGCCAGGCGGTCGTTGGCTTCCTTGCTTGAAAGCCCCCCGTCGGCGGATTCCAGATGCTTGAGTACTTCCTCGGTTTCCGTACAATAGAACTTCATTTGGAAATCTCTCCTTTTTTTATTTTCCGAATGCTGTTTGCATGCGACAAAAATCGCGAAAAAAACAAAACCTATGCATTACCGTTGGCATGCATAGGTCCCAAAGATCCACATAACACAAGACGAATGTATAGCCAAACAGTTATACATGAGTCTCGCAATTTAAAGCAAGCCAGACCGAAAAACGGCCAAGATGTTGACTTGCTACGCATATTTTACACGCTTGCTACTCCCTCATTCGGAATATCACGGTAGTTATTATACCACCTTTTTGACATTCTGTCAACACTTTTTGAATTTTTTTTGATTTTTTGCGAAAAATCGGGGAAGACGACAAAAAAAGGGAGCCGTGACAGTAACGGTGAAGTTTTCGCTTTAGCGAAAGTGAAGTTGCTTCGCGGTGAAGTTTGATGCAGAGCATTCAGTGAAGTTAAGCTTGCCCCACTTTGCCGTAGGCAAAACTTCACGATCCGCAGGATACCTTCACTTACGAAGTAAACTTCACTTGCCCCTTGGGGCAAACTTCGTTAATGGGTTACTCCCTTTGCTTTTATTCCCGCTTTTTTCTTGCTCGGCAGGCTGCAAAGCCTATTGTGAGCACCGACAAGGGAAGCACGAGCACCGCGACTGCCGCAAAGACCGTCCCCTGCGTTTCGCTGACCGCCAAAATATTTTGCGTCACGGCGGTGGGGGTGCCTTCGATATCGTGTACCGCCGTGCGGTTGATGTACTGGATGGCGGAGAGAATCAGCGTGTAGTTTCCGCCGTTTGAGGAATACGCGTTCAAGGCGTCGCTGAGGATATCACCGCAGGAGATCCACACGATGGAGGTGTTCTTGGATTCCGCGATTGCACCGAAGACGTATTGAGCGCGCGTGGGGTTTTCGGCACTCGTTTCGGTTTCCTCGTCGTATTCGATCAGGATGCCGTCCTCCGAGGTATACAGCCAGGGCGTCACGGTGACTCCCTCGACCTCGTCCAGGAGAATGGGGTGTGCGCTGATGACGACGACGTCGTCGAAAAAGCTGCCCGTTGCGCCGTGGGAGCTGTTGATCGTGGCGTAGAAGCAGTTGTTTTTCGCGCCCTGGATTTGCTGCATGGAGCTACCCTCGGCAAGATAATCGGAGTTTCCGCCCGTGAAGCGCATGCCAAAGGCGGACAGCACCTCCCCAAGGCGCGGCAATTCCACGCTTTGGTGGGAGGTCGTCAAAAACAGCTTGCCGCCGCAGGATAAATAGGAAGAAAGCGCGGCTTGCTCGTCCTCGCCAAGATCCTCCTTGGGGGCGTTGATCAGCAGCATATCGCAGTCGTCGGGAACGGTGGAGAGCGTCGTGATGAAATCCAGCGCAAAGCCCTTGCGAAAGAGTGCCGTTTGCATGGCGGCGGTTGGGGCGTCGGTTTCGTGCGCGCTGAGGACGTACACGTGCGGTACGCGATCGAGCGTCACGAATTGGAGCGCGTTGGTGATAACCTCGTCGCCGTCAAAATAAACGGTGGTGTTTTCGGACGCGCTTTGTGCCGCCTTGCCCGTGGTGTCGTAGGCAAGCAGATACTCCAAAATCAAGGAATACTCCTCGCTCGTGCAACGTCCGATCTCGGGGACGTCGTAAAAATACAGCTCGGTATTGTCCAAGATCCGATAGCGTTTTTCGCTTTTTACCAGCACCGAGTTATCGGAGGGAAGCATTTGGGTGTAGTCGTCGAGAGCCTTTGGGTTGGCGGCAATGTCAACAACGCGGAGCGTGATCCGTTCGGAGGCTTTTGCGTAGCCGTTGAGAAAGCCGTAGAGATCACGGTCCATGCCGAGCTCGCCGCCGCGGCAAAGGAGGAACAGCTCCACGTCGGTATCCAAATCGGAGATCCAATCGCGCGACGCGCCCGACAAGGGGTAGGTGTTGATTTTTGCGAGATTGCGTTGCTTGACGGTTATGGGAAGAGCCCCCACGGCTATGTTTACAAGGAGCGTCAGGCAAACGGCAAGCAGTGCCGCCAAGGTGAAAAAGCCGATCCTTTTTCGGTTTTTTTGCAAAGGGGTGTGTTGTTTTTTCATGACAGCCCCTCCTTAAGTCGTTCTCCGTTTTTCCAAGGAAACAACGGTTAAAAACAGAAACAGCGCGGTGAGCGTCAGGTACAAAACCAGCACGGAGAGATCCAAATATCCCCCCATAAAGCCAACGTACCGCGCGAAAAGTGCCGCGTGATTCAGCGTGCGGGAGAAGAAGACTTGCGGAATGAGTGCCGCTGCGAAGTCGCACAGATAAATAGCCGAGCAGGCAACGCTGCCGATCACGGCGGCAACGGCTCGTTTTCGGGTCAAGGACGATATCAGCATACACAGTGCGATCAGCAAAGCGTCCAGGAGCAAGTAGCCCAGCATGGCGAGATAGGACGAAAGCAGAGGTACCGTTCCCCAAAACGAGAACAGAATCGGGTAAAGAGAAGCGATCAAGGTGGGGATCGCGAGGACGGTCAAGAGGGCAAAAAACTTCCCCAGCACCACATCCGAGGCGCGCAAGGGCAGGGAGAACAGGAGGTCGAGGGTGCCTTTTTTGCGTTCGGTTGCGATGGAGCCTGCCGAGAGCAAGGGGATCAACACCACCAGAATCGGCTGGGTTGCCGCCAAGGTGTAGCAAAAATCCGCGTAGCCGAAAAACAGATTGAAAATAAGGGCGGCGGCACCGAGCGAAAAGAGCAAAATTGCCACGGCAAGGTAGCCGAAAATGCCGCCGAACGCGATTCGCAGCTCCTTTTTATAAACGGAAATCATTCAGGGTGCCTCCTCCTTTATGCGGCTTGCTTCGTCCTTGGTGCATCCCGCGCACGAGAGCAACCCCTTTCGCAGATCCGCGGCTTCGGCAATGGCGGTCAGACTGCCGTGCTCCAAAATCAGCACACGGTCGCAGAGTTCGCCGATCTCCGCGGCACTTTGACTGCTTACGATCACGGTTTTTAGTTCTCCCAATCGGCAGATCAGAGCGCGCATTTCCGCGCATTGGGCAGGGGTAAGACCGACGGTCGGCTCGTCCAAAAGGACGATCTCGGGATTTCCCAACAAAGCTTGGGCAAGACCCGTGCGGCGGCGTTGGATTTCGGACAGCCGTCGGATCAGCTTTTTTTGCAAGGAAAGAATCCCCGTCAGCTCCATGACCTCCTCGACCTGCCGCACCGCGCGCTCGTAAGAAACGCCCTTTGCCTCGGCAACGAACGAAAGATATTCCCACACGGTCAGTCGGTCGTAAAGGGGCGACGCCGCGGGAAGATATCCCAAGCACCGTTTGGCTTTCAGCGGTTCTCTTTGCAGGTCAAAGCCGTTGATTTTGACGCATCCCTCGGTGGGCGCAAGGCAGCCCGCCAGCAAATGCAAGAGGGTGGTTTTGCCCGCGCCGTCCGCGCCCAGCAAGCCGTATACCCTGCCGTTTGTAATTTTGAAGCTCACGTCACATAACGCAACCCGCGCCCCGTATACCTTGCTTAAATTTCGCACCTCAATCAACGTAAGAATCTCCTTTTTGGTTCTTTTTTTCTTGGGAATTTTTTCTTGGGATTTTTTTCTTGGGGAACTTTTTGCAAAAAGTTCCCCAAACCCCTCAAAAACTCTCACAGCATTTTTTATTGCGTGAGAGTTTTTATTTTTTTTGTGTCGAACGCTCGGTACTGCCGTTAGTTTTCAGGTGCCACCACCCTGAAAACTCTGCCGAGGAAAGCAACATTCGCCACAAAAATGTAGCCTTTTACAAGCAAAACTAACCTCAAGGCTCCCTTTACACAAGGGAGGCTTTAAAGTAATATTCGCCACAAAAATGTAGCCTTTTACAAGCAAAACTAACCTCAAGGCTCCCTTTACACAAGGGAGGCTTTAAAGTAATATTCGCCACAAAAATGTAGCCTTTTACAAGCAAAACTAACCTCAAGGC
>SVST01000024.1 GCA_015064155.1 Oscillospiraceae bacterium | reverse complement strand
ATCGCGGTAAGCGGAACACCCTTCAGGCTCTCAAACTCGGGAGAGATGCAGGGGCAGTTGGAAGCCATAGCGGTGAAACGGGAGTTGGGATGTGCGCCGGAGGTGTTAACCTTGTCAGCCTTGTCGTACTTGGTGTAATCCCACTTCTCGCCCTTCCAGTTGATGGCATTCTTGGGAGGATTGTTGTCAAGACCTTCCCACCAAACGCTGTTGTTGTCCAGATCGTGGCAAACGTTGGTGAAGATGCAGTTCTTCTTGGTGGTCATCAGAGCATTGTAGTTGGAATGCTCGTTGGTACCGGGAGCAACGCCGAAGAAGCCGTTCTCGGGGTTGATGGCATAGAGTCTGCCGTCTTCGCCAACGCGGATCCAAGCGATATCGTCACCAACAGTCCAAACCTTGTAGCCTGCATTCTTGTAGATTGCGGGAGGAATGAGCATTGCGAGGTTGGTCTTACCGCAAGCGGAGGGGAATGCTGCGGAGATATACTTCACTTCGCCCTGCGGATTCTCAAGACCGAGGATGAGCATGTGCTCAGCCATCCAGCCCTCTTTGCGTCCGAGGTAGGAAGCAATACGGAGTGCAAAGCACTTCTTACCGAGCAATACGTTTCCGCCGTAGCCCGAGTTAACAGACCAGATGGTGTTGTCTTCGGGGAAGTGGCAGATGTAACGCTTCTCGTCGTCACAGTCAGCAACAGCGTGCAGACCCTTTACGAAATCTGCGGAATCACCGAGAGCATCGATGATCTTCTTGCCAACGCGGGTCATGATGATCATGTTCAGAACAACGTAGATCGAGTCGGTCAGCTCGATACCGATCTTTGCAAAATCGGAGCCGACAACACCCATGGAGTAGGGGATTACGTACATGGTTCTGCCCTTGTAGGAATTCTTGTAGAGCTTGGAGAGCTTCTCGTAGCATTCCTTGGGATCCATCCAGTTGTTGATGGTACCTGCATCCTCTTTCTTGGAGGTACAGATAAATGTTCTGTGCTCTACACGCGCAACGTCGTTGATTGCGGTTCTGTGCAGATAGCAGTTGGGGTAGAGCTCGGGGTTCAGGGGCTCCAGCTCACCGGTTGCGCAAGCCTGTGCACGAAGTGCCTCGGTTTGCTCCTCGCTGCCGTCGATCCAAACGATCTTGTCGGGATTCACGAGCTCAGCCATGGAATTGATCCAATCCAGAACGTGCTTGTTGTTGGTCATGGTCTTACTCCTTTTCGTATATGTTTTTTAATAATAAACCTTGTCTGCGATTTTGTAAGATACCTTATCGCCCAGCATATATTGTACACTGTTTTGTCCTTTTTTTCAATGGTCTTTTGAAAAGGTTACGATTTGTTCACAATTTTAAAGACTTTTTTTGATTTTTGGCTGTATTTTGCAAGAAAAATATGCAAAAATTGCAAAAATGCTTTTCAAAATAAGTAAAACGTGCTATAATGGGGTTGGATTTTACAAGAAAGGACTGTTGCATTATGCGAAAGCTTACCCCAAAGGAAGAGGCGGTTATGAACTGTATCCGCCGTTTACATCGGCAAAACGGATATGCACCGAGTGTTCGCGATCTGTGCGATGCGATGGGCTATCGCAGTACCTCCACCGTGCAGATGTATCTTGATCGGTTGGAGGATGCCGGTTATCTGTCCCGTGCCGAGGGGGCAAGCCGTTCCATTCGCTTGACCTCGCTTGTGGCATCGGGGACGGTTCGCTGCTTGCGGCGGGATGCTTTGCCGAGCAGCGCACCGCAGGAGGACGATTTCGACGGGGAGCTGCCGTTTCTCTATCAAGGAGCTTTGCGGGAGGACGAGCGTTTGATTGCCGTTTGGAACGAAACTCTTTGGTGGGTGATCCTGCAGAGTGAAGCCTTGCCCAACGGTCTGCCACGGGTGCTGCTCCAAAACGGAAAGCTTTCCTTTGCGGACGGTGCTTCGGAAAACACTGACGTGATCGGTGCTTTGCTGGCACAGATTCGTTGCCTTTAATTTCCCGCAGTTCCTTTTTTTGCGTCGATTTCCGCCAAAAAACAATCCGAAACGATTGCCCGTGATTGACAACCGTCGATTTTCGTGGTATACTAACCACGGCCTTTTCTCCTGTTTGTGAGGCGCAACTCCAAACAAAGAAAGGATCTGCTATTATGGGCAAATATTTCGGAACCGATGGATTTCGCGGTGAGGCGGGCGTGACGCTGACAGCCGATCACGCGTACCGCATCGGTCGTTTTTTAGGGTATCATTTTTCAAAGAACGGCACCAAGAGCGTGCGCGTCGTGATCGGAAAGGATACGCGACGTTCCTCCTATATGTTGGAGTACGCGATTGCCTCGGGGCTTGCCGCGACGGGGGCGGACGTTTATCTTTTACACGTTACAACCACCCCGTGCGTGTCTTACGTCGTGTCAAGCGAGGACTTTGATTGCGGTGTGATGATTTCCGCCAGCCACAATCCCTTTTTCGATAACGGCATCAAGCTTGTCAACCGACACGGTGAAAAGATGGACGACGAAACAATTGCTTTGATCGAGGCGTATTTGGATTCCGAGGATCGGGCTCTTCCGTATGCCGTTGGGGAAAGGATCGGAAAGGTGATCGATCATACCGCCGGGCGCAATCGGTATCTGGGCTATTTAATTGCCGTTTCTCAGCACTCCTTGCGCTCCTACAGAATCGGACTGGATTGTGCAAACGGCAGCTCCTGGATGCTTGCCAAGGCGGTTTTTGATGCGCTCGGAGCGTATACGGAGGTCATCCATGCCTCCCCCGACGGCTTGAATATCAATCGGAACGCAGGATCCACACACATCGAATCGCTTTGTGAGCTGGTTCGCGAGCGTCGCTTGGATATCGGCTTTGCTTTTGACGGAGATGCCGACCGTTGCCTTGCGGTGGACGAGCACGGGCAGGTGATAAACGGAGATCACGTTTTGTATATCCTTGCCAATCGGTTAAAGGCACGGGGAGAGCTTTCGGGCAACACCGTGGTAACCACCGTGATGTCGAATCTTGGACTGTACCGCGCATTGGAATCGGCGGGGATTGATTCGGTGCAAACACGCGTGGGAGATCGGTATATCTGGGAATGCATGAGAGAGCACGGATACTGCTTGGGCGGTGAGCAATCGGGTCATACGATCGTGTCCAAGTATGCTACCACGGGGGACGGCATTCTGACGGCAATCTTGCTGATGGAGGCTGTCATTGAAGGACGCGCACCGCTTTCTCAATTGGCGTCTGCCGTTCGGATGCTTCCGCAGGTGACCGTTAACGTGCGCGTTTCGGACAAGGAGCGCGCCGTAAACGACAGTGCCGTGAAGAGAGCATTGGAGGCAGTAAGGACTACTTTGGAAGATCGGGGACGTGTTTTGCTCCGCCAAAGCGGAACCGAGCCCGTCTTACGCGTGATGGTGGAGGCACCCACCGAAACCGAGTGCCAACAGCTTGCAGAATCGGTTGCGGACGTGATTCGCAGCCTTGAAAAAACAGTATAGAAAGAGGACCAAGATGAACAACCAATGGAATGAACTGAAAACCGAAACACTGTTTCACTCTCCCGAACATTCGATCGCATCTCCATATCTTGCACGGTTTGAATATCCGTGGCAGGCACTGTCGGGCTTGCACGATTTTATTTTGGAAATCGGGAAAACCTTGCCCAAGGACGAGTACGAGCAAAGAGGCGAATCGGTTTGGATTTCAAAACGTGCAACGATCGCACCGACCGCCGCGATCGACGGACCTTGCGTGATCATCGGACCGGGTGCATCGATTCGTCATTGCGCTTTGATTCGCGAGAACGTCATCATCGGGGCAGGTGTAAACGTCGGGCATTGTACGGGCATCAAAAACAGCGTGCTGTTTGACGAGGTGCAGGTTCCGCATTACAACTACGTGGGCGATTCGATTCTGGGATACCGTTCGCATCTCGGTGCAAGTGCTCTGACCTCGAACTTGAAGAGTGATAAGACCAACGTGTGCATTTTGTTCGGCAAAGAAAAGGTGGACACGGGACGGCAAAAGCTTGGCTCCATGCTGGGAGATTACGTGGAGGTCGGAGCCGGAACCATTCTCAATCCGGGCACGGTGATCGGGGAATACAGCAATATCTATCCCTTGGTTACGGTGCGCGGATACGTGCCGCCGCACCATATTTTCAAAGTACAGGACAACGTGGTAAAGAAAGAATCACGTTGAAAAACGCGCCTCACAAAGAGAACGATTTATTCAGCACGGCAAAAGCCACAGAGCAGGCAAAATAATATCAGAACGCCTCGGGTTTCTTCGAGGCGTTCTTGCATTTTTACAGAGATTTTGATTTTAACCGAACTGTCCCTTGACGTATCGCGCCGTTTCCTCCCGCTTGGGATGGTTGAAAAGCGTTTCGGTGGTGTCCATTTCCACAAGATGCCCCGAAAGCAGGAAAGCCGTGACGTCGGAAAGCCTGCGCGCCTGCTGCATATTGTGCGTTACGATGACCAGCGTGGTGGTTTTTCGCAATTCACAGCAAAGCTCCTCAATTTTTGCCGTTGAAATGGGATCCAGTGCAGAGGTAGGCTCGTCCATCAACAGAATCAGAGGCTTTACCGCGAGTGCGCGGGCAATACACAGCCGCTGCTGCTGTCCGCCCGACAGTGCCAGTGCCGAGGAATGCAGCCGATTTTGAAGCTCGTCCCACATGGCGGCGCGGCGCAAGGATTGCTCCACGATTTTCTCCAATTGATCGCTCTGTCGAATGCCTTGCGACCTCGGTCCGTAGGCGACGTTGTCAAACACACTCATCGGAAAGGGATTGGGCTTTTGAAAGACCATGCCTACCTTTTTTCGCAGTTCATTCAGGTCGATATCGGTGTAAATATCGGACTTACCAAGCAAAAACTCGCCTTCCACACGGCACCCCTCGGTAAGATCGTTCATACGGTTCAAACATTTGAGCAAGGAGGATTTTCCGCATCCCGACGGTCCGATCAAGGCGGTAATTTTTCTTGCGGGGATCTCCATCGAGATATTTTGCAGGGCAGTGCGGTCACCGTAAAACAGACTTGCGTTTCGAATCGAGATCGATTGCCCGATTTGCGCGGCGTTGGTGGCACGGGGTTTCTTGGAAAACAAAAGCATGGAAAAAGCTCCTTATTTTTATCACGTGTGGTTGTTTTTTTGCAATTTTGCCGCGATTTTACCGGTAAAAAGATTCAAGAGAAGCACCAACGCGATCAGCACAACCGCTGCCGCATACGCTTCCCGTATATGCCAACCCTCTCCCGCCAGCTGATAGAGTGCCGCTGCGAGCGTCGTGCCGCTGTCCAGATACCCTCGCGGCATTGCGCCGAGCACCGAGCCCATGGTGTATAAAAAGGGGGCGGATTCGCAAAGCACGCGTCCGATGCTTAAAAATATTGCGGAAAGAATGCCGGGAAGCGCGGCAGGTAACACGATTTTCAGGACGGTTCTCGTTTGACCCGCCCCCAAGGCGTAGCTGCCTTCCCGTTGACCGCTTTCAACGGCGGAAAGGCTTTCCTCCGTTGCTCGGGTGACGGTAGGCAAAAGCAAAATCGAAACGGTCAGAGAGCCCGAAAGGATCGAAGCCGATCCACCGAAGATCGGAACGAACACGATCATGCCGAAAAGACCGTAGACGATGGAGGGAACACCGTTGAGCAGACCGATCGCACTTTCAATCAAACGAACCGTAACCGAACGCTTGGATGCGTATTCGCAGAGATACACTGCCGTCATAACACCGATCGGTACGGCGATGACCAGGCTGAGGATCACCGTCATCAGTGTTGTAACCAACGAGGGGAGTAGTGTAATTCGATCGGATCCAAACCGAAAGCTGCCGTATATGAGAGAGGGTTGTTCAATCAGCACGGGAATGCCTTTCGTCAGCAAAAATCCGAAAATGGTAACCAAAATAACGGCTGCAAAGCCGGCGGAAAGAGCAGTAAGTGTCATTTTGATGCCCAGCAGAAAGCGGGAATATCCCAGCCCATTTGCGCGACGCTTTTCGTTTCGTTTTTTTCCGGACGTCTGCACGTCGGATAGCAGATTGACGAAAAAAATCAATGCGAGCAGGACGCAGCCCGTTGCGATCAGCGCGCCCTCTTGCACGTCACCCGCGTAGCTCATCTCCATGGCGATATTTGCCGTCAGCACCCGGAAGCTTCGGAAAAGCCCCTTGGGATAGGTTGGTGCGTTACCGGCTACCAAAATAACCGCCATGGTTTCCCCGAGCGCACGTCCAAGACCCAAAATCAAAGCGTTTCGCTTTCCCGAGCGCGCGGTGGGAACAACCGTACAAAACACTGCCTGCGCGTGTGTCGCTCCAAGACCGATTGCCCCCGTATAATAGCTTTTCGGGACGGCTTCAAGTGCTGTGCGGTAGAGTGCGACGACGGTTGGAAGAAGCATGGTCCCCAAAACCAGCGCGGTGGCAAGCAAGCCGCTGCCGTTGGTGGGAGAGAGGCGAGAAAGCCGAGGAAGCAGAAAGGAAATGCCGAAAAAGCCGTACACGACGGAGGGAATACCGGCAAGCAGCAGGACCAGGGTATTACAAAAGCGTTTGATGGGCTTGGGACAAAAGAAAACCAAAAAAATGGCAAAGAAGCAACCCAAGGTGCCGCCAAAGAGGAGTGCGGCGGTTCCCGACAGCAGCGTTCCCACCAGCATCGGGAAAATACCGTAGCTGCCGCTTACGAAAGTCGATTGATAGGTGTCGTAGCGGTCTGGCGACCAAACCGTTCCAAGCAAAAAATCGGAAATGCCGACCTTTCGAAAAAAGGGAAGACTGCTTCCGATGAGAAACCCGAAAATCGCAACGATTGCAACGATACTGAACAGAGAAACCCCAAAGAAGACCCTTTTTCCAATACGGTCAGAGGCAAGCTTTTTCATGATTCGTCTATCTCCAATTCGTCAAAATGTTTGATTTGCCCGGAGAAAACGGCATATAATTGAGTCGTCGTCAGCGTTTGGATCGGATTGGTTGGATGCACGATGACGGCAAGCGCGTCGTAAGCCACCGTGAAGCAGTTCAGACGGTCGTTTTGCACCTCTGCCGAGGAAAGCGCAATCGTTCTTCCCGTGCGATCGTTGAGAGCCGCCTTGATACCCGACGAGGAGCCCTCAAGCTGGATCTCAAAGATCCTTGCAGCGTCTGCTCCGTAACAGGCGGCATAGCCTGCCGCCGCCGCGGTAATCAGCTTTTCCAGCGACGTCGAACCGCGCAACAGCAGTACCTCCCCCTTTGGCAATTCATCAAGCGGGGAAAACTCGGAATCCCCGAGGCTTGCGTTTCGGATGCAATCGCTTGTTTGGGTGTGTTCTATCATGCGAATGCTTTGCAGATACCGAAGAAAATCAGCGCAAAGCGAAGTCGGTCGTACGTCCCTTGCGGTGCAAATAACGAACGGACGGCGCAAGGAATACGTGCCGTTCAATACCGATTCGGCGGCAGGATAGACGCCGTTTACCCGAATTGCCTTGACCGATGGATTCAATGCTCCCAACGATAGATAACCAATTGCCTGCGGGTCTGCGGCAACCGACGATAGGATACTGCCGCCCTTGGTTTGTACGATTGCGTAAACGCTGTTTCGGTCGATCTTTTTGCCGTCCTCCCGATAGTCCTCCAAAAAGCTCGTGCCGTCGCCAACCGTGCGGTCAAAGACCTCCCGCGTGCCGCTGCCGGGCTCTCGGATCAACACCGTGATCTCCTTTTTTGGAGGGGAGCAGGCAGAGAACAAAAATACAAACGCGACCGGTAAAACGAAAAATTTTGTGTTCATACTTTCCCTTTAGAAGCGTGATTTGCTTTTTTGGTAGTTTGGCTTCTGTGCACCTCGGTTTATGTAAAAAGATCGAAAAAATGCCGATGCTTTATTTTAACATTCCGAATCCCGGATTTAGGAGAAAGTTTTTCCTTTTTTGTTGACAAAAACAAGGGTTTGTGATAGAATACAATGGAGATAACATTGTTTGATAGCTTCGAAGCCTTTGTTGGAAGAGCACAACCGTTTCAAAATTCCGACGGCTCGAATGATGGGAGGAAAAAATGGCAAAGACGGATCATGATATTTCGGCTGAGAAAAAAGAAGAAAAGGAACCGATTAAACGCAGACTTTATAACACGGTGAAAAAAATCGCGCATAAAAATCGCATTACGTATTTGATGGCGCGTTCGTTTTCTTGTATTCGGTGCCACGGATTTCGCTTTTTCTTTGGCATGGTGAAACGAAAAATACAGATGCGCAAGGTAGCGCACAGAGGAGTTTACACCACTGCCGATTTGAACAAGCAGAGAGCCACCGTATTTCCCAAAAAGATCAAGTTCAGCATCTTGGTTCCGCTTTACAACACTCCCAAGCAGTACCTGGAGGAAATGATCCAATCGGTGCTGGATCAAACCTACGCAAATTGGCAGCTTTGCTTGGCTGACGGAAGCGACGGAGAGCATTCCGATCTTGAACAGATCGTTTCGGAAGTTTCCAAAAACGACCCCCGTGTATGCTATCGCAAGCTGGAGAAAAATTACGGGATTTCGGGCAACACCAACGCGTGTATTGAAATGGCAGACGGTGAGTATATTGCGTTGTTCGACCATGACGATCTTTTGCACCCTGCGGCACTTTTTGAGGTGATGCGCGCGATTTGTGAGAAAAAGGCGGATTTTATCTACACCGATGAAAATACCTTCACCCAAACCCCCACGGATGCTTACTGTCCGCATTTCAAGCCCGATTTTGCGCCGGACAACCTTCGTGCCAACAACTATATTTGCCATTTTACGGTATTTTCTCGCGAATTGTTGGAAAAGACGGGTGGGTTCCGTCCCGAGTGTGACGGAAGCCAGGACTTTGATATGGTTTTGCGCTTGACCGAGCAGGCAAAGACCGTCGTGCATATCCCGATCATTCTGTACTATTGGAGAGCGCACAAAAATTCGGTCGCGTCCGACGTTTCCGCCAAGCCCTACGTGATCGAGGCGGCACACCGCGCACTGGAGGATCATCTTTGTCGCGTTGGCTTAAAGGGCAGTGTGGAGGATACCTGCGTTCCGTCCATGTACCGAATCAAGTATGAGATCGAGTCACAGGACAAGGTTTCGATCATCATTCCCAATAAGGATCACTGCAACGATCTGAAAAAATGCTTGGACTCTATTTTCCGAGTGACGACCTATAGCGATTACGAGATCATCATTGTGGAAAATAACAGCGAAAAGCCGGAAACCTTTGAATACTACGAAACGCTCTCGGATAATCCGCGCGTTCGCGTTGTGGTTTGGGAAAGCGAAATAAAGGAGTTCAATTATTCCGCACTGAACAATTTCGGTGCGACGTTTGCAACCGGAAAGTATCTCGTTCTTTTGAACAACGATACCGAGATTATCACTCCCGATTGGTTGCAGGAAATGGTGATGTTTGCGCAACGCTCCGACGTGGGTGCGGTTGGTGTCAAGCTGTACTATCCCGACGATACCGTACAGCACGCGGGAATCGGCATCGGACTGTTGCAGCTTGCGGGACATTATCATCGCGGATTCCCGAAAGAGCATCCGGGATATATGGGCAGATTGATCTATGCCCAGGACGTATCTGCCGTTACCGCCGCGTGCGTGATGATTCCCCGTGACGTATGGGATGCGGTAGGCGGCTTGGACGAAAAATTCAAGGTCGCGTTCAATGACGTTGATCTGTGTATGCGAATTCGCAAAAAAGGGTATCTGATCGTATTCACGCCCTTTGCCGAGCTGTATCACTACGAATCCAAGAGCCGCGGATTTGACGATTCTCCCAAAAAGCGCGCACGCTTTGAGGGAGAGATTGCGCGTTTCGGAAAGCGCTGGGAGAAGGAGATGCAGGCGGGCGATCCGTATTATAACCCCAATTTTACGTTAGATAGAGAGGATTTTAGCTTTTTCTGAGCTTTAGACGATGGAGGACGCGAGCATGAAGCATAAAACAAAACAGGTTGCTTTACGAGTAGGATATGTGGCAGTTACGGTTTTGCTTGTTTTGACAGTGCTGTCACTGGTTTATCGCGTAGAAACGAACTACGCATTGCGATGGAACCCGATTGCCACGGTTGTGTTGGCTGGTTTCTTGGCGGTATTGCTGTTTTGCGAAAAACGCTTCGGCTATTTTGCGTGGCTCAAGCGGGCGGTCAAGGGCAGAATAGACCTTTTCAAGGAGCTTTTGGCACAAGGAAAAAAAGGGAAGTTTTATTTGCATCTCTTCACCGTGCTTGTCACAGCTGCCACCGTCCTTTTGCTTGGCGGACTGATGATGCTTGGATATTATTCCAACGCCTCGCTCATACTCGCTTTTTTTGCGACGGTGCTTGCCGTGCTTCTACAGCTCACCGACCGCATCGTATTGGGGAAAGGTCTTGCACCGGCATCGCTTTTTCTCATGGTGGCACTGTTGGTTGGTACGATGATGTGCTACGTGATGCCTCCTGCAATTTTCGTAACGTGGGATGATGAAACACATTTTCGCCGCGCATACGACTTGGTATTTATCCTCAACGATGAACGATCGGAAGCTGTTGCCGATTTCTTTACGTATAAGGGATTCCCGAAAGATTCTTTTATAAACGATCCGGCGTCTTTTGTGGAAGACACTTTGCAGGGAAGTGAAACTGCTGTTCGCGTTCAACCTCAAATGAGTAATCCTTATTCTGCGTTTGGGTATACTCCGCTGATGGCAACACTGGCTTTGCTCACACTTTTGGGGGCAGACTTGGTAAAAATTGCGGTTCTTTGCCGTCTTGCCAATCTTTTTGCCTTTGCGTTCATCGTGTATGCGGGAATCCGTAAGCTGAAAAGGGGAGCAACGATCTTTTCGGCGGTTTGTCTGCTTCCGTGCGTCCTCTTCCTTGCAAGCACCCATAACTATGACTTTTGGCTGACGGCTTGGTTTGCGTATGCATTTGCCACGCTGTTTGCAGCCCTCCAGAGAACCGACCGAAAGCTGACTCCCTCCGATCTTTGGCGGGTATTGCTTGCCTTTTTCCTCGGCTGCGGTCCAAAAGCCATCTACTGCGCGATGCTGTTGCCACTGCTTTTTATTGGAAAAGACCGATTTGAAAATCCCGCACATGCCAAGAAGTTCCGCATTTGGACGGTGGCACTGATCGGGTTCATTACGGCAACGCTCGTGGTTCCCGGTTTGGTTGCGCCCGATCTTTATACCGATACGCGCGGCGGCGAGGACGTGAGCGTTGGAGGACAGATTTCGTTCATCTTGTCCAATCCGCTTCGGTATGCGGATATTTTGTTTAAATTCCTTTCGGAGTACTGTTCGTTTTACCAGATGAATACGTATACCGCTTGGTACGGCTATCTTGGAAACGCACATGTCGCATTCGGATCGTTTTCGGCATTTATGCTTTTGTTCTGTGCCTTCACCGACCGCAAGCCGGATGACGGATACGAGAAGATGCAAACCATCCGATGGATTACGATTTTTGCGTTCTTTGCACAGCTTATTTTGATCGCTACGTCACTGTATACCGGCTTTACACCGGTGGGCTTGGGGACAGTCAACGGTTGTCAATACCGCTATATCTTCCCGCTTTTGATTCCGTTTTGCTTCTTCCTATCTCCCAAAAAGCTATCTTGCGAAATTCAACCGCGATTCGTGGCGGCTTTCGTGTACGGAGGACTGGCACTGAATTTGTTTGCGTCTTTCTATAACGTATATTTGACAAGATTTATTGGTTGATCGGTGATGAATACACGAAATATGAAAAAAAACATGCTTTGGAATGCCGCCGGCAATCTGATCTATCTGGGGTGTCAGTGGTTGGTTACGGTTCTGGTAACGGTGCTTGGCAATTTCGGTGATGCGGGGCTTTTGTCGATTGCCATGTCGATCAGTGCTACGTTCCAAACGGTGGCGATGTTCGGCATTCGTAACTATCAGGTGTCGGACGTGGAAAATAAATATACCGATACCTGTTACGTGCATCTTCGTCTGATTACCTGCGCCGCGGCATTGTTGGGATGTATGGGCTTTGCGGTGATTTGCCGATATGAACGGGTCACGCTTCTGTGCGTTTTCTTTTTCATGCTGTTTCGCCTGGCAGAGAACTTTTCCGACGTTTTGCACGGAATTGCGCAGAAAAACGACCGCTTGGATATTGCGGGCAAGGCTTTTGCCATCAAGGGAATCGGTTTGTTGGCTGTTTTTTGCGGCACGTACGTTGCCGTGAAGGAGCTGTATGCGGGGCTTGCGGCAATGGCAGCGTTCTCTCTTTTGACAACGGTTTGCTACGATTTTTTTGCAGTGCGCCGCTTGTCGAGCTTCCGATTGATGCAACGGGGGAGCAACTGGTTGCGTCTTGGCATGGAAACGCTGCCGCTTTGTGCGTATCTCTTTTTGAGCGCGGCAATTGCCACGGCTCCGAAATTGCTGTTGGAAAAACAATGCGGAGAGGATCTGTTGGGCGCGTATTCCTCTATTTTTGCTCCCGCCATGCTGATTCAAGCGGCAATGGGCTACGTATACACCCCCTTTGCGCAGGTGCTTGGCGTCAAACGGAAAGACCGTGATACGCGCGGCTTCGTACGGCTCAGCTTGCAGATCGCGGGTGTGATTCTCGTGTTGGCGGCGGTGATGACGGTTGCCGCCTATTTCCTGGGGGACTTTCTGTTAATTCGCTTGTTTGGTGAAAAAATCCGCCCGTATACAACGCTTTTGATTCCGATTCTTTTCTCAATTATCGCAATTTCTTTCTTTGGATTTTTGAGTATGATATCCATCGTGTTGCGCGATTTTATCGGACTTTTGCTCGGCTGTGCCGTCGGCTTTTTGATTGCGATCGTGCTGACACCGTCCATGATTACCGCTTATTCGGCAAACGGCGCAAGCTATGGGCTGATTTTGTCTACTTGCGTTGCAGCGGTGATCCTGATTGTGGGAATTGCAAGAAAGCTGACCCTAAAAAAATATGACGAAAAGGAGAAGACACTGTGAAATACTCGGTTTTGATGTCGGTATACCACAAGGATTCCCCCGAATTTTTGAAGCTGGCGCTGGAAAGCATCTATGAAAAGCAGACGCGCCGTCCGGATGAAATCGTGGTGATTTTTGACGGTCCCTTGCATGATTCCTTATACGCGGTTTTGGATGCGTTTGCCGAGGATAAGCGCGAGGTTGTTCGTTATTATCCGCAGGAAGTGAACCGCGGCTTGGGAGAAGCACTGCGAATCGGCGCGGAGAAATGCACCGGTGACTACATTTTTCGGATGGATTCCGACGATATCAGTATGGAAACGCGCTTTGAAAAGCAGATTGCCTACTTGGAGGCGCATCCCGAAACCGACGTTTTGGGAACGGCTACGGCTGAGTTTTTCGAATCGATCGACGAACAGAAGCGGCAGATTTGTCGGTTCCCGTCGGCGCATGAGGATTTGATCCGAATGGCAAAGCGTCGCAATCCGATGAATCACATGACGGTGTGTATGCGACGTGACGCCTTGCTGTCCTGTGGAAGCTACCAATCCTTGCTTTTGATGGAGGATTACTATTTGTGGGTGCGTATGATGGTGGCAGGGTATCGGTTTGCCAATTTGGAGGAGCCGCTGGTGCACGTACGCGTTGGAAACGGATTTTATGCAAGAAGAAGCTCTTCGGTGCAGATCAAAAGCTGGAAGCAGCTGCAGAATTATATGGTGGAGCATAAATTCATCGGAAAAGCGGCGCGGCTTCGGAATATGATTACAGTCTACGGATTCGTTTATATGCCCGCATGGTTGAAAAAGCCGATTTACAAGATCTTTATGCGCAAATGATAAAAGGAGGAAACGATCAAGAATGGAAAATAAACGATTGTTGATTGTCATTCCCGCATATAACGAAGCGGAGAATATTGAGAGGGTCGTAGACGATCTGATTGTGAACTATCCGCAGTACGATTACGTCGTTATCAACGACGGCTCGCGCGATAAGACCTTGGAGATCTGCCGCAGAAAGCAGTACCGATATATCGACATGCCGATCAACGTGGGACTTACCGACGGGGTGCAAACGGGGATGATGTATGCTTATGAGCATGGGTACGACTATGCGCTCCAATTCGACGGGGACGGACAGCATGATCCTCGCTATATTGCGGCGATGCTCGAAGCCATGGATGAATGCGACATCTGCATTGCTTCGCGATTTGTCGACTGTAAAAAGCCGAAGGCTTTGCGGATGCTGGGCAGCAATATCATTCAGCTTGCCTTGAAGCTGACGACGGGGAAGACCATCAAGGATCCTACCTCGGGAATGCGGATGTTTAACCGTGCAACGATGCGCGCGATGGCGAAGAATGCCGACTACGGTCCCGAGCCCGACACGTTGGCGCATCTGATCCGCAGCGGAGCCGTTGTGAAGGAGGTGCAGGTGGAAATGCACGAAAGGGTAGCGGGACAAAGCTATCTGACCTTTTCCCGTTCGATGCGCTATATGGCACATATGTGCTTTTCGATCCTGTTTATTCAATGGTGCCGTAAAAAAGTAAAGCTGAAGAGAGGAGCGCGCAAATGAGTACTCAATTGAGAATTTTGTTGATTGCCGTTTCTTTTTTGACGATTTTGTTTGTTTTAAAGAAGATTCGCCGTACCCAGCTGTATATTGACGACGCGATCTATTGGATCGTTTGCTCGCTGCTTCTTTTTGTAATCAGTCTGTTTCCGCAAATTGCAATTTTTGCGGCAAAGATATTGGAGATCGAATCCACTGCGAATCTCGTCTTTCTTGTGATGATCTTTATGGTTCTTGTGAAGCTGTTTAACGTCTGCATCGACCTTTCGGTGCAACGAAGCCGATTGAACCGCTTGGTGCAAAAGCTGGCACTGATGAATGAATCCGAGCGAGTGGGCAGGCATAGCGCGGATCCCACCGACGAAGAAGAGGCTCGAACGAAAGCTCGCAAAACGCGTACCGGCAAAAAATCGTAAATAACGGGTGCCTTGTCGGCACCCGAATGATCGGAGTATGATACATAATGGAACTGTTTACTTCAACGCTCAACCAAATGATCTTTTTGTTTGCGCTCATCGTCATCGGCTATCTGGTTGCCAAGCTGGGTGCCGTGCCGATCACAGCGTCCGGTGTTCTTGCCAAGCTGGAAAACAATATTTTTATTCCGGCGTTGGTGCTTACAACCTTTTTAAAGGGCTTTACCGTAGACACCCTGCAAAATGCATGGCGGCTTTTGGCACTTGGCTCCGGCATCGTGCTTGCTTTGATTCCGATCACCAAGCTGATTTGCAAAAGAGTGACCAAGGATCCGTATATCCAACGGATTTATACCTACGGATTGGTGTTCTCCAATTTCGGATTTATGGGGAATGCCGTGGTTCTTGCCGTGTTTCCGCAATATTTTGCCGATTACTTGATCTTTACCTTGCCTTTTTGGACGGTGATTTATCTGGTTGGTGTTCCGAGATGGCTGATCCCCAATGATTCCGAGGAAAAAAAGACAACGCTGAAAAGCAATTTGAAGAGCTTTCTCAATCCCATGTTCGTTGCGATGCTGGTCGGCATGATCTTTGGCTTGGTGTTCAGCATGGCGGACGTTTCGTTGTTCCCGAGTGACGGCAGCAAGATGCATCCCTTGGTTCAGGTCATCGATGTGGCAGGCTCTTGTATGTCCCCGATTGCAATGCTGATTACGGGTATTACCATTGCGGGGTATCCCTTCAAAAAGATGCTTTCCAACGTGGGGATATACGTTGTGTCGGGCATTCGACTGTTGATTTACCCGTTGATTACCTTGGGTGTGTTTTTCTTGCTCAAGCCCCTGCACATTCCCGAGTATATGGTGGTTTGTACCGTCTGTCTGATGTCCATGCCGCTGGGACTCAACACCATCGTGATTCCGAGTGCCTACGGAAAGGATACCTCGGTTGCGGCGGGGATGGCACTGGTATCTCATTTGCTGTCGATTGCAACCATTCCTTTGATCTTTATGCTATTACAAAATTTTGTGCTTTAAAAGAAGAGAAGCCGACGGAATTTCGTCGGCTTCCTTTTTAATATTCAGAACGGAAAGCTGTATTATTGCTCCAGCGTCAAATCCCCGGGCTTGATCCACTTGATTTTATAAAGCAGCTCGGAAAAGAGCAGGGAAAGGACAGCGGGCAGGATGAAACAGATGAGAGCCAAGCCAACCCAGTCGAGCACGCCGACCGTGTTGGGGTAAGAACCGCCAAACCAACCGAGAATCATACCGATGGGACCGAGCAAGCCGCACGTACCCATGCCCGAGTTGATTGCCGCGCCGTACATTTGCATCTCAAAGACGCAGGTGGCAAGAGGTCCCGTAATGGCAGACGCCAAAATGGTGGGGATCCAAATGCGAGGGTTGTGAATGATGTTGGGCATCTGCAGCATGCTGGTACCGATTCCTTGGGAAACCAAACCGCCCCACTTGTTTTCTTTAAAGCTCATGACGGCAAAGCCAACCATCTGCGCACAACAGCCGGCGATTGCGGCTCCTCCTGCCAGGGCAAGACCGGTTGCCGATTCGGTATTTGTTGCCGCGATAGCGGAAAGCCCCAAGGCGGCGCAAATTGCCGCACTGCTGATGGGAAGCGTCAATGCAATTCCAACCACAACCGATACTAACATACCCATGATCAACGGCTGTTGCGTCATCGCAAAGGAGATGACCTTGCTGAAGACACCAACCGCGTCCCCGATGTAGGGTGCGCACCAAATACTCAACAGACCGCCCACGAGAAGCGTTACAAAGGGGGTAACGAGAATGTCAACCTTGGTTTTCTTGGACACCAGCATGCCGATTTCGGCTGCGATAATGGCAATCAAAAGGACAGCCAAGGGACCGCCTGGATCGCCGTTTGTGTTTGCAAGTGCGCCGACACCTGCGCAGGAATAGACGACCAGCGGATGTGCCTTCAGGGAAAAGGCAATGGCAACCGCCATTGCGGGACCTGCCACCGACGAAGCACCGGTACCGATCTGCGCCAGAATTTCCAGCTTGGGAATCATTCCGAGTGTCTTAAAGATCGTACCAATCAGGAGCGAAGCAAAAAGACCGAGAGCCATCGCGCTCATTGCATCAATAAAGTAGCGTTTTGCGTACTTTTTTAAGGTTTCTTTCATTTTAAAGCATCTCCTTTGCTGTTCGTTGAGATAAGTATAACACAAACACATTCGCAAAACAAGATGGAAAATGACGAATGTTGCTTCTTCTTCCTATCTAAAATAGAAAATTTTTACAAAGAAATCGGGTTATCGGAAGCTAAATGGCGAATTTTGCAAAAAAAGCTGTCAACAATTACCGGTTATATTTTTTTTGCATGAGCGAACAATAATCACAGAGCCGCGAACGAAGCGCGACTCAATCATATAGATAAACGAACGGACAAGATATTTTGTAACGCTTCTGTTTTGAACGGTGTGTTACATCATATTCGGTACCGTTCAGAACAGGAGAAAACAAATGGCAAGCAACAAGACACTTGTTCCCGAGGCAAAGGAAGCTTTGGAGAGATTCAAGATGGAAGCTGCTTCGGAGGTTGGCGTCAACCTCAAGCAGGGTTACAACGGTGACCTCACTTCCAAGCAGGCAGGCTCCGTAGGCGGTCAGATGGTTAAGAAGATGACTCCCACACGACTCCTAATTTTCAAGCGCCCAAGCAGAATAAAAAGAGGACATAAAGTAGATGTGAAATACGAATTTTGCCTTATGGCATAAGGGAAAATCAGGATTACATATTTGAATATGTGATCGATTTGACCTACCTTGCCACGGACTCCATATTTCGCACATGTCGCGTTTTGACATGCTTTGTATACAAATCTATATCCTGATTGGTTGGTGGAGATACGGACTCTTCTAAGACACCGTGAATAGCTTAAAATCTGTAATTCATTAATCCGAAAAAGGATGAAAGAGGCTTGATTTTTTCAGGTCTCTTTTTTATTAGCGAAATGTAAGCCCCGTTGTAAATTCGCTTGTTAGGGGATGCCCTAAGACCCCGGGGGGTTCAAGACATATCAAAATAAAATATTCTATTATCAAATATTTTGTTGCAAAATGGCAAAATTCATGTTATACTATAATTACCATATTGATAGGGAAGGTGTACTATGGCTGTAAGTTACAAAAAACTGTGGATACTGTTGATTGAAAAGGATATGAAGAAGACCGAATTACGTATCAAATCGGGTATTTCCACCGGCGCACTGGCGAAACTCGGCAGAAACGAAAATGTGAACACTGAGGTGCTTGTGAAAATTTGTAAGACCCTCGACTGCAGAATTGAGGATATTATGGAACTCATTGATGAATGAGCCAACAAGGGGAATGAAACGATTTTTGCCAAGGCGCGCGAAAAGGGGCAAAATAAAAATCAAACAAGGATTAAAAAAGGTTAAAGGAGATAAAACATTATGATCACAGGCGAACTCAAAAACAAAATTGACGGCATTTGGGATATTTTCTGGTCCAGCGGTATGACCAATCCCTTGACGGTTATTGAGCAGATTACATACTTGATGTTTATCAAGATTCTTGATGATAACGAGCTGAAAAAGGAAGCAATGGCGGCGGCGTTTGATATGCCCGTAGCCGATCCGATCTTTGACGAGGCGCACCAGATGTGCCGTTGGAGCAAGTTCCGTCATCTTGAGGCAGACGCGATGTTCAAGAATATGACGAACAACGTTTTCCCCTTTATCAAGGAAGATATGGCAGAGGGCAAGGACACCGCGTTTGCGAGATACATGAAGGATGCACTGTTCCTCGTTCCTACCGCGCGCGTGCTTGTCAAGGTGGTTGACGCACTGGATAGCCTCGACCTCAACAACAAGGACATTATGGGCGACGTGTACGAGTATCTGCTTTCGCAGATCGCGCAGAGCGGCACGAACGGTCAGTTCCGCACGCCCAGACATATCATCAAAATGATCGTTGACCTGATGCAGCCAAAACTTGAGGACACCATCTGCGACCCTGCGATGGGCTCGGCAGGATTTATCACCACGGCGGCGCAGTACGTAACCGAGAATTATAAGTCTGAGCTTATGAAGAAGGAGAACAAGAAGCACTATACAACCTCTATGTTCTCGGGCTTTGATACCGACCAGACTATGCTCCGTATCGGTGCGATAATATGATGCTCCACGGAGTGGAAGCTCCCAACATTGCTTGGCAGGACTCTCTTTCCGAGGATAATACCCACAGAGAGGAATACTCTCTGATCATGGCAAACCCGCCTTTTACGGGTAGCCTTGACAAAGAGACCATTTCCAAAGACCTGCTTAACCTCGCTTCCACCTCAAAGACCGAGCTGCTCTTTATGGCACTTTTCCTTAAATCCTTGAAGGTTGGCGGTCGTTGTGCATCCATTGTTCCCGATGGCGTTCTGTTCGGCTCGTCTAAAGCACATAAGGCGATCCGTCAGGAGATCGTGGAGTTCAATCGCCTCGAGGCTGTTATCTCCATGCCCTCGGGTGTGTTCAAGCCCTATGCGGGTGTTTCTACCGCTATTGTGATCTTTACCAAGACGGGCAACGGCGGCACCTCGGTAGTGGCATCGGGCAGTTCCACAAATGCGGCATATATCAAATTTGTACCGAGCGACAACATTGCTCTCTCGGCAACCTATGTGAAGCTCCCCGGCGCAAGCTCCTACACTGC
>SVST01000008.1 GCA_015064155.1 Oscillospiraceae bacterium | reverse complement strand
TGGAAGAATACAAGCTGTTAAATAGCACCGGTTGGTTTGATGCCCTCATTTTGTATGAAACCAACTCGCTATTTACCCCTACCCCAAACGGCGAGGTCAAAATAAACGACCACACCGCCAAGCGCGACATAAAAAGTATGCTTGCACAGCTGCAAGCGTTATCGAAAGGCGGAGAACTGTCCTAACAATCGACGCACAAGACATTTGTTGCGTATAATATGCTTGAAGCCTCAAGCCACGGAAGAGCTTTCAAGGGACTGCTTGAGAGATACTTCGGCTGATTCGAAAAATCCTTACCACACAAGGAAATATTTTGAAGGGCGATCATTTCGGCTATGCCGAAAAAGGCTGCAGCGCTTCTTTTTGCGGAATGGTTGCAATCAATCACAGGTCTTTATTCATATGCAAAACATCGTAGAATACAGTTTGTTTTCTCAATCGCATGTGCCAAAAAGCGAAAAAATATTAAGAATATACCAAAAAAATGTACTATTATACCCTTTTTGCGCTCTATTCATTAAATAAATTTCAAAAAAATTATTGACAATCGCAAAAAAAGTGATATAATTAAGGGTAAGATTATAAAGAAACGGGAACTAGCTGTCTGCAGAGGATGCTAGTTCCCTATGCTTTTTAGCAAGAAAAAGGAGAAAACAGGATGGAAATACAACTTCAGGAATTGATCGAACAGATCAAAAAAGACGGTGTGGATGCTGCTGAGTTTGAAGCCAAAGCCATAGTGGATGCCGCAAAAAAAGAAGCGCAAAAAATCATTGACGACGCAAACGATCAGGCGAACAAAATTTTGTCAGCCGCCAAAACCGAAAATGAGCGCATCGTAAAATCAAGTGAGGATGCAATCCGTCAGGCAGGAAGAAACCTGCTGATCTCCTTCCGAGAGAGCGTAACAAGAGAGCTGGATAGCATCATCGGTGAAAACGTGGCTTCTGTATATTCCTCCGATGCATTGGCAGAGCTGATCGTCAAAGTAGTGGAAGGCTGGGCGAACAAGCCCGATGCCGAGGAGCTCGCAATTGTTTTGAATAATAAAGACTTGAAAAAACTTGAAGAAATGCTGCTTGCAGCAATCAAAGTGAAAATGATCAAGGGTGTTACACTGAAAGCAAACGATCAATTTGACGGTGGCTTCCGGATTGCGGTTCGCAACGGCTCTGCCTACTATGATTATTCCACCGAATCGGTTGTTGAAATGCTTTCCAATTATCTCAGTCCCAAGGTGATCGAGCTTTTGAAAGAGGCAGAGTAAATATGGCTGAATATTATCTGATTTCACAGTTGCCGTCCTTGGACGGACTCTCCGAAGGTGCTCCCCTGCCCATCACAGAGGATCGCTTTTTGGAACTGTGCGGTCGTTTCTTGGGAAAAAAAGCACAAAGTGAGCTGGAAAAATTAACGCTTGTGCCGCCGATACTCCCCGAAAAATCGAAATCAAAGCTGATTGCTGCTTGGAATACCGCAGAGAGAGAATTGCGATTGGCACTTGCGAAAGCCAGAGCAAATAAAATGAATAAGACGTTTGATCTTGAAGGTCGGCTTTTATCCGTTGAGTTGATCAAAATTGCCACTGCTGCCATTGAAACAGAAAATCCTTTGGATGCCGAAAAATTCCTTTTGAACCATCGACTGCAGCTTTTGGAAAGGTTGCGTCCTGCCGATCATTTCTCGGAGGATTACCTTTATTATTATGGACTAAAGCTAAAACTTTTGTTGCGCATCAGGCAACTCGACACACAACTCGGAAAAACCGAGTACAGAAAATTATATGACTCCATTTTGCGTGGAGACAGGTTGGAGGCTACAAAATGACCGAAAATACAGGAAGGGTTGTAAGCATTAACGGAAACCTGCTGTCTGTTGAATTTGACGGCAACGTTTCCATGAATGAAATATGCTATGTAAAGGTAGACAATACCGAACTCAAAAGCGAGGTCATCCGTATCAGAGGCCGTATCGCACAGATTCAGGTTTACGAAATGACGGGTGGAATCAAGTGCGGAGACCGGGTGCGTTTCACAAGCGAAATGCTCTCGGCACAGTTAGGCCCCGGATTGCTTGGACAGATTTATGACGGTCTTCAAAATCCGCTGCCCCTGTTGGCTGAGCGCGCAGGTTGGTTCTTGGAGCGCGGCAATTATGCCGACGGATTGAACGCCGAGAAAAAATGGGAGTTCACCCCCACGGCACAGATTGGTGATTCCCTACAGGCGGGTGAATCGATCGGAACGGTTCCGGAAGGACCCTTTACCCATAAAATCTTTATTCCTTTTTATTTGCTCGGTCGTTATACCGTAAAATCCATCGTCCCAAAAGGCGAATATACGGTAAAAGAAACCGTCGCAGTAATTGCAGACGAGCGCGGACGCGAGACACCCGTTGCACTCTCCTTTCAATGGCCCGTAAAGCGTGCGATAAAATGTTACAGTGAACGCTTGGCACCCGTAGAAACAATGGAAACCAAGGTGCGCTTGATCGACTCCTTCTTCCCTGTAGCAAAGGGCGGAACCTACTGTACCCCCGGTCCGTTCGGTGCGGGCAAAACCGTATTGCAGCACACCACCTCCAAATATGCCGATGTAGATATTGTGATCATTGCCGCTTGCGGTGAGCGTGCGGGAGAGGTTGTGGAAACCTTGACCGAGTTTCCCGAGCTGACAGACCCCAAAACGGGTCGTTCGCTCATGGAACGTACCATCATTATTTGCAATACTTCTTCTATGCCGGTTGCCTCCCGTGAAGCTTCGGTTTATACGTCGGTAACACTTGCCGAATATTACCGTCAAATGGGGCTGAACGTACTTCTCTTGGCAGACTCTACCTCGCGTTGGGCACAAGCGCTCCGCGAAATGTCGGGCAGACTGGAGGAAATCCCCGGTGAGGAGGCATTTCCCGCATATTTGGAATCTTATATCGCGGCATTCTATGAAAGAGCAGGCTATGTACGCTTACCCGACGGCAGCACGGGATCGGTTACCATCGGCGGAACAGTATCCCCAGCGGGCGGAAACTTTGAAGAACCCGTTACGCAGGCAACCTTGAAGGTTGTGGGAGCTTTCCACGGCCTTTCGCGTGAACGCTCGGATGCAAGAAAGTACCCCGCTATTGACCCGCTGATCTCTTGGTCGAAATATCCGGGTGTGATCGATCCTACCAAAACCGAGTTTTGCAAGCATATCATTCAACACGGTAACGAGATCAATGCCATGATGAAGGTCGTTGGTGAGGAAGGCACTTCCCTGTCCGACTATATCACCTATTTGAAATCCGAAATGCTTGATGCGGTGTATCTGCAGCAAAACTCCTTTGACCTTATCGATGCCAATTGCACCAAGGCTCGTCAGCGCTACGTTACAGATAAGCTGATCTGTATTTTGGGCAGCGAATATATTCTTGACAGCAAGGATGACGCACGCGCATTCTTCAACCGCATGCGCCAAAGATTCATCAACTGGAACTATACTGAATTTGAAAGTGATGCCTTCAAAAAAACCGAAACCGAGATCGATGAGCTGTATGCACAAGGCAACGGTACATTGACTGCGGAAAGCAAAAAGCTTTTGTCGAAGGACGGTGAATAAGTATGAATAAAGTGTACAACCGAATTGAATCTATCATCGGTAGCGTGATCACCGTAAGAGCCGAAGGCGTTCGCTACAACGAGCTGGCAGAGATCCATACGCGTTTTGGAAAATCTTTGGCGCAGGTAAACAAAATTGATGGGGATATCGTATCCCTACAGGTGTTTGCAGGAGGTCAGGGTGTTTCCACCGGTGACGAAATCCGCTTTTTGGGACGCGATATGCGAATCTCCTTCAGCGAAGATCTGTTGGGCCGCATCTTCAACGGTTCGGGTGAACCGCGAGACAAAGGGCCCGCATTAACCGAAAATATGCAATCGATCGGAGGTCCCTCCGTAAACCCCACCAAGCGTATTCTTGCAAACCGCATGATGAGAACCAACATCCCAATGATCGATATGTTCAACACATTGGTTGTTTCTCAAAAGCTCCCTATTTTCTCGATTTCGGGTGAACCCTATAACCAGCTGCTTGCCCGTATTGCCCTGCAGGCAGAGGCAGATGTCATTGTTTTGGGCGGTATGGGATTGAAATACGACGATTTCCTGTACTTCAAGGATGAGCTTTCCAAGGGCGGTGCGCTAAGTAAAACCGTTATGTTCATTCACACCGCATCCGACCCCACAGTGGAATGCATGATGATCCCCGATATGGTGCTGGCGGTAGCCGAGCAATTTGCTCTTCAGAACAAAGATGTGTTGGTGCTTTTGACCGATATGACCAACTTCGCAGATGCCATGAAAGAAATCGCCATCACGCAAGAACAGGTTCCCTCCAACCGCGGATACCCCGGAGATCTTTACTCTCAGCTTGCGGCACGATATGAAAAAGCAGTTGACTTCGCAGATTCCGGGTCGGTTACCGTTTTGGCAGTCACTACAATGCCCGGTGATGATGTCACCCACCCCGTTCCCGATAATACCGGCTATATTACCGAAGGTCAGTACTATCTCAAAGGCGGACGCATCGAGCCGTTTGGTTCTCTCTCCCGACTAAAGCAAAACGTAAACGGAAAAACCAGACGCGATCATAGAGCTCTGATGGATGCCATGATCCGCTTGTATTCCGCTTATAAAGAAACACTTGAGAAAAAGAACATGGGCTTTTCAATGAGCCGTTGGGATGAAAAACTGCTAAAGTACGGATCGCTTTTCGAAAAGAAAATGATGGATCTGTCGGTCAATCTCTCCTTGGAGGAATCCTTGGATCTCGGTTGGGAGATTTTAGCCGATTGCTTCCAAAAGGATGAAACAGGAATCAAATCAGCTCTTACCGATGAGTTTTGGCCCAAAAAATAAGGAGGACTGAAGCTTGGCAAAAATCAAATTAACGAAAAACGAGTTAAAGGTACAAAAGGATACACTCAAAATGTACCGAAGATATTTGCCTACTCTAACACTGAAAAAGCAACAGCTTCAAGCAGAGATCCGCACGATCGAAGCAAAAGCAAAAGCGGTACGAAATGAAAAAGCCGATTTGGAAAAAGGCTTTGAGGATTGGATTGCCGTATTCAGCGAAAAAGACGCCTTCCCCGATCGTGTGATAACGGTCAGCAATATCCGCAAAGGTACAGGAAATATTGCGGGGGTTGAGATTCCCACCTTCGAAGGTGCAGATTTTTCAAGAAGCGACTACGATCTTTACAGTACCCCACTGTGGGTCGATATTGCCGCCAACCACATGGAAAAAGCAATTTTGCTCGATTTAGAGGCGGAGGTGTTAGACGAACAGGTGCGGCGCTTGGAATTTGAGCTTCTCGCAACCTCTCAAAGAGTCAACCTGTTTGAAAAGGTAAAAATTCCCGAAACAGAGGCAAATATCAAAAAAATTTCGATCTACATGGCAGACCAACAGGTGAGTGCCGTGGTGCGTTCCAAAATTTCCAAACGCAAGATCGCACTTCGTAATGCCGAGACTTCCGAAAGGCAGGTTTATTCATTATGATAGTGCCTATGAAAAAGATATCTCTCATCACAATGGGAGACAAAAAAACAAAAACGTTGAAAACGCTTCGCAAACTGGGAATCGTTCATATTGAGATTTCCGAAGGCGCAAGTGAGAAAATCGATCAGCTACGAGAGCAGACAGTCTCGCTTGAAAATGCGTTATTTACCCTCGGAAAAGCAAAAAAAGTGACACAAAAGGAGGCTGATTTTGCAGAATCCTTAAAGCTTGCCACGCAAATTTGCGCGCTGACCGAGGAAAAGAAAAAATGTCAAACCACCCTGATCTCGCTGAACGTAGAACTTGAGCGTTTGAAGGAATGGGGCGACATTGACCCCGACGGAATTCACGAGCTGACAGCAAAAGGGGTTGAAATATGCTTTTTCGAAACCTCAAAGGAAGAATATCGATTGCTTCCCGAAACGGTTAAAACAGTAAAACTGGATGCAAACAAGGGTTCGGTAAAATTCTTACTGTTGAAATCAGGTGGCGGCGGTGAAGAACAGGTACTTTCCGCACTTCGTCCCTTTCAATTAGCGTTGCCGCAAAGCTCCACGATTCAAATGCGCAAAAAAGCAGAGGAACTGAATCACCGAATGGATGAAATCAATGCGACAATTGCTTCCTGCGCGGTCTATTCGGAAAGCCTGAAAAGTGCAATTAAGATACTACAAAAAGAAATCGAATTTGAAACCTATTCCTCCGGTATGAGTACAGAGAATCTCTCTTCCGATGCTGAAAAATGCGTCCCCATTGCTTACTTTGTTGGGTATGTTGAAGAGGAAAACCTCGACAAACTCAAGAAAAAAGCGCAGGAAAACGCATGGGGACTGTTCGTGGAGGATCCGTGCGAGGAGGACAATGTTCCAACAAAACTCAAAAACAACAAATTTGTAAGCCTCGTCTACCCGATCACCGATTTCTTGGGAACCGTTCCCGGATATTTCGAGTATGATATTTCGGGTTGGTTTTTAGCATTTATCCTGATCTTCTTCGGAATCATCTTCGGAGACGGCGGATACGGATTGTTCATCTGCGCAATTGCCGCAATCCCGATACTGAAAGCGTTGTTCACCAAAAAGCCAATCTCTCCCACATTCTTGTTGGTCGGTTTGTTTGGTCTTTCAACAATCGTTTGGGGACTGCTGACCTGCACATGGTTCGGTCTTTCTCCCGAACACCTGCCGCAATGGCTGAAATCTCTCTCTATACCGGTTATTTCAAACGTATATGCCGATAAGATCTGGTCATTGCCGTGGACACCCGAGGGAGTGGGGCTTACAACAGCACAAAATTTGCAGATATTCTGCTTTACGTTGGCACTGATTCAACTGACCGTAGCACATCTCAAAGGTGTTGCCAGAAACAGGCACTCCATCAAAATGCTTGGCGATTTCGGCTCGGTATTCCAGCTCGTCGGCATCTATTATCTGGTGCTCAGTCTGGTAGTAAATCCCGAGGTATTCAGCTTTGGACTGGTAATCGGAGGTGTCCCTGTGGGTACGGTTGCAATTGCATTGATCGGTGTGGGATTCCTTTTGAGCTTTGTTTTTTCAAACTATGAGGGCAACCTGTTCAAATCGATCCTTGCAAGCTGCAAAAACATCGTATCCGTGCTGCTCGGTGTGGTAAATGTATTTTCGGATATCGTTTCGTATATCCGTCTTTGGGCGGTCGGACTTGCAGGCGCGGCAATCTCTGCAACGGTCAATGAACTGGCAGGTCCCTTGCTCGGAAACTTCATGTTTATGATACTTGCTATTTTCCTTTTGGTGTTCGGTCACGGTCTGAATATGGTCTTGAATGTTCTTTCGGTGATTGTTCACGGAATCAGACTTAACACCTTGGAATTCTCCTCGCATCTTGATATGTCGTGGAGCGGACACAAATTCAACCCCTTTGAAGAATAAATTAAAAATATTAAGGAGAATCATCATGAATTTAGGATTGTTATCAACAGCATTGTGTATGGGTATCGCAGCAATTGGCTCGGTAATCGGAATCGGCATTGCGGGACAGGCATCGATCGGTGCTTGGAAAAAGTGCTATATGAACAACAAAGCAGCACCTTTTATCCTCACCGTTTTTGCGGGTGCTCCTCTTACACAAACGATCTACGGTTTTCTTTTGATGCAGCAGATGAGAGGTGCAACCGCTGATCCCACCTTCCTGTTTGGTATCGGTATTGCTTCCGGCTTGGCAATGGCGCTTTCTGCTGTGTTCCAAGGAAAAGCAGGCGCTGCAGGTGCCGATGCCTTGGCTGAAACCGGCAAGGGATTTTCGCAATACATCACCGTTGTAGGTCTTTGCGAGACCGTTGCGCTCTTCGCGCTCGTATTCAGCATGGTTGCCCTTGGATAATCGGGAACCTCCCCAAAACACGAAAACCGTCCCGAAAGCAATGCTTTCGGGACGGTTTTCGTGTATCGGACTCTATTATTGACAAAACTGTTCTTAACTCTTCTTCCTCAAGCTTCGTCTGACACGGTTGATATGTCTCTCAAAGTCTCCGCTGTTGATCAGCTCCGCAAGCACAAACTGCTCAAAGGTGGGAACGGTGCAAGAATAGAAGCCGAGTTTTTTCTCAAATTCACTCGCAAGCCGTTTTGGCAAAACCATATATCCTATACGAAGCGCTGGCGAAACTGTCTTGGAAAAAGTGTTCATATAGATTACATTGTCATGGTCAGAGAGCGAATACAAAGTATCCTCCGGCTTTGATGAAACCGAAAACTCCGATTCAAAATCGTCCTCAATAATAATTCTCCCGTTTCTGCTTGACCACCGAATATATTCGTGTCGCTTGTTCGCAGATGCAGTGATACCGGTCGGGAAACTTCGATAGGGTGTGGTGTGAATCACGCTCGCCTTGGTTTTGGCAAGAGCCGCACTGTCAATGCCGTCATGAGAGAGCGGCAACAGTTCATATCTTACCTCAGACGCGCGGTAAATCTGCTCGATTTTTTTGTAAGACGGTGATTCAATGCCGTATACATGCTTTCTTCCGAGCATGCTGATGATCAGTCCGTAAAGATATTCCGCACCCGAGCCGATAATAATTTGGTCGCTCTCAACACTCATTCCTCTGTTGCGTATCAAGTAATTCTTAATTGCGTCTCGAAGTTCGTCATATCCCGCGTTAGGTGATCTTTTGCAAAGCACATCGGCATAATCGGAAAGCACCTTGCGCATGGTCTTGGCAAGAACGGAAAACGGGAAGTTGGGATATGTATGATCACTTTGCGGTGCAATGCTATGCATCGTGCGAAGTTCGGCAGGCGCAGCAAAGCCATCCGATTTTCTGAAAATCACGAAGAATCCGCTTCTTTCCCTTGACTCAGCATAACCTTCATCGCAAAGCAACGCATAGGCATGATCCACCGTAACCGTGCTAACCGAAAGCTCGTCACAAAGCAACCGCATGGAGGGGAGTTTCGTTCCAAAGGGATATATCCCCTCAATGATATCCTGCCGTATCTGCTTATATATTTGCAGATAAACAGGTCGTTGTTTTTTATCTATAGTGTATTTCATCTGTATATATAAAATTCTCCTGTTCTGACCATTTTTATATTGACAATATGTTACCTCCAATATCGTGGAAGAATACAAGCTGTTAAATAGCACCGGTTGGTTTGATGCCCTCATTTTGTATGAAACCAACTCGCTATTTACCCCTACCCAAAACGGAGAGGTCAAAATAAACGACCACACCGCCAAGCGCGATATGAAAAGTATGCTTGCACAGCTGCAAGCGTTATCGAAAGGCGGAGAACTGTCCTAACAATCGACGCACAAGACATTTGTTGCGTACAATCGCTTGAACCCGCAAACATAAGAAGAGCGATCCATTTTGGCTATGCCGAAATAGGTGGTCGCTCTTCTTTTTTGTTCTTTTTTGCCTCCCTTTTGAGATTTTGAGGGGTGTTTTTCACGACTGTTTTGGAAGTTTATTGGAACTTTGGGTACTTCTCTTCCCTGTTTGGGGTGATTTTTGGAAGTTGAAATTTTGGAAGTTTTGGAGTAAATATATTATAGCAAAAAAGCCCGTTCTTGCGAACAGGCTTTGGGGAGAGTTTGCGGAATGGTTGCGAAAATTTATCTGCTATCGATTTTGCTTCTATTATAACATATATGGGATAATTTGCAAGGAAAAAGCGATATTTCAACGGATGATATCCATAATAACGGGCGTAAGCCCATGACACGCATCCAAAAATTTCTGATGTCCCAAAATATGCGTTCCCATATAAAACGTCAATGCGTTTTCTCGGTCGATGGTATAGTACGCACCAACAGCAATGTCGTTAAAAAATCTCAAACAAAACCGTGATCAATAAAACCGCGGCAAAAAGGCTCTCTTTTTCTTGTCTTTTTTGGGGGTGTTTTTGCGGATTGAGCATGTTTACAAAATGTCCTTTCTGTTGTTCTGTTAAAATTATACCTTAAAACACAACGCCTGTCAATTTGTTTTTGAAAAGATTTTTATTTTTCTCTGCGATTGACAAAACTTCTATTTTATGCTATAATAACCGCATCGAAAAGGATCAAGGAGGATCGGTATATGAAAATTGCATTGCTTGCAGATCCGCATTTGTCTGATGTAGAAAACACGCCTCAGGAGGAGGCTTTTCATTGGGCTTTCCATGAGCTTTCCAATATAAAGCCGGATGCGTGCGTTTGGCTTGGAGATATTACCGCATGCGGTTCTCCCGATGCCGCTATGCGATTCTGTAAAAAGATAAAGGAATTGCCTTTTCCATCGGTAACGGTTCCTGGAAACTCGGACTTGAGAACGGATCATACCGCGGCGATCATGGAACGGTATCTTCTCAGCCATCTTGAGGTTTTAAAAATCGGAGACTTGGATGTGGTGGCAATGGACACATCTCAGGATACCATCCTTCCCGAGGAGAGAGCCAGACTCTCACAACTGACTCTGGGAGAAAAGGTCTTGCTTTGCAGTCACCAATCCGCGAAATATCTGGATTCGGAATCGCTTGAGTTTCTCAAAAACTGGATTGCGGAACATCGTTCAACCGAGTCACGCTTTCTCCTGTGGGCAAGCGGACACCGACATGTTTATGCCGTCGGTGAATTTGAAGGAATCCCAACAATCTCGGTTCGCGCATTGGATCTTGACAAATGCATCGGTGGATCTGCCCAAATTTGTCTGTGGAACTCCGAGACAGAGGATCCGGCAGAGTCGGAAGAACATGTCTATTCCAGAGGCTTGATATCGGAATGGAGTCCAGAGGAACGACAGGAGCTTGCCGATTCTTTGGGAATTACCTGTTACAACCGCCATAAGTTGGAACGAGATATGCCCTTTGCCATAAAGAACCGTGTGCGGCATTTGGAGTGGAGAAGCATTGCCGAGAAAGAGATCGCGTTGATCGAGGAATGGCGACGCATCGGAGGAAAAAGCTTCTCGTTGCATATGTCCGCGCTGGATTATGAAGGTGGTGTGGTCGATCTTCCCCTCTTTCGTGAGATGGCGCTCAATGCAGTCCGTGCAGGCGCGGATATGGTCACCGTGCATCCTCCTCAAATCGCAACGGAAAATATGCAGATGGGCTCCCCTGCCTATGAGGCAATCGCCGATGCCATGGCAGAAGCGTTTTTGCCCGTAGTATCGGCGGGAATAGATATACTTGTGGAAAACAATCACACCGATTTTGGGACACCGAAGGATCCTATGAAATGCGCTTACGGATGCACACCGTTGGATCTGGTCGAATGGCGCGATGCTTTGATCAAGCGTTTGGGGAAAGGAAGCTGTCATATTCGTTTTGACGTTGGACATGCTCGCAATAATGAGCCACTTTCGGAAAATTACCCAATTGGAAAATGGTATGCTATGATCGGCTCGGAATCAAGAGCCTACCATCTGCACCAAACCTTCTATGGTAAACTTCAACATCGCATGAAAAACCACCATCCAATCACCCACTGGCATGACGGTATGGTTTCCTTCGATGGATTTTTGTGGGCTTGGCATACCGGTGTTTTGCATCACGGTCCCGTAATTTTGGAAATACGAGAAGGTGACGGAGCACCCGCAACCTGGCAAAGACTGCAACAACTTATTTTAAACGATGTTTGAACAGAGAGGAATCCGCGATGAAACTTGGCGCAAGGCAATCGATCTTTAGCAGTTACGGCAATCGATGCCACCATAAAATGAAAGAATTTGGCTTCGATGCAGTGGACTACAGCATTGACGGTGAATCAAACGGAATGACAGAAGATGCGTTCGACTCCAAAATTCTATTTCAGAAAGCATTGATGGAGGATGCGGGCGTGATTCCCCATCAAGTTCACGGTCCTTGGCGCTATCCGCCGCACGACGAAACCGAGGAAGCACGTGCCGAACGTATGGATGTGATGAAGCGTAGTCTGCGCGGCACTGCCCTTTTGGGCTGTCGCTATTGGGTCATTCACCCCTTGATGCCCTTTGGCTCAAAAAGTGACGGGGACTTTGCGGAATTTTGGAAGATCAATCTGGATTTCTTCAAGGCACTTTTGCCAACCGCAAAGCAATACGGCATTACAATCTGCTTTGAAAATATGCCGATGCGATCGCTGTCCATTTCCCCCGTTCCCAAAACGCTGGAATTTATCAACGAAATCAACGACGAAAACTTTCAATTTTGCCTTGACACGGGTCATTGCTGGATCAGAGGCATGAAACCGGGTGATGCAGTTCGTATGGCGGGAAAATATTTGAAGGTTTTGCACGTTCATGACAACGAACAGCTCCCCGACCCCCACCGCGTTCCCGGTGAAGGCACGATCGATTGGGATGACTTTATGGCGGCATTACATGAAACAAACTTTGACGGTGTGCTTTCCTTGGAATGCAAATTGAATGAGTATTTGACCGATCTTGATCTTGATACTCGCTTTAAAAGATTGAAAGAAGTTGCCAATACCCTGCTTGCTAAAAAAACTAAAAATTTTTCAACTTTTTTCGAAAAGATACTTCGGTTAATCCAAAAAATCCTTACCACACAAAGAAATATTTTGAAGAGCGATCCATTTCGGCTATGCCGAAATAGGTGATCGCTCTTCTTTTTTGCGCTCGTTTGCTTCCCTTTTTAGGTTTTGAGACGCTTTTCAACGAAAGTTGTGGAAGTTTATTGAAAATTTTGCTCTCCCCTCTTCCCTATTTGGGTTGATTTTTGGAAGCCAAAAAAGTGGAAGTTTTTGATAGATTTATTATAGCAAAAAAGCCCACTCTTGCGAACGGGCTTTGAGAAGTGTTTGCGGAATGGTTGCGAGTTAGTTGGATCAAGCACGCTTTTCAGCTTCTTATCACTGGCTTCGCAAGGCGTGTGAAAGTGTGGACGCATCCGAATAGCCTGTCTCACTTGCGATCTGTGAAAGATTCATGCCCGATTCTCTCAAGCATCGCGCGGTTTGTAATCTGATATTTTTCAAATATGTGCGCGGCGTGACACCTACAATGCGAGAAAACCGACGAATAAAGCTATCGGGGTTCATATAGCATTCACGCGCGATCCCATTCACAGTCAGTTTTTCATGCATTCTCAAGTGCATTATTTCCAAGGATTTGATCACGATCTCATCCGTTATTTTTTGAATTCGGTTTGTCAAGGCAATCTCATTCACCAAATAAATCATGCTCGTTTTGCAAAGCTCCCAAAACATCAGGTCATCATATAACGCGCTAAGATCGCAATGATTACTGATTTCCCCACCCAAAGTAAACACCGATACAGCAGAGGCAATTTTATTGTTTTTGTTTGCTTCCATCGTGATCACCTCATTCGTGACAATCGGCGGTATCAGCTCAAAATCAATATACGTGTGTACGATGGGGTCACTTGCATCGCAAAAAGGAGTAAAGTCGGCGGTATAGGGGATAAAATAAAGATTTCCCGCGCGTAGCGGATATTTGTTACCGTTATGCTCATAGCCTCCGATTCCAGAGTAAATATAATAAAGACGATTGATTCCAACATGTTTTTTGCAATGCCAAGAATTTGCGGAAACCATTGTTTTGCCATAACAAATGACGCGTCCGATCGTATCCATTTTTTCCCTCCCGTCGATTTTGAACAATTTTCAATCGAATATGAGCATCGACTGTTACACCATAGATATGCTATAATAATCTTGTGATTTGATGAAGATATTTTATCAAAAAAATTTATATTTGTCAATACGAAAGGAAATGTTATGATCACGTTAGAGGAAAACAAAAAATGGTTTAAGGAAGAGGCAAAATTCGGCATGATGATCCACTGGGGGCTTTACAGTCTGTTAGCAGGAGAATACCGCGGGCAGCGGATGGGCGAAAAAATTGCCGAATGGGCACAACACTATTTTCAAATCCCAAAGGCTGAATATGAGCAACTTGCTCAAAGCTTCAATCCCATATACTTTAACGCGGAAGAATGGGTGAAACTGGCAAAGGATGCGGGGATGAATTACATCGTAATGACCAGCAAGCATCACGACGGCTTTTGTATGTTCAAATCCGAGTACGACAGATACAACGTTGTGGATGCAACGCCTTTTGGTCGTGACGTGATTGGAGAGTTGGCTGCCGCCTGCAAAAAATACGGACTCAAGCTCGGTTTATACTATTCTCAGGAATTGGATTGGCACGAACCTCATGGCGGCGGTTATAGCAACAACAATCCCATATATTTTAATAAGTACCAAGACCGAGAGGAATGGACGAACAATTGGGATTTTACCAACCCCGATGAAAAGGATTTTGAGATCTGCTTCCGCGCAAAAATTTTGCCACAGGTCAAAGAAATTCTTACTAAATACGGTGATCTGTGTCTGCTCTGGTTTGATACCCCCCGCGTAATCACCGTAAAGCATTCCAAGGAGTTATTTAATTTGGTGAAAACCTTGCAGCCCAGCTGTTTGGTCAACAGCCGTATCGGAAATGGCATGGGTGACTACCGATCAATGAAGGACAACGAAATCCCCAACGAATATATGCATGATGCTTTGGTGGAATCCCCCACCACTCTTAACGATACTTGGGGATTCAAGTATTATGACGACAACTGGAAAAGTGCCGAAAAAGTTCTGGAATTGAAGCAACATCTCAACGAGCGTGGTGTGAACTATTTGCTCAACGTTGGTCCCGATCATCTGGGAAGAATTCCCGTGCCTGCTATGGAGATCTTGCGAGAGGTTGGCGCAAAAATCAGATCAAATTGATTTCTTCAAAAGAGAATACCAAGTATGAATAGGAGATCCGACATGGAGCAGATGAATAAAACCTTTGCGGGAGAATCCTTTTTTACCGTGGGTGGACAATTAGACGTTACCTCCATCGATCCGCTGACCGTGGCATTTATCGGCGGCTCTTTAACCGAGGGCGAGGTGGACTATGAAGGAACCTCTCTGGACAATGAAAATTTAAAATGGGCAAACGTGGTGATCCGCTTTCTTTCGGGTCTCTTTCCTATCCGTCCGATCACAGCCGTGAACGTGGGTTTAGGCGGAACGGGAAGCCAATACGGCGCGATCCGCTTTGCGCGTGACGTGCTTTCCCACAAGCCCGACTTGGTCTTTATTGAATTTTCTTGCAATGACTGTCCTTCCTCCGATGCAGATTGCGAGGGGCAGGGGAAACGGGATCGGCAGATCTATCTGGAAAGCATGATCCGTCAATGTATGGAAATGGACAAGGTGCCCGCCGTTGTTTATATGCACGTGCCTGTTCCATACGCGCCCGAGCAGATGCGACTCTACCGAAAGGGCTGCGCGCTCAAGCAAGAGGTTTTGGATCATTACGGCATCGGCACGGTGGACGCAATGGCAGACGTTTTGCGTGAATTCGAAGCCGAGCAAGCCAAGGATTGCTCTCTGACGTGGGAAGACTTCCTTCGCAGATATTATGAGCTATACGAAAACGGCGGCTTCAACGTGCATCCGTACGCGTCGGGGTATTTGCTGTTTGCTAAGGCTATGATCAATGCCCTGACACGTAATCCAAAAACATATTTCAGCCCTTTTCAAATGAAAGACGAGTTGTGTTGCAAGGATTTTCAGTCTGAGATCAACGAACGGTATCGCTATCTTCCCGCCGCATCCGAACGGTTCTCTTACCAAGGGGACTGGATACTGTATACGGCGGATCATCCCTATGAGTCCGAGGATCCGACACTACGGATCCGACCGAACCGCTTAACACGTGCCCATCAATTTCCCGACGGTGTGATGCAGGCGTACGAGCCACACGGTGCTTCGTTCTCGTTTGACACGGAAGCGGATCGGATCTGTATGCCTCACGTATCGGCAAAAGCGGGGCTTGGTGCCACGGTTTACGCGGACGGAAAGCAAGTGGGGCAGACGTCCTGTCGCTCTCCTTGGCACGGCATGAACTATACGGGACCTTGGATTTCACTTCCCAAGGGAAAAAAGAGGATTCAATTTGTGATTGAGGATGCCCACGAGGACGCAACCGTATTTCGATTTGGTTATGTGATCGAAGCGTTTGAAGCTTGAGTTATATTCGTTAGAAAAAAAGGAGTCACTTATGTTAAATTTTTCTATTATGACGCTTGATGAAGAGCATATCGATGAGGTTTGCGAGGATATTGCGTATCAGGTACAAAACGGAATCGCCACGATGCCTCAATTGACAGAAACACACCCTCGGACGAACTTGCTGTACTGTCGGTCTTAAATGGATTTCCATTCTCGTCCTTGGTGCGCTTGATGTCTTTTTGCTTGCCGCTTACCCAAAAAGTATACCGAAAGCCCCACGTGCCGTTTGGAAGCTGATAAACGCCTGATAATGCTTTTGCCATAATGTCGCCTTGATTGGAAATATATTGGAAACTCCACTTTTTCATATTCAAAATTAAAGAGCAATAAAGCTCCAAAGTTCTTGCACCGCAAAGTTTTCTCACTCAAATCCCACGAGAAGCTACCGCGACGAGGCTCGCCACGGCAGAGCGTTCAAGGGGCTCCTCGAAAGATACTTCGGCTAATACCGAAAAGTCAAGCCACATAAGGCAAAAAACGAGATCAAGCACAAGAAGAGCGACCGCGCGGTCGCTCTTCTCTTTTTGCGTTATTTGGACTTTTTCGAATAGATTGTGCAGCTTTTTTAGGGGAAATGCGAAGCTGATTGGAAGTTTTTTCGCTTGCTTCCTTTTTGTGCGTCTACTCGGAGCTCGGACACAATTGAGAACCCGTTATCTTTAATACGTATTTGAAAAAACCATCCAGCTCCTCATACGCAGCCTCACCCGACGTTGCGTCGGTTACCAACCGCAACAGCCGATCGTCCCGAAAAAGATCCTCGAAACGTCGATGCAATTCCTCCATGCAAAGCCCTTGCCTCCTATAGATCTTGTAAATTGCCATGCACGCATGGGTGAGCATTGCAAAATAAACGAAATTTCTGTCCGCAACCTTATGATACAGATAGTTGGGCTTTAGTGTGTGATACATTTGACGGTTGATTTCTTGATCCGATAGAAGCTCAAAAAGGATCGGCAGATCCTCAGCGCTTCCAATTCTTCCCAAAAGGCATACGGCAACAGCACTTCTAAATTGATTGGAGCGTCGATTATCGGTAAAAAAGAAGCAATCGCGACTTCGCACGATATCTCGCAGAATCGGCAATGCCCTTTTATCCTCAAGCAATCCCAACGTGATCGCACAGTTGTATCGGTACAACGGTTCTTCGGTATTCCGCATTTCCCGATACAGCCGCCTTTTTATAATCTCTTTGTTCGGGTTCACATAGCATGACCATATCGCCACGCCCGGAGCATCGGTTTTCAGCAGCTGAAATTTCTTGTTGACGTCAAACTCTATCGGCTCGTATATCGATGCATCGAGGGGAAGTCCCTCGTATTGGGGATCGGGGATGCGCCCCATTGATGCCATTTTGTCCAAATACATTTTATAAGAATTATCAAAGGAAAATTCGATATCGGAATATTTTCCAAAGCATCCCCTTTCTTTAACCCGCTTCAAATAGGATTCATAATCCACATCCGAAAAATCCATATCGGATAATGCCGCCATTGCTGCGGCAGTTCCTATACATTCTCCCATACGAAACATATCGCGATTCATCCGTACGGCACTCTGAATATAGGTATCGCAGGAAAAGCATCTTCCAGCTGTTACCAGCCCCTTGACCCCTTTGGGTACCACGCTTCCCATCGAAACGGGAATGCTCATCGTTACGGTGGATAGGTTGGATATCACCCACCAATTTTGGAATAGATTTTCCTCGGTTGCTCTCAGGCTTCCGTGTCGGTCAAGATCGGAATATGCCCAAAACAAAATCCTTTGCGGTAGTTTATGAAACAGTACGTTCTCATATAAAACGGAATCCTCCCCCTCGTAAGTCAACCCCTCGCGCACACCGGTATACAACGCACAGCTCACAAGCTCCTCGTTCTCGATCATACGGTATGCGTTGGCATGCGCCAGAATGGTGTTCCGTGAAAAGTCTTTCTCACTGTAATGATTCATGATCCCGCTATCATTGTTTTGGGAATATAGGGCTCCATTCTTTGTGTAGCACAGGAAAACGCCAAAGGGTACGAAGCTACCGTCGCTCGGACGTCCATAGCGTTTTTTTACGTCGGTCATGCGGATCAGATGACCGTCACTTGTTGCGTCAATCGTTATATCCGCCCGGATCGAAATCTCTCGCGTTCCGTCAAAGGCAAGGATGCCAACGACTCGATTGCCATCGAAATACAGACCGATGACGCTGTGGCGACACAGAAGCGTAACCCCACTTTTCAAAAGACGTTCGGTAATATGGAGCTGTCGTTGCTCCCAATGCCGTCCATTTGTCAAAAATACGGTGTCGTCCTTGGATTTTTGATCATCTTCCTCATGATTTCCTCCGCGTGCACCGTAATAATATTTCGTCACGTTTCCGCATACGTGCATGCCACCGATATTTTCTCCCAATTCAAGCAGGAAAACCTTTGCGCCCTCTCTTGCGGCAGAATCGGCAGCATAGCACCCCGCACTCCCCGCACCGACACAGAGCACGTTACAGCTGTAATCAAACATAGGAATCTCGCAGTTCTTTTTTACCACAAGTCCGTCTTCAAGCATTGAAAGTATCATCTGCCGTTCTCCTTTGCATAGAAATACCCCGCCTCAAACGCCTCGATCGGATTTTCATAATGATCGTCACACAGTGTATTGGCACTTGACCTTTTGGCAAACACGGGAGCCATATACAGAATTTTTGCGTTAACGTCAAGCTCGCACCATTTTTTGTAAATTTCAAGCTTGATCCGATTCTCGTCTGTATCACCCGCGGACACGTGCAGCGCATAGCGTCCCGGGTAAAAGGCAGACTCTATTTGCGCTTTTTTGTATGCCAAGAGCAGCCTATCCTTCACCGCCTCAATATCGTCGCAAACAAACAACACCGTAAAGTATTTTTCGCTTGATTGATTGGTAGTATCTATGATTCTTTTTGCAAGCAGATGCATCAATCCTTCGTTTGTATGTACGGTTACGTCGTAAAAACGGTCCGACCGCTGATGAATATGAAGAATACGGCATTTGAGCAGCACCTCCAACGGCTTTCTGACAATATAGTTACAAAGAGCAAATTCAAATCCGTTTGTATTTTGTTCGAGCGCTTGAAACAGAGAAAGAGAATCAAAAATGCTCAAAAGCTGAGCTCCCTCTTCGGTTTTGGGAGCGTAATGCTTGTATCGGAAGCTGCGCAACGGCAGATAGAAGCTTGTGTCGCAGATCTGATGCTCCTCACAAATGACGGTGTTCGGGCAAGCCACGGCATATCCGATCGAACAGTAGCCGCTTCCGATTATCAACGTGTCGTAAACGTTCATCGGTTTTTCTCCTGTAAAAAATATGGATTTATACATTGACATTTTAAACGAAAACGGTTATAATTTATTGTAATACACAAATATGATGATGTAAAATTCAATCCAAAGGAAAAAACATGAAAATTCAGAGCATCTGTCCTACATTGCAAAATATAGTTTATTTCAAATACGAAGCAAAGGAGCAAAGGTCCCCTAAAATTACCTCATATAAGAGTCAGTACGTTTACCACGTTCTCCTGGTCGACAAGGGAGAGCTTGACGTTTTTGTGAGAGGCAACACCGAACGAATCAAGGCGGGCGATGCGTTGTACCTTTTGCCCGGAGAGATCTACCGACTTTTGCCGTGTGGGGAAGATTTTTCGCTTTATAATCTGTTTTTTGACTTTCAAGACGTCCGTATCACAACCGAGAAGACGTATTCCGCTTGCGTTTTACTGCAAAATTTTAACGTAGACCTTTGTATCCCCAAGATTTGCTTCGAAGACGCGGTGGTTTTGAATGAAAGCGGTATATTGAAGCATCTGTCCTGCGAGAAAATCCTACGACCCCTGCTTTATAAAGATCGTACGGATTCCACCTATTGCTTCTATGGCAGGGCGGCACTGTTTGCTTTGGTTGCCGATATAGTATCCACCGTGCAAACAAACAAAAGAGAAAACAAAACGGCGCGGCAAATCCTTGAATATATCAAGACAAATCCCGAAAAGGATCTGTCGGGCGACTCATTATCAAGTATATTTTCTTACCACAAAAATCACATCAACAAGCTGATCAAGCGGGAAACCGGAAAATCCCTATGCGAGTACGTTCGTTACGTTAAGGTCGAATATGCAAAAACGCTTTTGGCAGAGTCTGATTGTTCTTTAACAGAGATTTCCATGCGACTCGGATACTATGATTACAGTCATTTCTACAAGGCGTTTTACAAAGAAACAGAACTCACGCCTGCAGAGTACATCAAATTTTCTTGATTTTACGAATGGCTCGCGATCTCTTTGAAGGATATTTAGGCTACTCCCAAAAAGTCAAGTCACACACGGCAAAATACAAGAAGAGCGACCGCGAGGTCGCTCTTCTCTTTTTTTCGTTGTTTGGGTTCGCTACTTTTGGTCAATTTCGTTTTTCCAGCGCATGTTTGATCACGCAGCCGATTCCGTCCGCCATTTTCAAAAAGCCTGCATCGTTGGGATGAATCCCGTCCATCGTCATTTCATACTGATGTGCGGTTGCAAAAAAGCTCATTCCGTCAATAAAATAAACGTTCTTGTCGCCTGTTTCACGCGCCTTCATATAAGAGCGCATGATCACGTCGCGCCGATCCAGAATGTGATCGTACTCACGAGCTCTGGTCCAGTAGTCGGGACGCGTGACCATAATGTACGGCACGTCGGGATTCTTTTCGCGAATGGTTTCATAAAGCGCATGGTGCGTTTTTTCCAGATGCTCCACCGTTGGCGCATTGTAATCGTAATCCGAAACAAATACGCTCATCGGCAGCGTAGCCATCCACTCGGCAGTTGCGCGCTCCCCCTTGGCATTTCCCGAAAAACCAATGTTTCGGAAATCCATATTCAACTCTCTGGAAATAACGGCAGGATAGATACAGCCGGGTCTTGACGCAGCGGTCCCGTGTACGATTGAGGATCCGTAAAACAGAATAGGGTTGAGATTTCGGTACGGCATGGGCTCCTTAAGGCTTGCTCCGGGCTTCAATCCTATCTCCACACGCTCCACCACCGAATGGACTGGAAAATTGATCGTGTAGGATCTCATAAACGCGCCCTCTAAGTGCGCAATTTGCTCATAAGAATCCTCCATTTTATACGACATGCGAAGCTCCTTGATATATCGGCTTCCGAACTCACCGTCGGTGTACAGATCGAAGCCCGCAGAGGAAACCAACGTCAGGTGTGAATCGCGCCCGACTACCAAGAATTTCACACGAATCGCAATATAGGGCGAATCGGTGGAAAAGCGCACGCGTCCGCCTGCAGATTCGCGGCTGAGTTGGTCTACCTCCTCCGAGGTCGCTTTCGCAACGTCAAGCGGAAGACGGCAAAAGAACGGCATATTTTGAGGGTCGTGAAATCCATGCAACGAAAACGGAGCCCGTCTGACGTCGTGCCAAACGACCTCTGTATCTCCGATCGTGGTATTTACGATCATGTTTTTATCCAACTCCATATTATTTAGAAGCTCCATAACCTTTGTTCTCCTTATCTAAAAGTTCTGCACGCATCGTACCTTGATGCAAATTTATTATACACCCAATCAAAAAGTTTGTCAACAAAGCGTGTTACAAAACGGTTTCTTTCGGAAATACGCTCTTATCGGTAATATTGTACCCGTAATATTTTTTGAATAATCGGCTGACGTAATTGGGGTCGGCATATCCGAAAAGCGATGCTGCTTCGTACAGGTAAAGCTGCTCCTTTTCCATCAGATTTTTAAGTGCTTCAAGCTTTTCGGTATTGACGTATTTTATAAAGGTCATTCCTTCGGTTTTCTTGAAAATCATGCATAGATATTCGGGAGAAATCGAAAGATATTTCGCCACGTCCTTTTGGGTAATCGGCAAATGAAGATTGCTTTGAACGTATTCCTTTGCACGCGTTGCATAGCGGACGTCGCTGGGAAGATTCACCTTTTCGGCATTGCGATTGCACCGATCGATTTCCGCAAGGAGATCCAAAAACAAAATTGCCCCTTTGGTGGGAGATTGTTTGAACAACCATTGGTTGGAAATCAACTGTTCAATCATGCCTTGCGCCGTTTTGGTATGAAATTCGGCGGGCGTGATAAGCGGCAAATACAAGCCATTCCTCAACCGACTCTCACTCCACCTCAAATTCGCCTGCACGGTGCGATGCTCGTGATATTGCTCGGCACGAACCCGGATCTGATACGGATGATAAAGCGAGCAGAGGATGTCCCCTTTTTTGGCAACGGATTCAACACCGTTGCACTCGACAAAAATCTCCCCCTCGGAAATATACGTCACCTCTATTCGATCCTCGTAAATCGGAAACCTATTTTCATAGCGCTCGGCATGATAAACGTGGGCAAAGCGCACCGTGGGCATGCTTTGAATCTCATAGGTTGACAATCTTCTCACCTCCTACTACGAGTTTTTATCATTATAGCAGAACATCTTAATTTTGTCAAGATTCTTAATTGTGTTTATTGACAGCTCTCTCAAAAAAGAATAGAATAAAAGCGTCGATACAATGACTTTTTTGGAGGTATCTATGCAACAAAAGATTTTTGAAGCATTGCAACAAGAACTGATGCAAGCCCCCGCCGGCACCTACGCTCCCTATTATTTTCGCTATTTAGGGTATCGGGAGAACCTATCTGCCGAGATTTCCGATCTTCGTGCAAACGGCATCTACTCGCTTTTTACCAAGACGGTGCCCGTGATTCTGAAAAACGAATACTTTGCAGGAAACAAAAAATCTTTGTTTTGTGAAGAAGACCCTTTCATTTTGAACTGTGCCAAACGCACGTCGGAGCTTGTTCCTCAAAGAGGGTTCCGTACCAATGCCGACCACTATGCTCCCAACTACGATCACATCCTGACGGTGGGTATCGGCGGGCTGATCGAAAAGATCGACGCCTCCATGCAAACGCATCGGAATTGTCCCGAAAAGGTGTCCTATTTGCGTTCTATGAAAAAAACGCTGCTCGGCTTTCGGGAAATGATTGCAAATTACGTTTCGGCAGCCGAAAGGTGCAAAGAGGATCCCTCGTTTGACAGAGAACGCTTGCAGTTTATCATTGACAACTGCCGCGCGATCCTCAACGCTCCTCCCAAGCATTTTGCCGAGGCACTTCAGCTGGTGTGGTTCTGTCACTTAGCATTTCTGATGGAGGGACGCTATGCAATGGCACTTGGCAGATTGGATCAATATTTGTATCCGTTTTATAAAGCGGATATCGAAAGCGGTGCCCTGACCGACGAGCGTGCAATCGAGCTGTTGGAAAACGTCTTTATCCGTCTTCAAGGTGACACGGTCAACATTTGCATCGGCGGTCAGAACGTAGACGGCGACTGTCAGATCAACGGCTTGAGCCGTTGCATTTTACGGGCGGTGAGAGGCTGTAACGTCCCGGGTCCCAATCTCTCGCTCCGATACACGCAAAACACCCCCGATGATTTTTTGGATGAGTGCTTGGAAACCATCGGCACGGGACTTGGCTACCCTGCCATTATGAACGATGACGTCAACATTGCCGCACTGAAGCAATACGGCTATGCCGAAGAAGACGCTTGCAAGTATGCGATGGTGGGATGCATTGAAAATCTCATCTCGGGGATGCAGCCGCCGTGGTCGGACGGACGCTTCGACACACCTCGCTATCTGGACTACATTTTCAACGAGGGCATCAGCAAGTTCAACGACTCGGTGGGCTTGCACCCCGGCAATCTGAAAGATATTTCGTCAATGTCCCAATTTATGAGCTTATATGAAAAGCAACTTTCATACGGTGCACGGGAATATATGTTGAACTTCACGTCCCGCAATAACGGCATCAATCAAGCCTACTTCACCGAGCCGTTTTTGTCCTGCTTCTGTTACGATTGCATCGGACGTGGACTTGACATCAACAACGGTGGCAGTATCTATCCCTCGGTACACGGGGTTGGCTTGATGGGAATCGGAACGGTGAGCGACTCTCTTGCCGCAATCGAAAAGGTGGTCTTTATCGATCACGCGGCAACGCTTGAAGAGTTAAGAGATGCCATGAATGCCGATTTTGTGGGCTACGAGGAGCTGCACGCAAAGCTTCTGGAAGCACCCAAATACGGCAACAACGACGACTTCGTTGACAAATATGCCGTTTGGTTTCTGGATTATCTGGGGTCGTTGTTCAAGCAATTCAAAACGCGCGACGGCGGCGGAATTTATATTGCCGCAGCATCCAATATCAGCAACATACGCGCCGGAAAGATCATCAATGCAACCCCCGACGGACGACGTCGCGGAGAACCGCTTTCCGATGCCGCCTCCCCCACCTACGGACGAGATACGCGCGGTGCAACCGCAACGATCAACAGCCTTTCCAAGCCCGACTACACCAACGTCGCCTGCGGAAGCGTAGTCAATCAGAAATTCTCCCCCTCCATGTTTACGCCCGAAAAACGCAAAAAGCTGATGGCGTTGATCAAGGCCTACTTCAAAAAAGGCGGTCAGGAGATTCAGATCAACTCCACCTCACGCGAGATACTCATCGACGCAATGGAGCACCCCGAAAACTATCAGAATCTTGTGGTTCGTGTTTCCGGTTTTTCCGCCTTTTACGTCACTCTTGATAAAGACGTTCAGCTTGATATTCTCAACCGAACGCAGCAGGAGTAACCGTTATGTTAAACATTTCCAATATTCAACATTTTTCCGTAGGTGACGGAGAAGGAATCCGAACGACCGTATTTTTCAAGGGATGCAACCTTCGCTGTCCTTGGTGTCACAACCCTGAAAATCTAACCGCGCAGCCTGCGGTTTTGAAATACCGTTCCACAGGGAAAACCGAAACGCTCGGACGGCTTGTATCGCCGGAAGAGCTTCTCCCCGAGCTTTTGGAGGATAAGGATTTTTACGACGAAAGCAACGGAGGCGTCACCCTTTCGGGCGGCGAGGCGATGCTTCAGGCATCCGAGCTGGTTCCCCTGGCAAGGCTTTTAAAGGAAAACGGCATCTCGGTCCTCGTGGATACCGCGGGGTGCGTGCCGTATTCGGCATTTCAAAGGCTGAATCCCTTTGTGACGGGTTATCTGTTTGATTTCAAAACGGCCGAGGAAGACAAATACCAAGAAATTGGCAGCAGCCTTGATCTCGTGGTTGAAAATATTCGGAAATTGCGTAAGGACGGTATGACGGTTCGGATTCGAATTCCCTTGATCCCAAATTTTAACACGTCACCAAGTGCGACACAGGCAATTTGCGAATGCTTACGCGAGATTGGAATCGAACACGTGGATCTGTTGCCCTTTCACCGCTTGGGAAGCGGAAAATACGAAGCAATGGGCATGTCTTATGCCTATCAAAATCAAGCACCGTTTTCAAAAGCCGAGCTTGATGGATTCAAAAAAGCGTATCAAAAATATTTCAAAGTAAAAACAGAACAATAAAAGATTAGGAGAATGATTATGAAAGCAAAAGCAGCAGTTTTTATGGGTGTACTCAAGGATTTTGAAGTACGTGAATTTGAGGTGACCGATTGTCCCCGCGGATACGGTCAAATGGAGCTGATTGCAAGCGGTATTTGCGGTACCGACCTGCACTTCCACAACGGAAAGCTGGCAATTAACCCGCCTACGGTCATCGGTCACGAGTTCGTTGGCAAAATTACCGACCTGGATGAAGAGGAAGCAAAGAAGTACGGACTTGCCGTGGGAGATAACGTCATCGCAGATATTGCCGTTCCTTGCGGAGAGTGTCTTTTGTGCAAAAGCGGAGATGACGCGAACTGCGTCAATATGCAGGTAACCAACGGAGGAAGCATTGACGTTGCCCCCTACCTTTACGGCGGATATGCCGAGGTCAACTATACCCCCCTTTCCAATCTTGTAAAAATTCCGAGCGTGGTTGATCCGGTGGTTGCCGCAACCTTTGCGTGCCCCGGTCCCACTGCCATTCACGCCTGCGAGCTGGCAAAGAAAGCCGGCGTTGATTTTGAAAAGATCAACGTAGCGGTTGTTCAAGGTCTTGGTCCCGTTGGTACCTTTTCCGTGATGTATCTAAAGGCTTTGGGAGTCAAAAAAGTCTATGCAATCACTGCAGGAAACGACACCACGAGAGAAAATAACGCGCTCAAAATCGGTGCTGATAAGATTTTCAATCTCTCCCGGGAAGGCGTGGATACCGTAACCAAAGCATTGCAGGCGGAAAACGACGGTCTTGGCGTCGATCTTTGTATCGAATGCTCGGGCGCTCCCGCAGCGGTCGTACAGGGGATGGACATTCTCCGCAATCGAGGTGTATATTTGGTTCCCGGTCAGTACAGTGCCTCGGGCGGTATTGAAATTCAGCCTCAGCTGATTACCTTCAAGGCGCTGCATATCATCGGTTCTTCTCAATATTCTATGTGCGACGTACGCACTTATCTTGACTTTTTGTCCGTCCATTCCGAGCTGCATGAAAAGATCAGAAACTTGGGAACGAAATTTAAGGTTTCCGAAATCAACGAGGCAATCGCGTATGCGAAATCCGGAAAGAACGTCAAAACGCTTTTGGTAAAGTAACATGGACGTCATCATTTTTTTAGGTCAAAGTAATATGCAGGGGCAAAGCGAGCGTCTTTCCGACTGTGGAGTTGTAAGCAATGCCTACGAATACAAATATTTGACCGATGAAACGGTGCCTCTTAAAAATCCCGTTGGTGAAAGCATCACGTACGCAATGGAAAGCGGGGAGGATCCCACACCCGACACCGACCTTTTGCAATGGCTCGGGAAACACGCATTGGGTGCCGCTTGTTACGGGAATACCAATCTGGTCCCAAGCTTTTGCAGAACCTATACGGAGATTACCAAAAGACAGGTTCTTGCGGTTCACGCGGCAAAAGGAAGTACGAAAATCTCCGAATGGTCGCCGGGAAGTCCAATCTACCAAGTATTGGTACAAAAGTCGCGCGGAGCGATACAAAAGGTAACCCCCGAACGCATTTTCTTCGTTTGGCTGCAAGGCGAAAGCAATGCCCTTGCAAGCACAACAAGGGAGCAATACAAAGAAGCCCTGCGAACGCTTTGCGATGGACTAAAATCGGATTTGGGAATCGATCGGTTCGGTATCATACGGGTTGGCAGATTTACGAACGACGACCGCGATTTGGAAATCATTGCGGCACAGGACGAGATCTGCCGCGAGGATGCGGATTTTGTGATGCTGACAGAGATCGCAACCGAGCTGAATCGACAGCCCGAATACATGAACCCGCACGTCAGAGGGCATTACAGCGCAAAAGGACTGGAAGCGTTGGGAAGCTCGGCTGCAAAAGGTTTATGTAAAGCAATGAAATAAGACAGTATCAAATCGGTCAATTTTTCGAAAATGTTTCGTATGTAAATCGATTGACTTTTCACGTTCGGTATGCTATACTGTGATCGATTTATTTTCTACACATTAGCGGAGGATTTGGATATGAAGCTGTTATTCAAGAATGCAGATCGGCTGTTGGACGGCATACGTCTTTTGACCGATGACTTGAAAATTGTTTTAACCGACCGTCATGCGGATATGACCGTTACGGTTTGCGAATCGGCAAAGGATCAACTTTGCATTTCCCTGCAAGGAGATCACGCAAGCATCACTTACGGCGGCGGAAAATCACGCTTTTTCAGAGGACTTGCAACGCTGATCGGTTGGGTAAAGGACGGAATTACGGAAAAAGAAGAGGATCTTTCTCCCACCTTTTCGTTCAACGGTGCAATGGTGGATATGTCGCGCAATGCTGTTATGAACGTGATCACAGTGAAGCTGATGATGCGTAAAATGGCTCTCATGGGCATGAACGTCTTTATGCTCTACACCGAGGATACCTACGAAATCGAGGGTCGCCCCTATTTCGGCTATCTGCGAGGTCGCTACACCGCAAACGAGATCAAGGAGCTGGACGCTTATGCGCTTTCGCTCGGCATTGAATTGATCCCCTGTATTCAAACGCTCGGACATCTCGCCACCGCACTGCGCTGGTCTGCAACCGCGCCCTATAAAGATACTGCCGACGTTTTGCTTACGGGCGAGGAGGAAACCTACCGTCTGATCGACGATATGATCCGCACGGTTGCGAACACCTTTACCTCAAGACGGATACATATCGGAATGGATGAAACTCACACGCTCGGAACGGGAAAGTCGCTGGATCAGAACGGCTATCATCCGCGCGAAGAGCTGTTTTTCGGACATTTGAAGAAGGTTGCCGAAATTGCAGAGAAATACGGACTCTCGCCCATGATGTGGAGCGATATGTTCTTCCGCATGTCGGGCAAGGGGCTTGAAGCACTTAGAGATTACGATATCCGCGTCAAGCTGAGGGAGGATATTTCCGATTTTATTCCCCTAAACGTGCAACAAGTGTTTTGGGACTATTATTCTCCCGACGAAGAGTTTTACAGTGAAAACATCAAAAAGCACCGTCAGCTCGGAGATCACACGCTGTTCGCAGGCGGCATTTGGACCTGGAGTGGGCACTGCCCCTTCTTCTCTCGCTCGATCAAGCATACCGTCCCCGCATTGGAGGCGTGCCGAAAGCAAGGCATCCGCGAAGTTCTTGCAACCGTTTGGCATAACGGCGCAGAATGCTCCCTGATCCTTTCTGCGGCACTGCTTGCCCTATATGCCGACTACGGCTATCTCGGCAGATACGACGAAGAAAGCGTTGCACGCTGCTTCCGATATGCAACCGGAGAAAACTATCATGATTTTCTCAAGCTGGAGCTTCCCGAGCATCCCGACGAATCGGTTGTTGCCTGCACGCGCGCACTGCTCTACAGCGATCCGCTTCTGGGCTTGGTTGACCGCCACACCGAACAAATCGAAACGGCGGAATACTATCAAAAGGTGCTGCGCGAGCTTTCCCCGCTTGGAGAGGAATACGCCCCCGCGCTGGGCACGATCCGCGCACTGACCGACCTATTGATCAACAAAGCCGATTTCTGTGTCCGTCTGACGCGCGCATATCGCGACGGTAACCGCGAAGCCCTTGCCGAACTGGCAGGAGAATGTGACGTTATTCTGCAAAAGATTGACATCTTGCGCGCCGAGCACCGCGCGGCATGGATGCAGTATAACAAGCCCTTTGGATGGGAAGTTCACGACATCCGCTACGGAGGACTGACGGCACGCTTTGAAACAACCAAAGCGCGGATCTCGGATTATCTTGCCAACCGCATCGCGGCGATTGAGGAGCTGGAGGAGGAACGCTTGCGGATTGATTGCCGACCCGAAGAAAGCGAACCGTTCGGAAAGCAGTTTTTGTGGTATTCCTACAGCAGCTTTATCTCCGGAGGACGGTTGGGATAACCGATCGTCTGCCCTTGTTCCGCCTTTTCTTCTACACCCAAAACACTCCCGAAGTTTTGACGTTCGGGAGTGTTTTTTTACTGCAAAATTCGATTTTTTTATTCTTGTTCTTTTTCGGGCTCCGGTCTTTCGTATTCCCCATCGGTAAGTCCCGGGTATTTCTCGTCCAGGTATTCCTTGCGATAAGGATTGACACTGCGAGAAACCGTTTGGGGCTTGTTGGGAAGCAACCAACTCTCCTTTTTGTAGAAGCGGTTATGGAATTGGTTTTCGATTCTGCCGGTTTTTTCCAATTGATCCATACAAGCACGGATACACCCGCGTGCTCCGCAAATCGCAAAATAGGAAGAATGTGTGAGAATGTAATCGTAATATCCCATCACACGGGTGCTTTCCGGCTTACGTCCCCATTTGCCTCCCGCCATGGTATAGCACATAATGTAGGCTTCCTCTTCGGACATCTCGCTGTTTCGCACGTCAAACGCCATATTCGGAAATTCCTTTTTAAGGAAAGGCGAGCATTCGTTATTCATACCGTGATGAGATAGCGTGCATCGACCCATTTGAACGTCCCCGTACCAGATTTTTTTCTCCCCGAAATCCACCTCTAATCGGCTGTTTTTGTCCTTGAGGGACGGAACCGCATTACCGGGGCACTCGCGCACGCAGGCACCGCAATGCAAGCAAATATCACCGGTGTCCATAATGGGATCGGGCTCCAGCTCACAGTCGGTAAAGATCAATCCAAGGCGCACGCGCGGACCAAACTTTTTGGTAAGGAACACCTTGGAATAGCCTACTTCGCCAAGTCCGCAGCCTGCCGCGATCAAGCGCACGCTGCAAACCACGTCGGGAGGAACCTTTCCCTCTGCCACCGGCTCCCGCATCGTTCCCTGCCCCTCCGGAACGGCAGGATAATGAGGAACCGCTTCCCATCCGTGATCCTCGATGAAACAAGCCAGCTCATAAGAAAGACGCGGACGGAAATAAGAATTTAACTTGTTATAGGAATAGAACGTATAGTTGTGCCAATGCGTGCCCTCCTCAATTCCGCGATAGGAACCGCGCGGGATGCGCATGGCAACCGCGATGACCGACTTTGCTTCAGGAAAATAGGTCAAAGGCGACATCAGCTTCGGCGCATTTTTAAATCGTTCGATATTCCCGATGGCAATGCAATCGATACCAAGCTCTTGCGCCTTATCCTTGATCATTTGACTCGTCAGCTTCATTTGGAGGCTCCTTTGCTGTATGCGCCGCCAAGAACGTTATAGTTCTCACGCGATTCACCGGTGGTTACGCGCTTTTCACCGATTGCCCATGCATCTCTCTTGCGGAAAGCCTCGTGGAAACAATTCTCCACCGCCTCGGATTCCTCAAGGTGGGAAAGGCAGATACGGTTGCAAAGTGCTGCGATGCGGTCGGGCTTGGATTCGGGTGCAAAGCGACGACCGGGACAAGCACCGTTCTTGCACTCCCGACATTTGTTGTAATCAATCGCGGCAACCTCCATCTTTTTCCCGCAGATCTCCACGATCTTCGTATTCTCCTTATCTATTGCTCCCAAAGGACAAGCATCCGCGCATTTTCCGCAACGGTCGCAAACCGAAGCCTCCAGCAAGGGAGTTTCTTCTATCTCTGCATCGGTAATGATCATGTGGAAGCGCTGACGCGAACCGAATTTTGGAGTGAGCAATAGTCCGCCAAAGCCAATCTCGGCAATGCCGCAAGCAACCGCCGCATAATCAAAATCAGGGAACACATTGGGCGCGGGTCTGCCCTCGGCTACAGAAACTCCCATGGGACCTACCTCGGAAGGATTGGGGAAAATCGGAACTGCCTCCCATCCCTCGTCTTCCAAAACGCGAACCAAATTGTAACAAGCCAACGACAGAAACTGATCCTCAAGCCAATTTCTGCCGAAAAGACTGTAGTCCCCAAAATTGGTGCCTTCCTCGACTCCTCGCAAGGAGCCGCGGCAGATTCGCTTGCCAAGCAGAATCACGGTTTTTCCCTCGGGGAAAATGGAAAAAGGATTATGGGCAGGGTCTACTCCTTCAAAACGGTCTTTTCCTGCAAAGCCGATCAGATCGATGCCCTCTTTTTTCATCGATTGACGAATCAACTGTTCAAGTGTTTGCATGTAAATTTTCCTCCATATTTGTAAGTTACGTTGAAATTATAGCATTTTCTCCCCAATATCACAATAAAAAAAGGAAAGCAATTTTAGATTTTCGAAACAAAAATCTTGATTTTTTGAAAAAAACGTGATAAAATGAAGAAAACAATTTTGTGGAGATGATTGCATGAAAGAGCAAATTCCGATTATAATAAATCATTTTTTCTATCGTGAAACTTCGAAACAGGAAGAAATGAGAAAGGTTCCGGCAAGAAAATTCTCTTCGCTAAGCTTTCGAGTAAGCGGAGAAGTTTCGATTTTCGCAACCAACAAAAGTTTTATATCGACTCCCGGCACTCTGACCTTTATTCCGCGAGGTTGCTTTTACCAAACCGAGGTTTTATCAGACAGTGACCGATATCTTTTGCATTTCTGGCAAGACGAGGATTCCCCTCCTTTCTGTTCGGAGCCGCTTTGTATCACGCCGAAAGTTTCCGATTCCTTCGTGAATTTGTTTGAACACGCATTGCGACATACACAAAGCACCAACCCTTATGTTTCCATGGCAGATGCTTATCGCCTGCTTTCCGAATTTTATCGGATTTGTCACGATGACGCAAGCCATCCAAATACCGCGATGATTGCCTGCAAGCACTATTTGGACGAACACATCTCAGATCCCGAGTTGAGGATCTCTCATCTCGCAGCACGGTACGGCTGCAGCGAGGTCTATTTCCGTTCAGAATTTCGCAAATGCTACCATACGTCGCCCATGGAATACCTCAAAAAACGACGGTTGGAGCTTGCATGCCGATTGTTACAAACGCAAAGCTACACGGTCACCGAGGTTGCCACCCACGCAGGCTTTGACAGCATCAGCTATTTTTCTGCCGAGTTTCGCCGCCAAATGGGCTGTTCTCCATCCGAATACCGCACCGAATGACAGCATTTACCGCAAAAAAATCAGGGGAGTGAACCGCGGTTCACTCCCCTGCAGACTGTAGACAAAGGTGTATCCAATAGCACATTGTACAAAGAACAATCCCTCAGTCACCTACGGTGACAGCTCCCTTTACACAAGAGAGCCTAAAAAAGTTCTTTGCGCTAAAACAACTGTATTTCCGAGGCAAATGATTTCTGAAAGCCTCCCCTGTGTAAGTGGGAGAAAATTGGCAAGCAAATTGGCACGGCTTGCCGTGCCGGAGGGGTTGTTTTTGTTATTTTGATAATGATACTTGCTTTGGTCTACACTCCCCTGATGCTTGCTATTTGATTTTAGCCAACGATTTCCTGAATGATGGCTCTCATTTGGTCGAGCTTTCTTTCCATGTCGGCAACGAGCGCGAACTGGTTTCTTGCGCGATCAAGATTGTGTCCCTCGCGGTGGATCTTGAAGTAAGTATCGCCCTCCAGATGGTCGGTCAGGAAGCGAAGTCCGCACTCCAGCGTCATCATCATAGCACCCTCGGGCAACAGCTCGATCTCCTTTTCGGTAAGGCTTCCGTTACAGCCCTCAATAAAGCCCTTGACGTAAACCTTAAACAGATCAAGATCCAGCGTTACCTTGGAAAGATCGGTTTCGTCCTCTACTGCGGTATTGGCACCAAAGCGAATGGAATCGCCGAAATCGGTTACCGAATAACCGGGCATAACCGTGTCAAGGTCGATCACGCACACGGGTGCTGCGCTCTTTTCATCGAAAAGAATATTGTTGAGCTTGGTATCGTTATGGGTCACGCGTAACGGCAGCTCCCCTGCGGCTCTCGCATTTTCGAGTACCTTACAAAATTCCTCTCGCTCCTTGGCGAATTCCACCTCGGGAAGAACAGAGGAAAGTCTTCCGCATTTGTCGGCGGCAACCGCCCGCATCAGGTTGTCATATCTCCAAGGCGTATTGTGGAAGTTTGCGATCGGCTCACTCAGCGTTTCGGCGGGATAGTCGGCAAGCATCTCCTGGAATCCGCCGAATGCCTTCGCGCAGGTATAGAAATCGTTTGCATCCTCAACGCTCTCCTTGGTCACGGTTCCCTCAACGAAGTCGTAAAGACGCCAGTATCCGCCCGTGCTGTCGCAGAAGTAGCGCGCACCGTCAAGCGTCGGCACAACGGTCAGCGAGCAACGGGCAACGTCACCACCGATGGCTGCGGTCTTTTTTCTGATATGCTCGGTGACACCGAGAATATTTTCCATCAGCTCTACGGGACGCGTAAAAATACTCGTGTTCATTCTTTGGAGAATATATCTCTTTTGAGAAACGACCAAAAAGGTGTCGTTGATATGTCCGTTTCCATAGGGCTCACAATAGGTGGGCAGCTCCTTAAAATACGCCTTCAGCGGCTCAGCGGTATTGATTGCTTTTCTGTTCATGGTTACCTCTTTGCTGTTGTGTTTTTCAAAAAATTTCCTCATTCCGAGGATGATCGTGTAAAGGTCTATCACAGTCCTCGTGCATAGCACCCACATTATAGCACCTTTTCCGCTGTTTGTAAAGCCCAATTGATGAAAAAAAACGGAATAGAGATCGAACAATTGAAAAAACGCAAGAAAAATGTGCAACACGTATTGACAAATCCCCCCAAATAAAATATAATAAGGGAGTAAGATTCAAAAATTTTTTTGAGGTGAAATCATGAAAGACATTTTCAAGGCGCCGTTTATCATTGAAATGAGCGAAACAACGGCTAATATGTACAGACAGGGCTGGGATGAAAGAAACGGCGGCAATATCAGCTGTCTGCTTGATGAGAACGAGGTTGCCGAATATCTCGATCTCAATTGCGTCATCAGAACCATTCCCACCAAGTTTGATGCCAAAAAGCTTGCAGGCAAGATCTTTTTGGTTACCGGTACCGGTAAGTATTTCAAGAACGTAACCAAGGATCCCGAAACCAACCTCGGTATCGTCAGAATTTCTGCCGACGGCACGATGGCAGAGCTGTTGTGGGGATATAAGGACGGCGGTAAGTTCACGTCCGAGTTCCCCGCACACATGATGAGCCACATCGCACGTCTTGAGGTTGACCCCAATCACCGCGTGGTAGCGCACTCTCACCCCACCTATACCATCGCAATGAACACGGTCTGCCCTGCCGACGAGAAGGACTTTACGCATAAGCTTTGGCAGTCCAATACCGAATGCGTTATCGTCTTCCCCGACGGTGTCGGCGTTCTGCCTTGTATGGTATGCGGAACCGAGGAGATCGGTATCGCAACCGCAGAAAAGATGAAGTCGCACCGTATCGTAGTATGGACGAATCACGGTATCTACGGCACGGGTAAGGATCTGGACGAAGCGTTCGGCTTGATCGAAACGGTAGAAAAAACCGCACAGATCTATATGCTCTCGCTCGGACACGTTGTCAACGTCATCCCCGACAAGACCATCAAGGGACTTGCAGATCTTTGGAATCTGACGATCATGGAAGGCGTTATCGACGCTTAAAAGCCGCGATTGCAATGCGATCGGCAATGCCTTTCTAAAAAGACAGCCTTGAAGAACAAAGCCGTTTTTCGGGGCTGTCCTTTTTTGATTGGTTGCCCACAATCCACAAAAAACGTCGAAAAAAAAGAATCTTTTGCATTTTTCGTTGACAATCTTTTGGGAATGTGATAAAATAAACGTGACCAATCATATATATGAAATAACGTACAGACACGGAGGAACAACATGGCACTGTTTAAGAAAAAAGAAAACGTGGAAAAAAGCCCCGCAAAAGGAGTTGCACCCGAGGCGGAAAAATCGAACGAAAAGCTTTCTGCTCCCTCACTTCGGAGTATTCAAGCCGCACCGTCCAAAGCGAAGTCCGATGCTGTGACAACAACGCCCTCCGCCAAGAAAGCCGCGGCTGTAAAGGCATCTCCTGCGAAAAAGACCGCCTCCGAAGCCACCGCAACAAAAGCACCTACAACAAAATCGACCGCAACGAAGCCAACCGCCCCCAAGTCCTCCGCCGCAAAGCCGGGGACAAAGGTACCTGCCAAAAAAACGGCTACCGCAAAGCCGGCAACCGCGGCACGACCTTTCTTTATGCAAACCACGGAGGATGACATTCGCGAGGCATTTGACCAAGCTATTGCAGAAGCCGATGCAGAAATCCTCAAGAATAAGGGAAAAGCCGTTGGCAAATACGAGTTTGATCTGGAAGTGGACGGCTATCACTTCTACCTGATTGCAAACAACGGGCAGGTCTTGTTCGACAGCCCCAGCTTTACCACCCTTTTGGGTGCACTCGGAGGCATCAAAACCTTTCAAAAAACGGTTGCGGAAGGCAATTTTGATATTAAGGTTGATAAATACAACCGTTATCGCTTCATTTTGGCACGCAAATACTACGGTGAAAATTACACGACCCGTGAGCAGTGTGTCAAGTGTGTGGAGTCGGTGAAAAACTTTGCAAACAACGCAAAAATTCTCCGCTTTGTTCCCGATCGCGAATCGGTCACGCTCTTCGAAGCGGCAAGAAGCTGTAAGCGTACCCCCAACGACATTGACTGGAAAGCCGTTGAAAAAGCCGAGGCGCAGGCAACCAAGATGGGCAAATGGGAGGTCTATCGGGAAAGCGAAAAGCAATTTTGCTTCTATCTGGTTGCCAATAACGGACAGATCCTTTACTCCAGCCGCTACTATGCCACCGAAAAAGCCTGCCGTGACGGCATCGAATCCTTTAAACGTGCCGCTTACGTTGGAAACTTCTTCGTTGACCGCGACAAATTCGGAAACTACCGTTACGTTCTCAAAAACATCGGCTCGGCTCCCGCGTTTATCGGTGAATCCTACGACAACAAGCTGCAGTGTGAAAAGATCATCGATTCGGTAAAGAAATTTATCGTCACGGCAACGGTTGACACCGATTGAAGCAAGCCATAAAAACAGCAAGGGCAGACCCACCGCACGGTTGGTCTGCCCTATTTTGTTTTGCCCGTTTAGAAAATGATTTCCTTCTTCTCTGCTGCCGAATCGTAAAGACCCTGCATCAGCTTTGCGGTAATCAGCACGTTATCAACGTGAGATCTCGACTTCACGCCGGTTTCGATTGCTTCCAGGAATGCTGCATCCTCGCAAACGAAAGGATTGGGATCCTTCTCTTCGTTCGGAATGGTTTCCAGCGTTGTACCGTCGTAGAACTCAAAGTTCTTACCGTAAGACAGACGTGCGCCGCCCTTGTCACCCATGAAGTCAACGAACATTTCGGTTTTATTGATGTTCTGTGCCCAAGCACCGTTGAAAGAAATGGACGCGTTGTTGGTACGGATGTATCCGGTGATGAAATCGTCAACGTCCATCGTTCCGTTCTCAACGTCACTGGTATCCTCTGCCCACATGGGAACGTCGTGCTTGTATGCCTTCATATCCTTTCCTACTTCGTTGTAGGAATCGGCAGTCAGATTGACCAGCTCGGTTTCGCCGCCGAGGATATACATGATCAAATCAAAGAAGTGTACGCCCCAGTCGATCAGAACGCCGCCGCCCGACTGTTCCTTCGTGGTGAAGGGACCGCCAAGACCGGGAATCGAACGGAATGCACGGAACGAGCAGTACACGTGGTAAATGTTACCGAACTTGCCCTCGCGGTTCATCTCCGCCAGCTTTTCGATCGACTTTCTGTAGCGGTTTACAACACCGATGTTGAGCATCAAGCCGCGCTTGTTTGCCTCGTCTGCCATTTCCTTGGAAAGCTCATAGTTGACCGTAATGGGCTTCTCGCAGAACACGTGCTTGCCTGCGCGCAGAGCGTCCATCGTAACCGTGTAGTGCGCGTAGTTGGGAGTCAGAACCCAAACCGCCTCAACCTCGGGGTCGGCAAGAACCCGGTGATAATCCGTAGTAATGTTTTCTACCTTGGAGTAGTTGTCCTTTGCGTACTGTGCCTTTTCCTCGATCAAGTCACACGCATATTTAATGCGGATTCCGTCTACCCTTTCCAACGCGGGAAAATGCGTACGAGAAATACGGCCGCAGCCGATAACTGCAATAACTTTCATGATCCACATACCATCCTTCATTTATTTGAAAAACGCCACGAGCGTTTCTCTTTACATCAATTATATCGTATATGACAATAAATGTAAATAACTGATTTTTGCGATATAAATATCATTTTTTTGGTATTCTGTGACAGAAATAAAGAACGCGCGGCTTTCCCCACGCGTTCCTTATGCATTATTTCGCGGCAATGATCATCAGCGTAACGGCAAGAACAACAAATACTGCCGACAAAACGATGGTCACCTTCGACAACAGCTGCTCTTTGGTAGAGCCACCGGTTTTTCCGAAATAAGTATCAGAGCTTCCGCCCGCAATGGTACCGGACAAGCTGTTATCCTTACCGGTTTGCGACAGAATCACAATCACCAACGCAACCGAAACAGCCATCAAAATGCTACCGATAATATACTGTGCAACCATAATTACCTCCAAAAAAACATTGTTCAAAATCTATACCCATGTATTATAGCACAGTTATTTGGAAAAAACAAGTCTTTTTTGAAAAAAACATTTTATTTTTGCATTTTTCTTTTTTGGGGTCTGTTCCGTCATGAAAATAATTGACATACAATCATTTTTTTGATATAATATTTTCAACGGCAAGGAAACGAAAGCGAGGTAAGCGGTATGACGCAAGCCATGAAAAAGCAACGGATGTCACAAATCACAGAGGCTCTCAAAGCGGTCTATCCGCAGGCGGCTTGCGCGCTGGAATGGAACGGCGAGCCATGGAAGCTTTTGATTATGGGACGTTTATCGGCACAATGCACGGATGCGCGTGTCAATTTGGTATGCAAGGAATTATTCGAGCGATACCCTACCCCAAAAGAGCTTGCCGAAGCTCCTTTGTCAGAGCTTGAAAAAATCATCCGCCCCTGCGGTCTGTATCATGTAAAAGCCCAAAACGTCAAGGACGCTTGCCGGATGCTGGTAGAAGACTTTCACGGAACCATTCCCCATACCATGGAAGAGCTGCTCAAATTTCCGGGGGTGGGCAGAAAGGTTGCAAATTTGCTTCTCGGGGATCTCTACGGCACGGGCGGCATCGTAGCAGACACGCACTGTATTCGCATTTGCGGTCGGTTCGGCATGTATCCCGAAACGCTCAAGGACCCCGTCAAGGTGGAAAAAATCATGAATGAGCTGGTGCTCCCCGCGGAGCGTTGTGACTTCTGCCACCGCGTGGTACAGTTTGGAAGAGATGTTTGCTCAGCCCGCGCTCCTCGCTGTGCAGAATGTCCGATTCGAACGCTTTGCGAACACGCAAAAAAACAGTAAAAATCCAGTTTTTTCACGGGTTGGAAATCTCTATGACGGTTTTTCGTCAAAAAAGTGATTTTCAAGAATAAAAAACGTATGTAATTTGGTAGTCTGTACGCTTGATTTCAGACGCATACTATGGTATAATAATAGCGTAAATTAAAGTCATGAAAAGAAGGAGGGGAACGAACATGAATCAATACGAAGCATGGGAAGGATTTGAAAGCGGCACCTGGGTCAAGGAAATCAACGTCCGCAGCTTTATCAAGCACAATTATACACCTTATGATGGAGATGAAGCCTTTTTGGCAGGTCCCACGAATGCAACCCTAACGCTTTGGGATCAGGTTCTTGAGCTCAGCCGTCAGGAGCGTGAGGCAGGCGGTGTTCTGGATATGGACACCAAGGTGATTTCTACCATCGTGTCGCACGCGCCCGGATATTTGAATAAGGATCTGGAGCAGATCGTAGGATTTCAAACCGATAAGCCTTTCAAGCGCGCACTGATGCCCTACGGTGGCATTCGTATGGCAGAAAAGGCTTGCAAGGATAACGGATATGAATTGGATCCTCAGATAAAGGAATTCTTTTCCACCCACAGAAAAACGCATAACGCAGGTGTTTTTGACGCATATACCCCCGAGATGCGCGCTTGCCGTTCCAGCCATATCATCACGGGACTTCCCGATGCCTACGGTCGCGGACGCATCATCGGCGACTACCGCCGCGTAGCACTTTACGGTGTTGACCGTTTGATTGAAGATAAGATTGAACAAAAAGAAACCACGCGTTCGGCAATGTATTCGGAGGTCATTCGAATCCGCGAGGAGCTTTCCGAGCAAATTCGTGCCCTGGAAGATCTGAAAAAGATGGCTCTCACCTACGGATACGACATTTCCGTACCGGCTCGCAACACCAAAGAGGCGATCCAATGGCTCTATTTCGGCTATCTTGCAGCGGTAAAGGAGCAGAACGGCGCGGCAATGTCGCTGGGTCGTACCTCTACGTTCTTGGATATTTACTCCGAGCGTGACCTGAAAAACGGCATATTTACCGAGGAAGAGCTGCAGGAAATGATCGACCACTTTATCATGAAGCTGCGTTTGATCAAATTTGCACGCACCCCGGAATATAACACGCTGTTCTCGGGGGACCCCCAGTGGGTAACCGAGTCAATCGGCGGCGTTGCAATCGACGGTCGCCACATGGTTACCAAGATGTCCTACCGCTACCTGCACACGCTGGAAAACCTCGGTGCGGCACCCGAGCCCAATCTCACCGTGCTTTGGTCGTTGCGTCTGCCCGAGAATTTCAAGCGTTTCTGCGCAAGAATTTCGATCGAAACCTCTTCGGTACAATATGAAAATGATGATTTGATGCGGTTCCATCACGGCGACGACTATGCCATTGCCTGCTGCGTATCCTCGATGCGTATCGGTAAGGAAATGCAATTCTTCGGTGCCCGCGCAAACCTTGCAAAATGTCTGTTGTACGCGATCAACGGCGGTATCGACGAGATCTCCGGCAAGCAGGTTGGACCGGAATACCGTCCCATCACCTCCGAATATCTGGACTACGACGAGGTTATGAAGCGCTACGACGCGATGATGCAATGGCTGGCTGGCGTTTACGTCAATACCCTGAATATCATCCACTATATGCACGATAAATACTGCTACGAGAAGATTCAGATGGCTCTTCACGACAAGCACGTTACCCGCTGGTTCGCAACGGGTATCGCTGGTCTTTCGGTGGTTGCAGACTCTCTGTCCGCAATCAAGTACGCAAAGGTAAAGGTCATTCGTAACGAGGCGGGGCTTGCCGTGGATTATGAGGTTGAGGGCGATTTCCCGAAATACGGAAACGACGACGACCGAGTAGACTCGATTGCCTATGACGTAGTCCACCTCTTCATGGAGCATATCCGTAAGAATCACACCTACCGCGACAGTATTCCCACCACCTCAATTCTAACCATCACGTCCAACGTGGTTTACGGAAAGGCAACCGGTGCGACCCCCGACGGTCGTAAACGCGGCGAGCCCTTTGCACCCGGCGCAAACCCCATGCACAGACGCGACACCCACGGAGCAGTTGCTTCCCTGGCATCGGTTGCAAAAATGCCCTTCCGCGATGCGCAGGACGGCATTTCCAACACCTTCTCGATCATCCCCGGTGCGCTTGGCAAGGACGATCAGATCTTTGCGGGTGATATAGAGATCAACTTTGACTGTACCACCGGTGCGTGCGTGTCCCCCACACTTTTCGAAGGGTTGGACAACCAATAATTTGAAAAACGGAGGTTCCCTATTATGGCAGCAAATCAACAACAAATCGATAATCTGGTTGCGCTTTTGGACGGTTACGTACAAAAAGGCGGACACCATCTCAACGTCAACGTATTTACCAAGGAAACGCTTTTGGATGCCCAGAAGCATCCCGAAAAATATCCCCAGCTCACCGTTCGTGTCAGCGGCTACGCGGTCAACTTTATTAAATTGACCAAGGAGCAGCAGGACGAGGTTATTTCCAGAACCTTCCACGATCAGATCTGATGCGGGGATACGTCCATTCAACCGAAAGCTTTGGAACGGTAGACGGCCCCGGCATACGCTACGTCGTATTTTTGCAGGGCTGCCCCATGCGTTGCCTGTATTGCCACAATCCCGACACCTGGCGTGTCGGGGTTGGTCGTCAGGTTGACGCACAGGAGATCCTCTCCGAATACCGCAAAAACAAAGCCTTTTACAGCAAGGGTGGCTTGACGGTCAGCGGAGGCGAACCGCTTTTGCAGATCGATTTTCTGTTGGAGCTTTTTCAACTGGCAAAACAAGAGGACATCCACACTTGTATCGACACCTCCGGAATCACCTTTGACCTGACCGACACGGTGTATTTGCAAAAGCTTGACCGTTTGATGGAATTGACAGATCTCGTGATGCTTGACATCAAGCAAATCGATACTGATAAGCACAAGGAATTGACCGGGCACAGCAACACGCGCGTTTTGGCATTCGCCAAATATTTAGAGTCCAAAAAAATCCCACTTTGGATCCGACACGTGGTGATAGACGGCTATACCAACGATCCCGAGGACTTGCGCCGGTTGGGGCACTTCATAGGTTCGCTTTCCAATCTGTATGCGCTTGACGTGCTTCCCTATCACACCATGGGTGTCCAAAAATATCGCGAGCTCGGAATTCCTTACCGTTTGGAGGGAGTTCCCGCTCTTCCGAAATCCGATGCGGCAGAAGCGAAAAAGATCATCCTGAATGCGGTGATAGAAGTCCGAAATAAAAAGTAATATTCTCTTCCCGATTTGATACGTCAAGTCGGGCTTTTTTGTATTTTTATGGAAAAATTACAAAAAAGAAAGCAATCCTTTTTTTTTCGTACACAAAAATTACAAAATACAAAAAAATCATAAAATTCTATTGACAAAAAGACCTTTTTTCAGTATAATATATGCAGTTAGCAGCCGCTAACCATCATCAAGGAAGCATGGAGGAAAGCATATGAATTTGTATACTGCAGACATCGGAAAGGAATACACCGTCAAGGCGATCCACACAAACGATGATGACCTGAATGCCTTTCTCTTTTCTCTCGGATGCTACCGCGGTGAACCGATCACCGTCATTTCACGTCGCAAAAGCGGATGTATCGTATCGATCAAGGACGGACGTTATCATATCGACCGAAACCTTGCCGCTGCGATCTTGACAGAATGATCGGGCAGTTCCTTTTTTACATTATTTTTTACGCAGAAGTTAGCATATGCTAACCAAAAAATCACAACTGTTTTCACCGAAAGACCGTACAAACAAACCAAGAAGTTTTGGAGGACCAACACATGAGAATTGCTTTAACAGGCAATCCAAACAGCGGCAAAACAACCATGTACAATGCCTTGACCGGGCAAAATGAAAAGGTCGGCAACTGGGCTGGCGTTACCGTTGACCGCAACGAGCATCCAATTAAGAAATGCTTTTATAAGTCAGAGGAGCGCGTGATCGCAGTTGACCTTCCCGGAGCATATTCCATGTCTCCTTTTACATCCGAGGAAAGCATTGCCAGCTCTTACGTCAAAAACGAGAATCCCGATGTGATCATCAATATTGTAGATGCAACCAATCTGAGCCGCAGTCTGTTCTTCACCACACAGCTTTTGGAGCTTGGAATCCCGATGGTCGTAGCATTGAACAAAACCGATGCAAACACCAAAAAAGAAAACAAAATTGATACAATGCTTCTATCCCAAAAGCTTGGATGCCCCGTGTTTGAAACGGTTTCTACTACCCAAAAGGGCTTGGATGTGCTGGTCAAAGCAGCGGTCGCACAGATCGGCAAGCCGCAAACAGCCCCCTACGTTCAAAAAGAGATCGACCTGAACGACCGCGAAGCGGTGGAAGAAGCCGATCGGGAACGATTTTCCTTTGTCAAAGAGATTGTATCGGCAGTGGAAACGAGAAAAAGTCTCACCGGAACACGAAACAAGCAAGATAAGGTCGATGCAATCCTCACCAACAAATGGCTTGGTATTCCGATCTTTGCGGCTGTCATGTTTTTGGTATTTCAGATCTCTCAGGCATGGCTCGGTGCATGGATCGCAGAGGGAGTGACACTCAAAAATGGAACCGAAATTCCGGGACTTGTCACCTTGATCGATCTCTTCGGCGGCTGGGTCAGCGGCTTGATGGAAGGGGCAAATCCCCTGCTCCAATCGATCGTAGTGGACGGCATCATCGGCGGTGTCGGTGCCGTTGTTGGATTTTTGCCACTTGTTATGGTGATGTTCTTCCTGCTCGCACTCCTTGAGGACTGTGGATATATGGCACGTGTCACAATCGTGCTTGACCCGATCTTCAAAAAAGTGGGGCTGTCCGGAAAATCGGTCATTCCCTTTATCATGGGAACAGGCTGTACGGTTCCCGGTGTAATGGCTTGCCGAACGATCCGGGATGACCGCGAACGGAAAGCTACAGCACTTTTGACCCCTTTTATGCCCTGCGGTGCCAAGCTCCCTGTTATCGCGCTGTTTGCGAGTGCATTTTTCGGGGATGCCTCGTGGGTGGGTACACTGATGTATTTTGTTGGCATCGTGCTGATCTTTGTATGTGCGTTGCTGATCAATCTGCTTACAGGAAACAGAAACAAAAAGAACTACTTCATCATAGAAATTCCCGAATACAAGGCCCCCAGCCTTTGGAAGGCATTCCTTTCCATGTGTCAGCGCGGCTGGGCTTACATCGTAAAAGCAGGAACCATCATTCTCGTTTGTAACTTTGCAATCCACCTGATGCAAAGCTTTGGTTGGAATCTCCAACCCGTCGACAATGCCGCCGATTCGATTCTGGCAACTATCTCAACGCCCTTTGCCTATCTCTTCGCTCCCATCGTAGGAGTGGTTGCGTGGCAGCTTGCCGCCGCCTCCATTACGGGCTTTATTGCCAAGGAAAACGTCGTGGGAACGCTGGCAGTATGCTTCGTTGGACTTGAAAATTTGATCGATACCGAAGAACTTGCACTGATGGAGGGTGCGGGCTCCGAGGTTGCCGCCGTATTTGCCATCACAAAGGTTGCCGCTTTGGCATTCTTGATGTTCAACCTCTTCACCCCGCCCTGCTTTGCCGCAATCGGTGCCATGAATGCCGAATTGAAGAGCAAAAAATGGTTGTTTGCAGGCATCGGCTTACAGTTTGGCGTTGGCTATTCGGTAGGATTCCTGGTTTACTTCTTCGGAACCCTCTTCAGCGGTGTCGGCTTCTCGTCAATTTGGATGCCGATCGTCGGTTGGGCAATCGTTGGTCTGTTTGCCGCTATTCTGACGGTTCTGATCGTCAAAAAGAATCAGCAGTTCAAGAAAGAATACACACTTTCCAAAGCATCCGCATAAGCTTTTTTCAGGAGGTGAAACGCTATGAAGCCTACAGATTGGATCGTAATTGCTGTAATTACGTTGATCATTGGAGGTGCCGTTGCCTACATCGTTAAGGCAAAGAAAAGCGGTAAGAAATGCATCGGGTGTCCCGACAGTTCCTCTTGCTGCCAAAAAAATGCGTGTCATTGCTGTTCCTCCCAATGCAACGAAAAACAAAACAGCAAGCAGCAATAAAACCAAAATTGATCCGAGCCTGAAAATCCGGGCTCGGATTTTTTCTAAAAATCGGTTGGAACGATTGACAATTCCCGCAAAGCGTGCTATAATATATTGGTTATGAGCAATTGGAAAGGAACCGATACCGCTATGAAAAAAACGAAAAAAATCATTTTGACCGGCGACAGACCCACGGGCAAGCTCCATCTCGGGCACTTTGTTGGCAGCCTTCGCCGCCGTGTAGAGCTTCAAAACAGCGGAGAATACGATAAAATCTTTGTCATGATTGCCGATGCGCAGGCACTCACCGATAATGCCGAAAACCCGGCAAAAATCCGAGATCATATCCTGGAGGTTGCAATCGACTACCTGTCTGTTGGAATCGATCCCAAAAAAACCAATATTTTTATTCAGTCTTCGATCCCCGCACTGACCGAATTGAATATGTATTACCTGAATCTGGTCACACTCTCCAGATTGCAGCGCAACCCCACCATCAAGAACGAGATCAAAATGCGCGAGTTTGAAAACTCAATTCCCGCCGGCTTTTTGACCTATCCCGTTTCGCAAGCCGCCGACATTACGGCATTTTTGGCAACCACCGTTCCTGCAGGAGAAGACCAAAAGCCCATGGTTGAACAAACCGAAGAGATCGTTGCAAAATTCAATTCGATCTACGGTGACGTTTTGGTAACTCCTAAGATTCTGTTACCAACCAATGAAAACTGCATGCGCTTGGTCGGTACCGACGGAAAGGCGAAAATGTCCAAGTCGCTCGGCAACTGCATCTATCTCTCCGACGACAGCGAAACCTTGAAGAAAAAGGTCATGTCCATGTACACCGATCCCAATCATATTCAGGTTTCCGATCCCGGGGATACCAAGAACAATCCCGTCTTCTTGTATCTTTCCTGCTTTGCCGATGAATCGCATTTTGCAAAATATCTGCCCGAATACAAGAATCTCGACGAAATGAAGGCACACTACGAGCGCGGAGGCTTGGGCGACGTCAAGTGCAAGCGATTCCTCATCAACGTCTTAGAGGAGCTGCTTGCCCCCATTCGCGAGAAGCGTGCTTACTACGAGTCGCATCTTGACGAGGTGTTCGACATTTTGAAAAACGGCACCAAAGCAGCAAACAGACAGGCAAACGCAACCTTAAAGCAGGTACGCGCCGCCATGAAGATCAACTACTTTGAGGATACGAGTTTTTTGTCCGATGCAAAGGATCACTTCAAAGCAGTAAAACAATAAGACACAAAAAAAGAGAGGTTCGTCACCTCTCTTTTTTCGTTGCAAGCTTAATGGATTCGTTCAATGTCCCAAATGTCATCCAACAAAATCTCTTTTTTCACCACGCGTAAACGGCGCATGGGAATATCAAAATCCGAAACGATGCCCTCGGTGGTAACGTACCCGTCCCCCTCGTAATAGGTCACTCGGACAAGACATCCCTTCTCCACCGCTTGCATTTTTTGGGACAACCGCTGTGCGTCGTATTCGGAAAGCTCTCGCTTTGGGCTCTCGTCCTTCAACTCTGCACGGATCAATTCTTCAAAGCCTCTCAACGGCGAAAACGGCATAAATTGCCGTGCGCGGTCGGCTTTACTGTTCTTCTCCACCGTTATGCCCTCCAATCAACCGATTTCGGATACGCGCAGTTGCCTTCTCTTCCAGACTCATTCCCTTGACAATGGCGTTTTTTCCGTATTTCTTTTTGATGCCGATCACTGTCCTTTGCAAATCCTGCTCCCTTTGCTCTGCCGCAAGATCGGTAAACAGATCATAGGTTGCAAAGCTTTCGTCCTGCAAATGATTCATTCCCACGGTGATCCGCCGAATCGGATGCTGACGGGAAGCAAGTCTATGATAGTATTCTGTAAAATACGCGTCTAATTTTTTGAAGGAATTGGTCGTTTCCCCAAGCTTCATCGTTCCGCCATCGGTCGCTTTCCGATCTCCCGAATACCCGATAGAAAGCGAAATCGAATCGGTAACAAGATGCTTGTCTACCAGCTCCAGCGTCATCAGATCCACCATCTCGTGCAAAATCAAAAGCGCATCGGTAAAGCTGTAATCCTCAAACAAAATCTGCCCGTTTGACATCGAGCTGCTTTTGGAACGGTATGCATGAATATCGGCAATGGTACAGGGCTCTACCCCATGCGCGTGATCAATGAGAAATTCCGCATTGACTCCAAACTCGCGGTACAGTCGCGCCTCGTCAAAATGTGCCACACCGTACAGATCGTAAATCCCGAATTGCTCCAACCGCTTGGCAATGCCGCGGCCCACATTCCAAATATCGGTAATCGGTTGATGGTGCCAGATCGTCCGCTTAAATTCCGCCTCATCCAAATACCCCAAATGATCGTCCGTGTGCTTGGCGGTGATATCCAGTGCAACCTTTGCCAAAAACAGATTGGTCCCGATGCCTGCCGTGGCGCAGATGCCGGTTTCCCGATACACTGCATCGGTCAGCATTTTTGCCATTTCCTTTGGGGTTTTCCCGTACAAGCGGCAATATTGGGTGATATCAAGAAAGCATTCGTCAATCGAATAGACGTGAATATCCTCTGCGCTGACGTACTTCAGATAGACCGAATAAATCCGCACGGAATACTCCATATATTTTTTCATACGCGGAAGCGCGGTAATATACGTCAAATTTTTGGGGATCTCATACAGACGGCAACGGTTTCTGACCCCCTTTTCCTTGAGCGCGGGAGAAACCGCTAAGCAAATCGCACCGCTTCCCCGTGCCTGGTCGGCAACCACAAGATGCGCGCGCATGGAATCCAATCCACGCTCCACGCATTCTACCGACGCAAAAAAGCTTTTCAGATCGATACACAGATAATATTTACTCTCCATCCAATCTCCTCTATCCTTGACGCAGAAATTCCCCTATCCCAGAAAGTGGGTGTGTACCGCCGGCACCCACCCACTTCGTATCATCATTCTTCTTTCTCTTCCGCCATGTCGTCTTCCACCGTATCACGCAAGCGTTCAACCTCTTGATTCCGTTTCCACAGAAAACTGAAATGAGCCTCCGCACCGCTGCGTATCCGCTTGATGTTTTCAATATGCTTGTAAAAAATCAACAGTGCCATGATGCCCAGCGCAACAGAACCGCGAGTATCTCCCGTTAAGATCTTATAGATCAAAGGAAAAGCGATCGACGCGCTGATCGGAACCACGCAGATATAATCCACGATCAGAACCAGGATCAACTCCAAAATAAACATGACCAAAAACAAGCGGTAGTCAAACGCAAGAATCAACCCACCAAGGCAAGCCAAGCCCTTGCCGCCGTGAAAATGCATAAACAAGGGAAAAACGTGCCCGAACACACAGCTAACCCCCGAAACGATTCCGGCATAAGCAATTGACGGCAAGAGATGCTGTGCTATCTTGACAACCGCAAACGCTTTGAAAATATCGAAAAGCGCACTGACAAGCCCCGCCTTTTTGCCCATGACAATCAACGCGTTTGACGCACCTGCGTTGCCGGAGCCGCGCCGACGAATATCAAAGCCGCGCGCCCTTGCAATCAAATACGCAGGGTTAATGCTTCCGATTACATAACCGATCACAATCATCAAAATAAGCTTCATTCGTATGTCGCCACTCCTTTCCGCACAGTATTTGTTTCCGTATACCTATATTATACAACCAAAAAGAAAACTTGTCAATCTTTTTCAAAAAATATAAATTTTTTTCTCCCGTCCGATAGGTGATTTTTGTTTAAAAGCGGTTGTTTTTACTCTTTTTTTTATTTTCTCTTGAAAAATTCAAGATCATGCGCTATAATAGAGTCAATCTATAGAATAACGGAGGTTTTCTCATGACGCAGAAGGAACTCTATCAAATTGCAAAAGAAAGATACGCGCAGTACGGAATCGACACCGATGCTGCGATTGACGCACTGTCCAAGGTTTCGATTTCCATGCACTGCTGGCAGGGAGATGACGTAAAAGGCTTTGAAAATTCGGGTGAATTGACCGGCGGTATCCAAACAACCGGTAATTACCCCGGTGCGGCATACACTCCCGAGCAGCTGATGCAGGATATTGACAAGGCATTCTCCCTGATCCCCGGCAAGCACAAGGTCAACGTACACGCTTGCTACGGCATCTACACGGACGGAACTATTCCCGACCGTGACGCAATTCGCCCCGAGCATTTCGAGCCCTGGGTTCGCTTCGCAAAGGAACGCGGCATCGGACTTGACTTTAACCCCACCTATTTCTCGCATCCGTTGGCAGAAAACGGTACGCTGACCAATCCCAACGAAGAAATTCGTGATTTTTGGATCCGCCACGGCATCGCCTGCATCCGCATTTCGGAATATTTCGCGCGCGAAACGGGCTTCCCCTGCTTGATGAACATATGGATTCCCGACGGCTTTAAGGACGTTCCTGCCGACCGCATGGGACCCAGAATGCGTTACATGGATTCTCTTGACCGTATCCTCGGCTGCGGCTATGACAAGACGTTGGTAAACGTCACCATTGAATCCAAGGTGTTCGGCATCGGTGTGGAATCCTACACCGCAGGCTCGGCTGAATTTGCGCTCTCCTATGCAACCTCTCGCGGCATCGTTCCCTTGATGGACAACGGACATTACCATCCCACCGAGGTTGTTTCGGATAAGATTTCGGCATTGCTCTGCTTCAATCCCAAGATTGCGCTTCACGTCACACGCGGTGTCCGTTGGGATTCTGACCACGTCGTACGCTACGATGACGAAACCCTGGAAATGATGAAAGAGGTGGTTCGCAACGATGCGCTTGACCGTGTCATCCTTGCAACCGACTATTTCGATGCATCGATCAACCGTATTGCCGCATGGGTAATCGGTATGCGCTCGGTACAGAAGTCCTTGCTGTCCTCCCTGCTCAGCCCCAACAAGAAGCTCAAGGAGCTGCAGGACACGTTGCAATTTACCGAATTGATGATGCTGCAGGAAGAAATCAAATTCCTGCCGGTTGGCGACGTTTGGAACGAATTTTGCGCACGCGCAGGCATTGCAGGCGACGCCGCATGGTTTGAGGAAATCCGCGAATACGAGCAAACCGTACTTGCAGAAAGATAAAAAGAAAGAACCCGCAGGACTTGATTCTGCGGGTTCTTTTTAGATCTCTTTCAAAAGCTGTTCCAAAAGCTGGACCTTTTCCGAAGCATAACCGTAGGCTCCCTTGTAATCCTCGGTTTCGCGACAACAGATCTCCAACTCACAAAGCACCGTGTAAAGCTCGATCTCGTTCAACGGGTTCTCCGCCTGCAAAAGGGCTTGCAGGGCTTGCTTTGCGCCGCGGTAATTGCCCTCCGCCATCAAAAAGCAAGAATCTAAATGCAAAGCAAAAAAGGGATCTCCCCCGATCTGCTCACGCAACTCGCCGGCACGCGCATACTCACCCTCGTCCATCGCCTCCAACGCCTCGGTATAGCTTGCAAAGGGCGACTTCCATGCCACGGGAAGCACTTTTTCTTCGTCCAACACGTCGGAATACAGCGTTGGCGAAATGCGGTGCATATAGCGGAAGAAGATACCGACCCGCGCTTCGATATGCCCCGTGGGGTACATGGTCTTGTCGGTATAAACCAACGCTTCGTCAAAGAACCGACAAGCCGCGCGCAATCTGCCACTCCAAAACTCCTCTTCGGCAATTCCCACGTCACACTCTGCCAGCAAAAGGCTGATTTCATCATCCGGATGCGGACAGCTTGACAGACACAGACTACGGCAGCCGTGCAAGTCCCCCGCCAAATACGCGCGCTTGATATTTCCAAAGCTGCTCATTTTGCGATAGATCAGCTCATCCCCCTCCTCTGCCAACAAAAAGCCGGCAGGAACGTTCAACCGCTTGGCAATGTATAGGATCGTGGAGAGCGAGGGCTGGGCAGAGCCGTTTTCAATGCAGCTCAACATGTTGCGGGTAATCTGCGTGCCTGCAAGCTCCGATTGGGTCATCAGCTTGGCAACGCGCAACTCCCGAATTTTCTCACCAATGTTCATACAAACAAATCTGCTGCTTTGGATCAATCGGCTTCCTTGTAAGCCACAATGTTGTTTCGGTAGGTGTTCGCCTTCTTCTTCACTGCGTTGGCAGCACCGCTGTAGGTCTTTTGCACCTTTTTCTGTGCCTTTGCGGGCAACTTGGACATCTTACGCGCCCGACGTGCAATTCTCTGGGACACAACCTGACAGCTATCGAAGAACGAATCAATTTTTCCGGGGAGAGATTGCGAATAAATGTAACTGTCAAGCAAACCGTACAGTCGATCCACGTTATCGTCTACTGCGGCGGCAATGCGATCGGCGGTTTCGCGGTAGATCCCCTCCGCCGTATAACGAGCCTGATCGATTCGAACGGCATACTCTTCCTCCGCCTTTGCCTCGATCTTTTTTGCCTTGGCAATTGCGGGAGCTAAGAGGTTGGTGTAGTCACCGTCCATTTTCTTCATCAGTTTATCGTAAAGCTCGACCTTTTCCTCTACGGTGGCATCGTCACCCGTCATTTTTTGCAGGCGAGCCTCAAGATTTGCAATTTGCTGTTGCAGACCTGCAATGGTAGCCGCGCGCTCCTGAAGCATCGACTCCACGTCCTTGACAAACTGGTCAACCTCTTCTCTATTGTAACCATTTCGTTTTCCGGTAAAACGAACAGAAAGCTCTGACATACCCAAATCCTCCAATTTGAAGCATAATGCGTAAAAAAGCGCATCGGAAAGACGCTCTCCAATCTACTTTTCTACTTTTATATGATATCATATTTCACATTCGAATGCAACGGCTTTTTGTTTTTTTTTCATTTTTGGCACTTTGCACAATTCCAAAAAACGAATAAAACGATGAAAACCGCGTAAAAACCTCTTGCTTTTTCGCGCGCCGTATGGTATAATAACGTACGTATCATCCAAATAGTTGCCTGCATAGTTAAATGGATATAATAGCCCCCTCCTAAGGGGTAGTTATGGGTTCGATTCCCGTTGCGGGTGCCAAAAAAGCCATCGCACAAGATTTTGCGCGATGGCTTTTATTTTGTTATCCTTTCATGTCATCGGGCGGTTTGCCTTTTCACAAAAGGTTCCCTTTTCGGATTATTTCTTCAGAGCTGCCTGAGCTGCTGCCAGACGAGCGATCGGAACACGGAAGGGAGAGCAAGATACGTAGTCAAGTCCGATCTGGTGGCAGAACTCAACGGAGGACGGGTCGCCACCGTGCTCACCGCAGATACCAACGTGGAGATCCTTGTTTACGGGACGTCCGAGCGTAACTGCCATGTTCATCAGCTTACCAACACCGGTCTGGTCAAGCTTTGCGAAAGGATCGTTCTCGAAGATCTTTGCATCGTAGTATGCACCGAGGAACTTACCTGCATCGTCACGGGAGAAGCCGTAGGTCATCTGCGTCAGGTCGTTGGTACCGAAGCAGAAGAAGTCAGCGTTTGCAGCAATCTCGTCAGCGGTCAGGCATGCACGAGGAATCTCGATCATGGTACCAACCTCGTAGTCGATCTTCGCTCCTGCTGCAGCGATCTCTGCATCAGCGGTTGCAACGACAACGCTCTTAACGTACTTCAATTCCTTCACGTCGCCAACCAGCGGGATCATGATCTCGGGTCTTACAATCCAGTCAGCGTGCTTCTTCTGAACGTTGATTGCGGCACGGATAACTGCCTTGGTCTGCATAGCGGCGATTTCGGGATAGGTGACTGCCAAACGGCATCCACGGTGACCCATCATGGGGTTGAACTCGTGCAAGGATGCGATAACAGCCTTGATATCCTCAACGGTCTTACCCTGAGCCTTTGCAAGAGCTGCAATGTCTTCCTCAGTGGTAGGAACGAACTCGTGGAGAGGGGGATCCAAGAAACGGATGCAAACGGGGCAACCCTCAAGAGCCTCATAGAGAGCCTCGAAGTCAGCCTGCTGGTAAGGAAGAATCTTCTCCAGAGCAACTTCTCTTTCTGCGGCGGTGTCGGAGCAGATCATTTCACGGAATGCCGCAATTCTGTCTGCCTCGAAGAACATATGCTCGGTACGGCACAGACCGATACCCTCAGCACCCAGCTCGCGAGCCTTCTTTGCATCTGCGGGAGTATCAGCGTTGGTTCTTACCTTCAGCGTACGGAACTCATCAGCCCAACCCATGATGGTGCCGAAGTTACCGGAGATCTCTGCGTCAACGGTCTTGATGATACCGTCGTAGATATTACCGGTAGAACCGTCGATCGAAATGTAGTCACCCTCAACGAAGGTCTTGCCTGCCAGAGTGAACTTCTTATTTTCTTCATCCATAGCGATATCGCCGCAACCGGATACGCAGCACTTACCCATACCACGAGCAACAACGGCTGCGTGAGAGGTCATACCGCCGCGAACAGTCAGGATACCCTGAGCTGCTTTCATACCGGTGATATCCTCGGGAGAGGTCTCCAGACGAACCAGAACAACCTTCTTGCCTGCGTTCTTCCAAGCCTCTGCATCCTCAGCGGAGAATACGATCTGACCGCAAGCAGCACCGGGAGATGCGCCCAAGCCACGACCCATGGGGGTAGCTGCCTTGAGTGCCTTTGCATCGAACTGAGGATGCAACAAGGTATCCAGGTTTCTGGGGTCGATCATCTGAACTGCCTCTTCCTTGGTCTTGTGGCCCTCTGCTACGAGGTCAACAGCGATCTGGAGAGCTGCGGGAGCAGTTCTCTTACCGTTACGGGTCTGCAGCATGTAGAGCTTCTCGTTCTCGATGGTGAACTCCATATCCTGCATATCGTGGTAGTGGTTCTCAAGAATCTCGCAAACCTTTACGAACTGCTCGAAAGCTGCGGGGAACTTGTTTGCCATCTCTGCGATGGGCATAGGCGTACGAACACCTGCAACAACGTCCTCACCCTGTGCGTTGGTCAGGAACTCACCCATGAGCTTCTTCTCACCGGTAGCGGGGTCACGAGTGAACGCAACACCGGTTCCGCAGTTGTCACCCATGTTACCGAATGCCATTGCCTGTACGTTTACAGCGGTACCCCAAGAGTAGGGAATATCGTTGTCGCGGCGGTATACGTTCGCACGGGGGTTATCCCAAGAACGGAATACTGCCTTTACTGCGCCGATCAGCTGCTCCTTAGGATCGGAGGGGAAATCTGCGCCGATCTTTGCCTTGTACTCTGCCTTGAACTGGTTAGCCAGCTCCTTGAGGTCGTCAGCGGTCAACTCAACGTCCTGCTTAACGCCCTTATCTTCCTTCATCTTGTCGATGAGCTCCTCGAAGTACTTCTTACCAACCTCCATAACGACGTCGGAGTACATCTGGATAAATCTTCTGTAGCAGTCGTAAGCCCAACGAGCGTTGCCGGACTTCTTTGCCATAACCTCAACTACCTCTTCATTCAAGCCGAGGTTGAGGATGGTATCCATCATACCGGGCATGGATGCGCGAGCGCCCGAACGAACCGAAACCAACAGAGGATTCTCAAGGTCACCGAACTTCTTGCCGGTGATGCCCTCCATCTTCTCAATGTAAACCATGATCTCAGCCATGATTTCGTCATTGATCTGACGGCCGTCCTCATAATACTGTGTGCACGCCTCGGTAGAAATCGTGAAGCCCTGGGGAACGGGAAGACCGATGTTGGTCATTTCCGCGAGGTTCGCGCCCTTACCGCCAAGGATCTCACGCATGTTTGCGTTACCCTCGGAAAAGAGATAGCAATACTTCTTTGCCATTTTGGTATTCCTCCATATATAAATATATTTTTGAACGAGATTGTCCGTACGCACAACAAAAAGCCGTTTTTTGCTGTCTGTCGCTCACGGTACAGGATATTATACCATATTTTTTCTGATTTTTCCATACCCTTTCTCATAGAAACCCACCTGATATTTGTAAATATTATGTGAACAAGCAGACAAAATGGCAAAATCCGTTTGACAGACTCAAAAAGTTATTGTATAATATGTAATACCCTATAAAAACGGAAAGCGGCGGGTCCCCTTGGTGGGATCGGGCGCGTTTTGTATTGGAATACCCCGTTTTGCCGAAAGGAAGGAAGCATCATGGCAGATATATTTGACCTGTTCCGACAGATTTCCAAAAAAGAGGACACCCCGAAGGCTCCGATCACACACATGATCGTCGGTCTTGGAAACCCCGGTGAAAAATATAAGATGACCCGTCATAACGCGGGATTTCTCACGATAGACCACCTTGCCGAGCAATACGGCGTTCGGATCGACCGAGCAAAATTCCACGCGCTTTGCGGGGAAGGAACCGTGATGGGCAAGGGGATTCTCTTTCTCAAGCCGCAAACTTTGATGAATGCTTCGGGGCTTGCCGTGCAGGAAGCCGCCGCCTTTTACAAGATTGCGCCCGAAAACATCCTGGTGATTTCAGACGATATCGCGCAGGACGTGGGACGGATGCGTCTGCGCCGCAAAGGCAGTGCAGGCGGTCAAAAGGGGCTCAACGATATTATCGTTTGCCTTGGAACCGATGCCTTTCCGCGCCTTCGAATGGGAGTCGGTGCCAAGCCGCATCCCGATTTCAATCTTGCCGACTGGGTGCTGTCGGAGTTTCGTCCCGATGAGCGTCCCCGGCTCTATGGTGCGATTGCGGCTTGCAAGCCGGGTATCGAAAAGCTGTTGTCGGGGGATTTTGATACCGCCGTACAGCTTTGTAACTCCTACCATCCCGAACACGAGTAAAGGATATTTATGATGAATCTTCTCACGAGCACGGTTCGCTTGGACAGCGAATATAAGCAGCTCCTTCGCGCGCTGGAGCGTGATTTTCGCCAGAATCCGTTGCCGATTCTTGCGTCGGGACTCTCCGACGGTGCCGCCGATGCCTTTTTGATCTCGCTTTTGCAGGATTCTCTTGCCTATCGATCAAAAACCGCTTTGCTGGTCTGCGCGGAGGAAAAGGATTGCGTACGCGCAATGGGTCTTTTGGAGCGTTACGGTCTGCGCACCGCCTTTTATATGGCAAGAGATCTCACCTTTTATAACATTACCGCCTCCCATGAGTACGAGCATGAGAGGCTTCGCGTGCTTTCGGGTCTTTTGACCGATGAATTCGACGTCGTTGTCACAACCCCCGATGCAGCTCTCGGTTATACCGTACCTCCTACCCTGCTTGCCGACCTGCTCTTCTCGATTGATGCCACCGAGGAAATCGACCTCAAGGAGTTCAACAGACGGTTGGTTTCGCTCGGATACGTCCGTGTTGATCTGGTGGACAGCCCCGGACAATTCGCGCTTCGCGGAGGCATCGTGGACGTTTATCCGCCAAACGGTTGCTTTACCGACGAGAACGGTGCCGAAAAGAACGGTGCATTCCCCTTGCGGATCGAGCTGTTTGGGGATGAGATCGACCGAATGGGGCTGTTTGATCCCGATTCGCAGCGAATGACCTGTGACGTCCTTCGCGCAACCATCACGCCGGCTCGCGAGCTGTTGCCCGATCGGGATGCGCTCGACCGTCTGAAAAAAGCGGTTTCGGCACAGTTCAAGGCAAGCACCGACGAGCGCGCGTCCGAAGAGCTGATTAAGGAATCCGCGGCAATCGACCGCGCCAAAAACGGCGATGGTGAGATTTGCTTTTTGGACAAATATATTTCATTGGTTTATCCCGCCCGCTGTTGCCTTTTGGATTATCTGGACAAAAAAACTTTAGTCCTCATGCGCGGAACAAATGCCGTGCAGGACCGTCTGCGTGCATCCGAATGGCACCTGACTCAAACGCTCACCGAGCTTTTGGAAAGCGGAACCATTGCACCGAAATACGCGGAATATCAGAAGCCGATCGTCAATTTCGATCTGTTTTGCGACAGCCACGTCACGCTTCACATTGATTCGATCGCATATCACGTCAGTGACAAGCGTTTGGCAGGACTGTTCGGCTTTCGTTCCCGTCACACCGTTTCGTATGCCGAAAACGAGGAGCTGTTCCTGGAAGATCTTGACCAATACGTCAAGGGCGGCTACCGTTGCTTGGTTCTGACCGAGAACGAGGTAGAAGCCGCGCGTACCGCAGAAAGGCTTGCAGACCGAGGATTTGTCGTCGGTGATGCCCCCGCAACCCCCGAGGCACTGGAGCGCGGAAGCGTCACCGTTCTCTCGGGTGAATTGCTTTCGGGCTTTGAATTGATGATGCCCAAGATTGCCGTGCTGTCGATCATGCCCGACACGCGCACGGGCGGTCTTTCGCTTTCCTCGAAGACCTCCTTGCGCAAAAAGAAAAGCAAAAGCACCAAAAGCATCCTCTCCTACGCAGAGCTTGAGGTGGGGGACTTCGTAGTACACGAAACCTACGGTATCGGACAATATACCGGCATTGAAACGCTGACCTGCGACGGGGTCACCAAGGATTATATCGGCATTCGCTATGCCGGCAGTGATAAGCTGTTTCTGCCGGTAGAAAAGCTTGACAAGGTGTCCAAATACATTGGAGCACACGCCGACGACGGATTGGTCAAGCTCTCCAAAATGGGCAGCGACAGCTGGAAAAAATCAAAAGCACGCGTAAAGAGCGCGGTACAGGATATGGCAAAGGAGCTGATCAAGCTTTATGCCGAGCGTATGCGTCGACCCGGGCACGCGTTCCCTGCCGATGACAGCTATCAGAAAGCCTTTGAGGATGCCTTTGATTACGAGGAAACCGACAGCCAGCTCAGTGCGGTAGCCGAAATCAAAAACGACATGATGCAAGCCGTTCCGATGGACCGTCTTTTGTGCGGTGACGTTGGATACGGCAAAACCGAGGTTGCACTTCGTGCCGCGTACAAGGCGGTGCTTGGCGGCAAGCAGGTTGCCATTTTGGTGCCGACCACGCTTTTGGCGCTTCAACATTATCAAACCATTGTCAGCCGTATGCGCGCCTTTGCGGTAAACGTCGATATGCTCTCGCGATTCCGCACGGCAAAGCAACAGGCAGTGACGCTACGCCGTCTATCGCGCGGCGAGGTCGATATTATCGTCGGTACTCACCGTTTGCTCTCCAAGGACGTTGCGTTCCACGATCTCGGCTTGGTGGTGATCGACGAGGAGCAACGCTTCGGTGTTGCCCAAAAAGAAAAGCTCAAGCAGCTTTGCGACGGAGTGGACGTTCTTTCCCTCTCTGCAACCCCGATTCCCAGAACCCTGAATATGGCAATGGGCGGCATCCGCGACATCTCTATTTTGGACGACGCGCCCGTTGATCGGCTTCCCGTGCAAACCTACGTTTTGGAAAACGACGACCTCATCGTGGAGGAAGCCATTCGCAGAGAGCTGCGACGCGGCGGTCAGGTCTTCTACCTGCACAATACGGTGGAAACCATCAACAGCGTTGCCGCCAAGCTTTCCGCCGATATTCCCGAAGCAAGAATCACCGTAGCGCACGGAAAAATGGCAAAGGAAGAGCTGGAAAAAATTTGGGAGGAAATGCTGGCGGGCGAGATCGATATTTTGGTCTGTACCACGATCATCGAAACCGGCGTGGACATTCCGAACGCCAACACGCTGATCGTTTCCAATTCTCACAAGCTGGGACTTTCACAGCTCCACCAGATTCGTGGACGGATCGGTCGCTCGTCAAGACGTGCCTATGCGTATTTTACCTATCCGCCTTATCGGTCGATTCCCGAGATCGCGCAAAAGCGGCTTGAGGCAATCCGCGAATATGCCGAATTCGGCGCGGGCTTTAAAATTGCTCTGCGCGACATGGAGATCCGCGGTGCCGGGAACCTTTTGGGTGCCGAGCAGCACGGGCATCTGGACGCCATCGGCTACGACCTCTATATCAAGCTGCTCAACCGTGCGGTTCTGGAGGAAAAGGGACAGCACGAGGAGCCCGAGGTCGAATGCACCGTATCCCTCAATTTCGATGCGTTCTTGCCCGACAGCTACGTCCCCTTCCCCGCACAGCGGATGGCACTGTACAAAAAAATTGCGTTGATCGTAACCGACGAGGATCTTTCGGATATCACCGACGAGCTGTTGGACCGCTTCGGAGAACCGCCTCGCGCCACGCAGAACCTCTTAGAGATCTCACAGATCCATAATTTGGCGGTGAAATGCGGAATCACCTCGATTCGCCAAGACGGCGGTGAGATCCACATCTATCCGCAAAGCTTGGATATCGATATTTGGTCGGAGCTTTCCGCCGAGTTCGGACGACTTCGTATGCTGATGTCGGGGGACCCCCATATCTGTCTACGGCTACAAAAGGGGGACGACGCGCTCTCGCTTATTCACAAAATGTTTGAAAAATATCTTGAAATCCGCAATGAAAAAGCATAGACAAACGCGTCTTTTTCTTGTATAATAAATAAAGGAAAGCATCGGTCTATGACCGACCGAGCCTAAATGAAAGGACTCTTTTTATGAAACAAAAAACACTTCGCTTCGTTGCATGCTTGCTTGCCTTGGTGATGCTGCTCTCCTCCTTTTCCTCTTGCGCGGGAAAGGGAAAGAAGCTGCTCACCATGAAAAAGGACGGGATCAGCGTCAGCTTTTCGGTGAATCTGTACGAATTTTTGCTCTCTCGCTCCAAGGGACTGCTGGTAGCCTCCAGAGCAACCCAAAACGGTGCCTCGCCCACGCAGAATGCCTTTTGGGATTACCAGGATACGTTCGACGGAACCACCTTTCAAAGCTATGATGCCTTTTACAGCAACAGCGTGCTGAACACCTGCAAGGTCAACATGATCGCAGAATATCTGTTCAAGCGTGAAAAGCTCCGGCTCTCGGCAACCCAAAAGGAAAACGTACAAAAAATGATGGACGAGCTGCTCCGCACCGACGGCGGAGGCTCCAAAAACAAGCTCAACGCAGTATTGGGCAAATACGGCGTTAACTACGATCTGCTAAAGAATTTCTACACGCTGGAATATAAAATCGAAACGCTGAAAACCCATCTGTACGGTGCAAACGCCTCCAACGTGGGTGACAACGTAAAGAACCAGTTTATGAACGAATATTACGTTCATTTCCGACAGATCTACCTGACGTCCCAGCCCGTCGTTTACCTGACCGACTCCAACGACGAAGAAATCTATTTCCGTACCGAGGAAGGACAAACGCACCGCATCTGCTACGATACCGGAAACGGTGTCACTAAGACAGAGGACGGAGAGGTAAAAAAGGATAGTAACGGAGATGAAATTTATTACGTTGACGACGGTACGTTTACAAAAATCGCATACGACAACGTAAAGGGAGAGCCCCAGCCTGCTACCGACGAAACAACCGGTGAGGTTAAGGTTCGGGAAATGACCAAAGAGGAGAAAAATGCGCTGAATGAACGCGTAAGCTCGCTGCTTGAAAAAGCAAAAACGATGACGGCGGAAGAGTTTGAGCAGCTGTTGTCCAAGGAAAGTGACGGTGATACCGACGTCAGTGAGTATACCGACGGAATTTATCTGCGTACCGACCTGGATTACTCCTTAATGGGGGACGGTCAAGCCTATCTGAACACCATTGCGTCGAACCTTACAAGCATGCAGCAGGGTGACGTTTGCCTGGTTGAATCCCCTACGGGATATCATATCATCCGCAAATACGAGAACACCCCGAATGCTTATTCCAATGCCGCCAATGAAAGCTATTTCGAGAACTTCAACGCAAACTTAATCAACAAGCTTTTCCTGGACGAGTGTCACAAATACGTGGACTATATCAAGATCAACGAAAAGGTGCTTGCCAAGGCTCCCTCAATGAAAACGGTCGAGGTGAACAGTTTCTATTAAAAAAAGTCAAAAAGCTGTTGACAAACACAAAAGAGTATGCTATAATCAATGCAACCGCATAAAATCGGGGGTGCTGTCCGAGTGACGGCTGAGATGGCTTTGCCGAACCCTATAACCTGATACGGATAATGCCGGCGTAGGGAGATTTCCATAGACGAGCGAGAAAGGAAAGTCGACGCTTTTTTCATCGCTATCGTAAATTGACCGCACGGAGATTTCGTGCGGTTAATTTTACTTTATGGAGGTGCGTTTATGCACAACACAAAAGTGCGTACCCTTTGCGAGTGCGCGATTCTCTTGGCTCTTTCGATCGTATTGAGCTACATCAAATTTTTCAAGCTGCCATTCGACGGCTCGATCACCCTCTTTTCCATGCTTCCCGTCTGTCTGATCGCCATCAGGCACGGCATCAAATGGGGCTTGGGAACGGCTTTCTGCTTTTCGTGGTTCCAAATTCTGCAAGGCGGTATCTTCGCATGGGGGCTCACTCCCGTGATGCTGATCTCTTCCCTCTTTTTGGACTACATCGCCGCATATACCGTACTGGGACTTGCGGGCATTTTCCGTAAAAAAGGATTTTGGGGTATGCTTGGCGGTATTGCTTTGGTTTGCGCCCTGCGCTTTCTCATCCATTTTCTTGCGGGAATTATCCTGTGGGCAAACTTTGAAGAGTTTGTGGCGTTTGGAAAGGAATGGATCAACCGTCCCGTTTTGTATTCGATCTGCTACAACGGCGTGTATATGCTCCCAGAAACCGTATTGACGGTTGGTGTGGGTGCTGTTCTGTTGAAAATTCCGCAGATCAAAAAAATGATTCTTCCTACCGACAAATAAAAAACAAAAAGGGTCTGTTTCAACAGCGTATTGCCGTTGTTACAGATCCTTTTTTCGGTTTATTTTTTGAAGCGATCGGCTTCGGCATCCAAATCGGCAAGCATCCTGCAAAGATTTTCAGCACCCATCTCGATTGCCAATAGAGGCTCCTCGATTCCCTCATGCTCAATCGAAACGTATCCGTCATAGCCCGTATTGCGAATTGCTCGCAAAATCTGATAGGCGGGTACGTCACCGTGTCCGAAAATCGTAGCACGTCTGAAATTACCGCCGCGCGTTGCCACAAATCCGCGCCCCGGATGATACAGCATTCCCGAGCGAACAAAGCAATCCTTGGCATGCACAAAGCAAAGGCTTGGCAAAAGGCGCGACACGGCGGTGACCGAGTCCTCGTCTACCGCGCCGAAGTTGCCGATATCACAAAGCCAACCGAAATTGGGATGCTTCACCGCGTCCAAAAGTGCTTGCATACGGTCACTGTCCTGCAGGAGCCTGCCATGATTTTCGGTACACGTGCGCACACCCTGCGATGCGGCATATTCGGCAACCTCACGAATATAGGGGGCTACGTGCGCAATGACCGCCTGCGGTGTCTTGACCGTGTCGCTTTCCAAATATGCGTAAGTCACATCGTGTCGAAGCATCGGGATCTTACAAGCTGCCGCTACGTCAACGCATCCGCAAATCCGCTTAACCTCGCTTTCGGGATCGTCGCAGTGGAAATTGGCAGTTACCGTAAGAATCGGAACCGTCAACCCAACGCTGTGCGCATAAGATACCAGTTTTTCGGTGTAGGAAAGAAAGCTTTCGCCCGCGGGTGGACGCTTGGCATCCAATTGCAGTTCTACTGCATCCATTCCCAATCTTTTCACAGTATCAATCGCATCGTAGTGCGTAAACTGCCCCGCCTTGAGCAACCGATCAAAGCTGTAGGTGCTGATACAAGTTTTCATAGCTTCTCAAAAGATCTCCTTGATAAGATTTTCCAAATACCGCTTGGCTTGCAAAAGCTCACCGTCACGGTCAACGCTTTCCGCCATTTCATGCTCAATAAAAATATCGCCCGAATAACCGCCGTCACGAAGCTGTGTCAGCAACCGAGAAAAATCGACGCGTCCCGTTCCGATCGGCACCTGCTTCCCCTTAGCCTCTCCAAAACGCGGCGGAACACCGTCCTTGGCATGCATTCCGACCACACTGCTCACCAAAAGCTCCATAGCATCCTGCGGATTTCCTCTTCCCAACGTAATCAAATTGGCAGGGTCAAAGTTCACTCCCACGTTGTCAAGACCGATTTCACCGATCAAAAGGCTGAGCGTCAGGGGAAGCTCTTCTCCCGTTTCAAAGGAAAAGCTCTGTCCGCGCGCTTTCAATTCGGAGCAAAAAGCGCACAGCTCCTTTACAATCGCAACGTGTCTTGGGTCTTGCGGATCATCCGGCAAAAAGCCCGTGTGCGTAATGACGTTTTTCACACCCAAATCATACGCGAACTTCGCGCCTCGACGCAAATCTTGCAAGCGTCGTTCGCGATATGCATCGGAAACCAGCCCCAGAGAACGGTACATCTCGGGATATTTCCAAATCACGGGAGAGGACCATCCGCACCAAAATCCCGTTGCCTCAAATTGCTCTTTCTCCAACACCGTTCGAAGTCCAAAAAGATTCTCTTCGGTATAGAAGTCCATATCCCACATGACGAGCTGTCCGCAATCAAAGCCCAACCGCTTGGCATGCCTGATTTTTTCACCATAATCGGTTGTAATGTCCACCAAAAGTCCGACTCTCACGAAAGCTCTCCTTTACCGAATAGAAATATTGGCACCGCCTGCCGCCGCGGAACGCTCCTGTGCACGCATCACGGAAATGACGCGAATCGATTCCTCGGGAGGGCAAAGCGCAAATGCCTCGCCGCTTTTTACGCAATTTGTGTAGTATTCGATCTCGTTAAAATACGATGCCGTGTCGGGGCGGAAGTACGGAACCTGCTCCACAATCCCCTGATTTCCCTCGTTATCCACCCAAACGATACCGTCGGGCTCGCGATTGAGCAGATAGACGTATCCGCGCTCGAAGTTAATGCGAATCGTTCGGTTATTGAATCGGTTTTTGGAAACGCTCCAGTCGGTCCAAATATGCACGAACAAATTTTTACCGTAGATGAGGTTGGCGGAAACCGAGGAATTTCCCCGAAAATCACCGCGCTCCATCGCGACCGTAGAGGTGGAATCGGGACACCCGAACCAAGAGTTGACAAGGTCAATTTGATGCGCCTGCAAATCAAGCATCGCACCGCCTGACAGACTTGCATCGGAGAACCAGTTATTCCAACCGTGACGCGGAAAACCGTCTGCCGCTATCAAGAATGCCGACTGCGGTTTGCCGAGCCGCCCTTCCTTGACAAAATTCCGCAAGGTCTGATGTCGGTTCAAAAAGCGCGATGAATGTGCAATCATCAAGCGTTTCCCGGTTTGTGCGGCGGCATCCAACATGCGTCTGCCCTCCTCCTCGGTGAGTGCCATCGGCTTTTCGCACAGGACGTTGAGTCCTGCATTCATACATTTCACAGCATATTCCGCATGCAGAAAGGTGGGAAGACAAATATCAACGTAATCGATTCCCGACTCCCGTTCAAGCATCTCATCCACCGAAGCGTACACACGCGCACCGTCGCAAACCTCCTCGGTACGTCTTTCCGGACGAATATCGCAAATTGCCACCAGCTCAACATCCGAGCCTTCTTCTTTTAGTTTGCGGTATGCGGCTCTGTGCTCTGCACCGATAAATCCGTTTCCAATCAATACGGCTTTCATATCTTTTCCTCCGTTTTTTGTTTCATATTGCTAAAAAAAGCGTTGCTTGATCGACTTCACTCGGCTGTCTTCCGTACTCGCAAAGCTCAAACGCCTCGGCAAATCGAATTCGACTACCCTGTTCTTCCCCGTATTTTTCGATCAATTCTCTCCGAAAGCGAGCCGCCACTCTTGCAAAGCGGATCGCATACCCGCGCCCCGCTGCCAGGATTTCGGCATCGGTGGTTTCGGCAGTGACGTTCATTCCCTTAAGCCACTCAAAACGGTCTTGCTCGTTGCTCGGAACGTCATCGTAACCGTCGTTATACGGTAACCATTCGTACACCTGGCTTTCGTTCAGATGCGCTATGTACAGTTTCGTTTCGATCTCATCGTCCATGTCAAACACAAGATCGGCTCGAAATTCGGGTGTTTTGAATCGGTCTTCGTAATACAAAATAATGGGCAACCGCTTCATCGCAGGCACGTCCGGGCAAGTATGCGGAACGGTCAGAATATAAGCCGCATCCTGCACGAGCTGTCCTGCGGCACGGTGATCGGCATGATAATCGTTTGGACGGTGCGTGATAATCAAATCGGGCGAAAAGGTGCGAATATACCGAATCAACCTCTCGCGCGTAGCAAGATCGGGCACCAGCGTACAGTCTTCAATATCCCATACGTCGTAAACGATTCCCAAATACGCCGCCACGGAGCGTGATTCCTCGGCTCTTCGCGCAACGGTTTCCTTTGGAGTCATCAAATGATGTCCGCCGGATCCGTTACACAGGGACAGAAACCGAACCTCGTGTCCCATTTTCACATATTTGCTCGCAAGACCTCCGCAACGAAATTCGTTGTCGTCCTGGTGCGCACCGATTGCCAAAATCCGCATAACGGTATCCTCCCTAAAATACAATCAAGCACTTGACTTTTTCTTGCTTTTATTGTATACTGATCTTAAACAAGCGGCAACCACTATCTTGCCGTTTACTTTCACAATATTGCGGTTTTGAGGTGAACGGAAATGCAACCACGCTATGAACATCACGCTGCCATCCGTCAAAATAAGCTCTCCCCCTTTTTTCTGCGGGTTGGAAATTCGTTGCGCAACACCGAATGCAACTGGCACAAAAACATTGAGATTCTGTTTATTAAAAATGGAAACGGTCATATTCGGTACGGCACTTACGACTATTCCCTTGCAAAAGAGGACCTGGTTGTGGTTAACTCGGGAAAAATCCATCGCATCTACAGTGACGACGGAATCGACTACGATTGCGTCATCATTGACGAGCAATTCTGCAAGGAAAACGGTTTGGATACCTCGCAAGCCTATTTTGAAGAGCTTTTTCGGAACGATGCCACCCAAAACCTCTTCGTCCGTCTTGCCGAGCAGCTTCGAAAAAGCACGGAGAATGCCCCGCCGTACGAGGTTGCCAAAAACCGTGTTTTTGCAATGGAGCTTCTTATCGATCTGTTTGAGTGGCATACGATTCCCGACAACGCTCGCCCAAGAATCGAAGGACAAACCGACGACTCAATCAAAAAAGCACTGCTTTTTATGAGCGAAAACTATACGCGCCCCATCACGCTGGACGAAATTGCAAAAGCGGTAGGACTCAGCAAATTTCACCTGGAGCGTGAATTCAAAAAATATACCGCCCAAACAATGTTTACCTATCTGAACTCTCTGCGATGTAAGCACGCCGAAATCTGCATCCAAAACGGCATGACCGTAACCGAGGCAGCCCTTGAAAACGGCTTTGAAACACTCTCGTATTTTTCCAGAACCTATAAGCGGCTGATGGGCAGATCCCCCTCAAGAATCACCTGACTCTCTTCGTAAAAAAACCGTTCTGTTATACGTCGATACACGCTGATTTGCACATTGGGCTTGACAAAAGCGGGCTTGTGGAGTATAATAAGGGGACAGCTCCGCCGAACGGCCGCGCGGTATGGTGCCGTAAGGTATTACCGTGAGGAAAGTCCGGGCTTCACAGGACGGGATAGCTGATAACGTCAGCCACGGGTAACCGTCGGGAAAGTGCAACAGAAAGAAACCGCCGCGCAAGCGGTAAGGATGGAAAGGCGAGGTAAGAGCTCACCAGTTCCTATGGTAACATAGGTCCGCTGTAAACCCTATCCGAAGCAACACCCCAACAAGCGTTTGTCCGACACAGTCTTGGGGGTGGCACAGGAGAACTCCTGAAGCGTCACGGTGACGCGACGCGCAGATTGATGGCCGTTTAAGACAGAACCCGGCTTACAGACGAAGCTGTTACAGCGTGAGGCTCCTCCGGGAGTGCTCACGCTAAATACTGTTTGCCCTTGCGGGCAAATGATGAAGCCTTTGGCATAGTTGCGATCGCGAAAACTTCCCTAACAGAAAAAGAGAGAACAGTTCGGCTTGAACCGATTTGTTCTCTCTTTTTGTCGTTATAATTTTTTATTTCAAGTCAAAAATGCCAGAATTTTGGCACCGCGCGTCCGCAACCACTGCCACAGCAGGATACATGCCGCCGCGATCAGGCAAACCACAATTCCCAAAAACAAAACAGGAGAAAGGAAGTCCATCGTCAGCCAGTACAAAAGTCCCGCAGTCAGTACAATGCCCCAGCCGCCAAACATCGACAGCAGCACGCTCATGCTCTGCTTTACGGGAACCGCCTCGTTCACCCACTTCAAATTGGGGAACTTCAAATTCAAGCAAAGTCCGATCAACGCCATCATCACGGCAAACACGGTTGCCACCAAAAGCAACAAGAGGAGGTAGTACCAGGTCGGTTGCAAAACGATCAACGAGGCTGCCGCGAAAAACCACAAGGGAGGAAGCGTTACCCAAAGATGCAGCTTGAGCTTGGCAAGCAATACGTCGATCGGGCGCACGGGAAGCACCTGAACCAACCAGATCCACTTCCCCTCCAGGGAGATCGACGGAGCCGTAACGTCATTCATGGAGGCAATCATACAAAGGGATGCCGCAAAGATCAAAACGGTCAGCCCCTCCGTGCCTAACATCGGCGTTGCGGAAACTGTTGACAAAAGATTCCGACCCTTGATCAGTACAAGCACGCCAAGAACCACCATGAAAACCGAGCCAAGCGCACAGTTAAGCATATAAACGGGACTGGAGAGGAAGCGGCGCAGCTCCTTCTTCAACAGCGCGCTGCTCACACCTCCCGCCTTGACGCGACTTTCGCGGTAGACCTTTTTCTTCTCTCCGCGATTCGTCGTAGCCAGCTTCAAAAAGCTCTTTGCAAGAACCGCAACCGTTACCGCAAACAACAAGGCAAAGATCGCCGTAGAAATCAGCATGGACAAAAGATTTCCCTCGGTCCCCATGGCAAGGTGGTAAAAGGGGTAGATCCAGCGCAGCTTGCTTTCCAATGCGTCGGCATACATCAAAATCTTTGACAGTGCTGTCATCATCTTGCTGTAACCAAAATAATACAGAACCATAAAGAGCAATGCGGCAAGCACCGTTAAAAGGTTCTTGCGGCGCATTCTTGCCGTGATCCACGCAATGACGTAGCCTAACAGACAAGAAAGGGTCAAAACGAACAGCGACAGCACGAACGGAAGCAGCACGGCAAAAAGGGCTCCCGCAACCGAGGGCTTTGCGTGTTGGAAGAAAACGATCAGCGTAGGTACCATCACAAGCAGCTCATACAAAAGCCCCATCAGATAGACACCAAGCAGACGAACGAACAAAATTTTGGAGGGCGGGATCGGCAGGGACAGCAACAGATCGTTATCCTTTGCCCGATACAAGATGTTATAGGTACTGAAAATGCTTCCGATGACTCCGAGAAGGATTCCGACAAGGCTCATGATCAGCATGCTGATCCAGCCCTTTCCGATGGAATACAGAGGAGCCAACCCATCGGCAAACATAAAGAAAAAGTACCCCAAAAAGCCAAACAAATAAAGATACAGTGCCGCAAAACCGAAAAGCGCGATTCCCTTACGCCTTTTGCCGTTCCTTGCATTGTAACGGAACCAAGCAAAAATCTCAAGAAATTGCTTTTTTAATAATGCCTTTGTCATTGCTCTGCCTCCAGCTCCAGGAAGACCTCCTCCAAGGAGATATCGCCGCGCACCTCATCCATTGTACCCGCGCGCACGAGCTTACCGTTCTTGATAATGGCAACCTTATCGCACAGCTTCTCGGCAACCTCCAGGACGTGTGTGGAGAAGAAGATTGCCGCGCCCGCCTTGCAAAGCTCGTGCATGATCTCCTTGAGAAGATGCGAAGCCTTGGGGTCAAGCCCCACAAAGGGTTCGTCCATAATGATCAGCTTCGGCTCGTGCAAAAGTGCCGCGATAATCGCCAGCTTTTGCTTCATACCGTGCGAATAAGCAGAGATCGGCTGTGCAAGATCAGAGGTCAGGGAGAAGACGTCGGCATACTTTCGGATCAAGGTCTGTCGCGTATCCGCATCCACGCCGAAAATATCGGCGGTAAAATTCAAAAATTGAATCCCCGTCATAAAATCGTACAAATCGGGGTTATCGGGAATATAAGCAATCTTACGCTTGCAGGACAACGGATCCTTCTTCACAGATACACCGTCTACAAAAATGTCGCCGCCATCAAACTGCAAAATCCCGCAAATTGCTTTGATGGTTGTGGTTTTTCCTGCACCGTTGTGACCGATAAACCCGTAAATTTCCCCTTTGCAAATATGGAGCGACAGATCGTCAACCGCGCGCTTTTCTCCATACGTTTTGGTCAAATGTTCAATTCTCAGCATCTCAAATCTCCTTTATCACGGTTATGATCTTATTATACACATATCCCTTTCTTCTGTCAATAGCAAATCAAGCTTTTCTTGCGCACAAGATGTTCAACAGCACGTACACACCGATCAGGGCAGCAATCGACACGATCAGCACCAGATACATACTGCCAAGGCTGACACGGGTTGAGAAAAAGTAGAGATTGCAATCGATCACATCCCCGAGCATTTCCGTCACCTCTTCCGAAACACCCACTCTTCTCATTTCGCCGAATACGCCTCGCATGGCGTGATTTCGTACCAGCACCGTTCCATAGGTCCCGGGCAAAAAATGCAGAACGCGTTGCAAACCAATCGAAAACTGCGACAGCGGCATATACGCACCGCACAAAAAGCCGTATCCCGAGCTGACCACCGATCCAACCGCAGAAATCTGCCCCTGCGTGGACAAAAAGAAATGGATGACCGAGGAAAGTGCCGTTCCGAACATGACAAGCAAAAAGACATCAAGCAAAAGAAGCAGCACGTCAGCTACCGACAAAAACCAGCCCACGCTTGCCACGTACACAAAGCAAACCGCTGTGGCTGACAAGCAAACGATCAATGAAGAAATCAGCGTTGCAAAATAATAGGAGAGTGATAAAATCGACGGACGGACAGGAGAAACAGAAAGGTCCTTCAAGGTTCCGTTGGCTTTGTCCTGCACCATCAGCATATTGGAGCAAAAGGAAACCGTCACGCAAGAAACCGCCAAAATGGAAGAAATCAACTGTCCTCCCACGTATCCGTTGACCAGCTCGTTGCTCAACACGACCCCTGCCGGAAGTCCCGACAACAGACTATCGCGAAAAACGTTCCCAAGGAAGGTCATATACAGCACCAGGAGAATCAACGGGGTGATCAACGACGTAAAGAACATCGCTTTATCCTTAAAAAACAGTCGCACGTTGCGCAAAATCAGACATTTCAGAGTTTTCATACGGAATCACCTCCCGTCAAGGATTTCCCCGTTGCGGCAAGAAATACGTCGTCCATCTTTCCCTTGGTGATCTCATAATCGGTAAAGAGCGTTGGATTCGCCGTAATCAGCGCGGTTGCCTCCGCGGTATTCGCAATCGATATCCGATACGCATCGCGCAAGCACTCATAAGGCAGCCCCAATGCTGCCACCGCCTCCTCCGATACTCGATACAACGTAATAAAATCTCCCGTGTAGGTGTTTTTCAGCTCCAGGGGTGTTCCCTGTGCCACGATTCTGCCGTGATCCAGAATCAGAACGTCATCGGCATCTGCGGCTTCCTCCATATAATGCGTGGTTAAAAAGACCGTCATTTGCTCCCGCTTTCGCAAATCGTTCAAAACATCCCACAAAAGCCTTCGGGTCTGCGGATCCAGTCCCGTGGTCGGTTCGTCCAAAATCAAAATCTGCGGATGATGAAGCAAAGCGCGGGCAATATCGATCCGCCGCCGTTGTCCGCCGGAAAGCTTCCCGACACGGCGCGAAAGAAGATCTTCAAAATCCAGCATCCCGGAAAGCTCCTTGACACGCGCTCGCAGCTCTTTGTCGTAGATCCCGTAAAGCGCAGCTCGGCTCTCCAGATTCTCCCAAACCGTTAATGCACGATCCAGAACAGAATTTTGAAACACGATGCCAAGACTCTTTTTTGCCGCATTCGGTTGCTGCGATATGTCGCATCCGTTGATACGGACGGTTCCTCCGTCCTTGGGAAGCTGACCGCATAAAATATTGATCGTTGTGGATTTTCCCGCACCGTTTACACCCAAAAACGCAAACAGCTCGCCCTTTCGAACCCGAAAGGATAGATTGTCAACCGCACAAATATCACCAAATCGTTTTTGCAAGCCGTTTATTTCGATCACTGTATGCAACCTGTTACACCCCTTTTCGTTAGCTTATGATATCATAATGATATCATAAAAGCATTTGTTTGTCAATAGCTTTTTTGATTTTTTTCAAATCAAATGCAAAATCAAGCGCGGCCATTGACAAGGAAGCCGAAATTTGATATAATAAAAAAGATGAATACAAATTCCGAGGGAGGGCTCCCGCATGAAAAAAATCTTGTCCCTTTTGCTTTGCATGGCACTGTTGTTGACGGTTTGCTCCTGCGCAAAAGAAAAATACGACCTTTTGTACGAGGTCAGCTACGACGGCATCACCTACTGTGTCCGCGGATCGGGTTCGCGGGCAAAACAGATCGTCGTTAAAAACGGCGACTCGGTGCTTTGGCAGAAAAAGGTAAAGGTTTCCAAAAGAATCGGAAACAAAAATGAAACCTACGGCTTTTACGCAGAGGATTTGAACTTTGACGGACACAGAGATCTGCGCATTGCAACCGCCGTCACAGAGGATTGCGTATCCTACGCTTGCTTTTTGTACAACCCCGCAACCCAGGAATACGTATCAAACAAGGAGCTGAACGAGCTGTATAACGTACAGCCGAACCCCGAGCAGCAAGGAATTTTGGGCTTTACACACACGGTTGTAACCGACAAAAACGCTGACACAACCATCACCGATGCCACCACACTGTACGTATGGGAAAGCGGAAAGCTGATCCCCTATATGCGCATTTCACTGGCATATCACTCCGCAGACAGACAATACAACTCCTGCGTTTCCTATTATAACCGCGAATTGGGAACCTTCTTTGATGACTACACCAAAGAAAGCTGGATGACCCCCGAAGAATATCAAAAGGAATTCCAAAGCCACGGATTCAGCGGTTTATACTACTTTAAATAAACTTGATACAACAAAACAAAGGGGCTGTCCCAAAACAGCCCTTTTTCGTTTCTCTTTTCGTCAGCCGCGCTCCTCACACAATCCCCAAAATAGGGTCGTACACGCATGCAAAATATAGCTGCAATCGCGTTCCGTCCCCTTTTTTTCGGCACGGTATTCGCAACGCTTCCGAAAAAGCCACTCGTGAAGTGTCTCTTTGCCCCTCTCGCCCCTGCGGCAATGATCGTGATCTGCCGCTGTCAAGAAGGAGGCAAAGCAGGGATGCAATTTCTTTTCATAATCGCGGTGCTCACGCATATCCCCAAAGAACGACTCGGTATGAGAATAGGTAAAGGAATCCGATAAATAATGCATCAGCGTCCCCAATCGGAAGCAGTCGCGCAATCGGCGAACGCCTCGCTCTTGCAACCGTCGAATCGACCGACCGATCTTTTGTTGCGAATACTCCGCATGATGCCCTTTCATTGTGTGTCCTTTGCGAAAGCCGCAAAAATAGGTCAGCGGAAAATAATCGGGTCCCACGCACCCATATAAAAAAAAGCGGCGATGCCAGGTTCTTTGCCAAACCCGTTGATCCTTCGCGCTGTCCAATAAAAACAAGCCCAATGCCTTGTGATCCTTTTGTTTCATATAGCCTCCTTGCCCAAAATGCTGTTTTTATTGTACCATATTTCAAGCGAAAAAGCAACGATATGCAAAAAATCCTCATGTGCCAAATTATTCCATGGATGGAAACGGTTGACATTCGAGGGCTTCTCTGCTATAATAAAAGCCGAAAGCGAGGGATCTCCATGCTCAAAGAAAAAATCTGTCAAATGAAATCGATTAACGAAGGTCTTCCCAAAAGCGTGGATCTGCGATTTCATCTGTGCGGCACGACCTACCCAAACAAAAACTATTCCATCGACCGTCCCGCTTCTCGCGTCATGTGCATCGAATACATTCTTTCGGGATGCGGACACGTCGAAATCGGAGATCGGCAATTTTCTCCGAAAGCCGGCGATACCTACTGCCTGCCGCAGGGAAAGGATCATCACTACTACAGTGATCGCAAAGCCCCTTGGAAAAAAATCTGGATCAATCTCTCGGGGAGTTACGTAGAAGAGCTGCTTCGTCAGTTTGACCTCACGCACACCTATTATTTCCCCGCATTGGACACCTCCGATCTTCTGCAAAAGTTCCAGTATTATGCCGAGCATCCAAACGGCGCACATACCACCGAAAAGTGTGTTGCACTGCTCACGCAGCTCCTCCACCGAATGTCCTTGGCACTCTCTGCCAGCGAGCAACCTGCCCGCACCCCCGTGCAAGCCATGCTTGACTACATCGAACAGCATGAAACCGATGCAATCCGCTTGGAACAGCTTGCCGCCGTTGCCGGCAAATCGTCCTCGCAAGCCGAACGGCTGTTCCGAACGGCAATCGGAATGCCTCCTTACCGCTACGTCCTGAACCGCAAGCTCACGCTTGCCTGCCAGCTGTTAACCGAAACGGGTATGTCGGTGCGCGACATTGCCGCCTATTTATCCTTTGAGGACGAGTTTTATTTCTCGGGACTGTTTCGAAGAAAAATCGGTGTTTCTCCGACCCACTACCGAAAAACCGCAAAAAAAGGGTGAGGAGCAACCCTCACCCAACCGATCAGTTCTGCACGCGAACCGAGATTTCTCCCGTTCGCAACGTATAAGCTTCGTTTGCAGGGGTTTGCACCTCCAATTCCCCCAGGGAATTGATTCCCACTGCTCTGCCGCTTCGGGTATTCTCTCCGTCCGTCCACGTAATCTCCTTCCCGATCACGCAGGAATGGGCTCGGTAATCCTCAAGCCACGTGCGATCCTCGAGATTCTCCAAAAAGGGCTTCAGCTCACGGTAAATCTCGGCAATCAAGGAAGCACGTGTCGCGTACGACCCGTGAACCGCGCCGGCTTTCTCGGAAAGCTCGTCGGGAAACGCATCGGTACGCAGATTGATTCCGATTCCAACGATCAACTGTTGACGCCCCTCTTCCAAGCCCGAAAGGGCTTCGGCAAGAATCCCGCAAACCTTTTTTCCGTCTAAATACAGATCGTTCACCCATTTGATTTGGGTCTGCCGCCCCGTTTTGGTGCGAAGCGCACGCATAACGGCTACGGCTGTGGCACCCGTCAACGAAACCGCGCTTTGAAGCGGACGGTCAACCGTATGCAAAATACTGAAATAAATGCCGGTGGACGCAGGTGAAAAAAAGCTTCTTCCCAACCGTCCCCGCCCGCGCGTCTGCTGCTCGGCGGCAATTAAAACGGTACGGCGCTCTCCCGCAATTGCCATGCGCTTTGCCTGCTCGTTGGTGGAATCCACGCAATCCAGCACGCACAGCTCGATCGGGAGTTCTCCCAGCTCGCGTTGCACGCTTTCTAAGTTCAATACGTCTTTTTCCATACTCAAATCTCCACAAAAAAGGAAAAATTATGATGAATCCCGAACTATTTCCCGAAATTGTATTCGAAGACCCCTATCTGACGGTGGTGGTAAAGCCGCCGCAAATGCTTTCCGAGGACAGCGACTCTCCCCAAAGCCTGGCGCGGTGGCTGGCAACACGGAACAAAAACGGCTACGTTGGCGTTATTCACCGTTTGGATCGCGGTGTCGGCGGTGTGATGGTTTACGCGCGCACCCCGGAGGCTGCGGCTTCCCTGTCGCGCGCAGTTTCTGAAAACCGCGTCAAAAAGGAATATTTAGCAGTCGTCCACGGAGAACCGCAGTCGCCCCGGGGCAGTCTTTCCGATCTTTTGTTTTACGACCGCGCGCGCAACAAAAGCTTTGTGGTTGACCGCGCGCGAAAAGGCGTCAAGGAGGCACGCCTTGAGTATCGCGTGTTAGCCGCAAAGGATCACCCCGCATACGGGAAAGTATCGCTCGTTGCCATCACGCTGCAAACGGGACGTACCCATCAAATTCGCGTACAATTTTCCTCTCGCTGTCACCCGTTGGTGGGGGATGGAAAATACGGTGCAAACGATCACTGTCCCATCGCGCTTTTTTCACACCGCCTGACGCTTGAGCATCCCAAAACCAAACAGCTCCTCTCGTTTGAAAAGGAGCCCGACGCACCGATTTTTGAGGATTTTCTCGGTGCGCAAAAAGCATCGGAATAAAATGGAAGCTGATGGGCTGTCGTAGACAGCCCATCTTTTTTCATTCCTCAAAATTACGTATCGGTGCTTGCGCTCGCGTTCGCCTTCTTTTTCTTTCTTTTGCGACGCACGACAAAAGCGGTGATCCCAACCACTAACACCGCCGCCAAAATCGGCAAAATGACGGTTAACATAAAGTTGTTGTTCCGACCCGAGTGATACGGATTTCCGTGGGTAACGGGAAACGCTTCAAAAATCGCGTCGAAATACAGCTCCCGAACCTCTCCGATTGCGGTCAACGGATCGGGAGTCCAGCTCTTAAAGGTGTAGTCGTATTGTCCGTCGGAGGGCTTTGTCGGTGTTGCGGGCAAGACGATCTTCTCCCCAAGCCCGTACGTGCTTTGCGAAATGACCTGTCCGTCCACACGGAAGACCACCGTATACACAATCCGCGAAATCTGCAGCTCCACCGTCACATCGGCATTCGGCATCACGAAGCAAAGCTGATCGACGGCAATCTCAACACCGTCCGCGGTGCGGACACGCGCGCCCGAAATCTCATATCCGAAATCGCAGCTGACACGCAAATCAATCAACGTACCAACCTCTGCCCTGACGGGAATTTTGGAAACGTCGCAGTTTTGATTCCCGTTTACCGATACCGCCACGCTGTGAATCGGCTTGACTTGAAGATTGACCGATCCAACCACGTCTACCGTTCCGTTTTCAATCGGCTTCGAATTTTCTCCATCGGAAACCGAAACGTTTGCCGAATCCATCTGCAAATTCAGCGATACGGGCAGCTCGATCGGAATACTCGTATTGGTTTGATCGAGGTATTGCAGCTCCAAAAGCAATCCGTTATTCTCTTGCTTCGAGTGAAGCTTGATTCGCTCGCACGCGGACTCCAAATAAATGCCCAAATTCTCCGCCTTGACGGTCATTGATAGCTGCTCAAACTGCAACGTCAAGGATTTTCCGGTTTCTCGCGCAAGCCGTGCTGCCTCGCGCACGTACAAATCGGAAACCGACGCACATTCAACCACGATCGCGCTCTCGGTATGGCTGACCGTCAACTCGGTTTTCTGATCGGTCTTGGTCGCAAGCGCAATCCGCTTATATCTCGCCGTATAGGTAACGTCCCCGGTAATGCCCATCGGAGCGTCGTTCCACGCATCGAACCATCCCTCAAACTCATAGCGAGCATTGTCGGGCGCACGGGAAACGTCACCCGTATACTCCGGCACAGACCCATACGCTACGGTCGTGGTTTCCACTCGATCTCCAAAATTCCACGTCACGGTATACAGAAGCGGCTCCAAAAGAAGCGTTGCTTGGTAGGTTACGTCCCCCGTAACCGGCTCAACGCTTGGTGACCAACCCGAAAAAACGTATTGATGACCAACCGACGGAGTGGGAGTCAGTGAAAACGGCGGTGTCGGAACCGTTCCGTAAAAGACCTCCTCGGTTCTGGTTGCCGCATTCAAAATCCAGGTTACCGTATACGAGCGCAATTCGGGTACAAACTGCGCAATCAGCGTCATATCCGATTCAACAACGTCCGAGGGAGCTGTTCCGTCGGACAACCTCCAACCGTCAAACCGATAATGATATTGCGCGTCGGAGGGTCGGGTTGCTTCAATTCCGTCGGCAGAAAAGGCGGTTCCGTACTCTACCCACTTCTCTGCCAACAGCGTCGTACGGTCGGACGCATAGAATCGAATCTGCTTGCGATTATCTACCGAAACCGAACGGCTGACCGAGGTCTGCAAGCAAAACGAGCGATTGGCTTCGGCAGGATCGCGGGAAGCAAAGCTTCCCTCCCGAATTTGCAGCGCAAGCGTACGAAGCGTTTCATCAATCACGGGGGCGATGGGTGCCGTATCCTCCGGCTTCTCGGCAACGGGCGGAATCCCCGCAAGATCGGGGTTCACAACGACTTCGGGTTCGCTTGGCTCTTCGACAGTCTTGGGTGCGGTGGGTTCTTCGCGCAGCTGTTCTCCCTCCGGACGGGTTGCCTCCGGCACCTCCTCCACGGGCGGTACCTCGTCCGCGGGCATGGAAGCGGTAGAGGGGTCGGCAAGAATATCGTCAGGCACAATGTTACATTCCTGGATGACGGTGCTCCATACCCTTTTGTTTACCGTCCACGCAGGATCCCGCTTGACACTGTCGTCCAAGGCGGTTGCCGTTACGTAAAGCTGTGCCACGAACTTGCGATAATGCTCCAGCTTATTCTCCTTGTCCAAATTGATAATCAAAACCGAACAATCGCAAAGCGAATTAAGCGCACTGCAAAGATCGGAAAAATGCTTGGTAAGGGCGGCGTGATGCTCGGTGTAATACGCATACAACGCGGTATATTTCTCGTGCGAGGACGCATACTTTGCCTTTCTCAATTCGGCATAGGGCTCCATCAATTCGCGCAAAGCAACCGCCGCAACACCTGCGGCATTTACGTCGGCTTTCGTACAGCCTGCCGCAATCAAATCCGCCTTGTTTTCCTCCTTGAGAACCAACGTAACCAAATTGCCCATCAGCGCGGCATAAAACTGACGACCGTTGCTATCCCACACGAACAGACTTTCCAGGGGCTGCAGCTTTGCCTTGACGGCATCCACCTGCTGCTGATATGCAACGTACTTGTTGAAATCGGGAAGTCGGTTGGTTTGAAAATCAACGTAAGCAAAATAGCGTTGCCATGCATCGTACAGTGCCTTTTGCTCTTTGTACACCGCCAATTCACCCAAATAGACGTTGTATGCCTCAAGCTGACGCTCATATTCCGCATACGCGTCGCAATATACGTCGTACGCTGTCTTATCCTCCAAATACTGCACGTATTTGCGGTATGCCTCAACACGCGCCTCGTAATCCGTTACCAACAGCTCGTGCGCGAGAATCTCTTCCAGCGCATCGCTTCCCGCCGTGTACGCGGCATTCAACAAAAGATTTACAGCATCATCCGGCAACGTCACGTTCCATTCAAACCGAACCTCCATTTCGAAGATCCCCGTGTGCAGGACCTCCTCCACGGTACAAGCGTATCCGCCGTCCGCCGAAAGGGTCAAGGCACACACCTTGCCATCAAGCAACACCTCGGTGGGAATCCAGCGCACGGTTGCTCCGTTGTTTGCCGTATAGGAGTACGGATGTACGGTAACGTCCAAGCTGTGACGCTCCCGATCGTAATGCGTTGTAATATTGCTTTCGGGAATGAAATTACTGTAACGCATGGTAATTTCGGAAAAACGTTTCAAATAATCGGATTCCGCGGCGGAAACCTCACCGTCCACGAGAATCTCGATCAGCGTATTCGCGTCTAGCGTTTCATGCTTTGCCGCCGCATCGGTTCCAAAATCAAAGGGAGAGCTCTCACTCGCGGCAACCGCAACGGAAGACACCGGCGTTGCGAGCATGACCGCGCACAAAAGCAGCGACACAAAGGATATCCACAGCATTCCTACTGCCCGTTTCATCGATTCGATACCTCCAAATTGGGATCGTAAACTGCACCATATCAATACAAACGATCTTGTTTTCTATCTTATATCATATCATATCCCACCGAAAAAGTCAAGGCTTCCTTGACACACGGTGTTCTTTTTTTGCTTTGAAAACAAAAAAAAGACTATCGCAGTAAGATCACTCACCGCGATAGCCTCTTTCGAAAAAACTCAATCGATGACAGCCAAGTATTTCAAAATGCAAAGGACGATGCCAATCAAGCTATACAGTCCCATCAAGCCGCCAACAGCACCGATGATGATGCCTACGACGGGGATCTTTGCCAAAAGACCGATCACAACGCCCAATACCGCGCAGATCACGATAAAGATGATCAGCTGAATCAGAAAAGATGTAAAATCCTTCTCCTTGATCTTAAAGGGTGTAGGCCATACCTTTTTCAACAAATCCATTTTCAAACCTCCCAAATAAATTTAATAGACCAAACCGATCTGCTGTTAGTATAGCACATTATGAAAAAAATGTCAATAACACATTTGAAATTTCATTTTTTCTCATTTGAAATTTCATTTTTTCTCAAAAATTACTTGACAAGAAAGAGTTTTTATGATATCATTTTAATATCACAATCAAAAAATATGGAGGATATCATGAAAGAAAAAATTTTAACCAAGAAGAAAAACGGCATGCTCGTCCTGATTGCAACGCTTCTGCTTTTGGCTCTTGCAACGGCGGGTGCCATTTACGGTGGCATTCAAGTAGAAAATGACGGATCTCCTGTCATTCTGATCGTCAGCGCAGCCGTTCTTTGCATAGGCTGGATTCCCTTGTGCGGCTTGCGTGTCCTCAAGCCCCAGGAAGCTTTGGTGCTGACGCTGTTCGGCACGTACATCGGTACCATCAAGGGCGACGGCTTTTACGCGGTCAACCCCTTCTGCGTGGCAGTCAACCCTGCCGCAAAGACCCACCTGAACCAAAGCGGCGACGTCAAAACCGTTGCGTCCACCTTGGCACAGGGTGCATCGGGTGTCAACGTTGATCTGACCAACAAGAAAATCTCCTTGAAGATCATGACGCTGAACAATAACCGCCAAAAGGTCAACGACTGCTTGGGTAATCCCATTGAGATCGGCATCGCCGTGACGTGGAGAATCGTGGACACGGCAAAAGCGGTGTTCAACGTGGACAACTACAAGGAATACCTTTCCCTGCAGTGTGACAGTGCTCTGCGAAACATCGTTCGCATTTATCCGTACGACGTTGCCCCCAACGTAGATACCACGGGTGACGGACTTGCCGACGACGGCAGCCTGCGCGGCTCCAGTGAGATCGTTGCAAACCGAATCCGCAACGAGATCCAGGCGCGTGTAGACGAAGCCGGCATTGAGATCGTCGAAGCACGCATCACCTATCTTGCCTATGCAACCGAAATTGCGGCAGTTATGCTGCAAAGACAGCAAGCATCCGCCATTATCGACGCACGCAAAATGATCGTTGACGGTGCGGTCGGCATGGTGGAAATGGCATTGGAACGCTTGAACGAAAACAAGGTAGTCGAGCTGGACGACGAGCGTAAGGCTGCAATGGTATCCAACCTGTTGGTGGTGCTTTGCGGCAACCACGATGCGCAGCCCGTTGTCAACTCGGGAAGCCTCTATTGATCTAAGGGGTGTCCATGAACGACCAGCAAAAAAAGCAGATTCCGTTGCGCCTCTCGCCAAAGCTTTATGAGGCCATTGCCGCGTGGGCGGAGGACGATTTTCGGTCGGTAAACGGTCAGATCGAGTATCTGCTGAGCGAATGTGTGCGCCAACGAAAAAAGAACGGCAAGTACGTGTCCGATGAAATCGACGTGCCGCCCGATTTGGATATTTAACAAGAAATATGAGAGCAGCAACGCGCGCGTTGCTGCTCTTTCTCTCCCCAAAAAGAGGGGAAGAAAGCCATTCGGCTCGCTTCCCCTCTGCTTTTATTATTCCTTATTGTCTGCAATAACCTTTGCGGTGATGTTCGCGGGAACTACGTCGTATCCCGTTACGCTGAACGAATAGGAACCGCGACCCTGCGTCATTGCGCGCAGAACGATCGGATAATCCATCAGCTCTGCCTTAGGTGCAACCGCCTGCACCACGGTGTAGCCCTTCTTTGCGGCGGGCTCCATACCCATAACGCTTCCGCGACGCTTGTTGAGGTCACCCATTACGTCGCCCACCAAGGACTCGGGAACGGTAATTGCCATATCTCCGACGGGCTCCAGCAATACGGGACCTGCCAATTCCAGTGCCTTCTTATATGCCAAGGATGCCGCCGTCTTAAAGGACAATTCATCCGAGTCAACCGCGTGATAAGAGCCGTCGTACAAATCGGCTGCCAAGCATACAAGCGGATAGCCGTATGCACCCTTTGCCATCGAATCCTGAATACCCTTTTCAACGGCAGGGTTAAAGTTCTTCGGAACGGTGCCGCCCACAACCGATACGGTAAAGGTCAAGCCCTCACCCTCGCCCGGTGCAAAGCGCATCTTAACGTGACCGTACTGACCCGATCCGCCGTTCTGCTTCTTGTGCTTTCCTTCTACGTCAACCGACTTGGTGATCTTTTCACGGTAAGCAACCTTGGGAGTATCGAAACGAACGTTCAATCCAAAGCGTCCCTTCAATCTTGCCGAGAGAACCGACAGATGTACGTCACCCAAACCGTAAATGAGCAGCTGTTTGGTTTCCGCATCGTTTTCAAAGCGAATGGTATAGTCCTCCTCTGCCATTTTTGCAATGCTCTGGGAGATCTTACCCTCGTCACCCTTGGAAACGGGGATCATCACCTTTACAAGGTAAGGCGTGGGATATTCAACGTGGCTATATGCAAAATCGTTATTCCAGGTCAAGGTATCGTTGGTGTTGGTGTTGGAAAGCTTTGCCACCATACCGATATCACCGCACGCCAATTCGTCAACCTCGGTTTGCTTCTTGCCCTTCATCACGTAGATGTGAGAAAGCTTTTCGCTGTCACCCGTGGTCGTATTCTTGAGCGTCAAATCGCGCTTCACCGTACCGTTCATAACCTTGAAGAAGGACATCTTGCCAACGAACGGGTCTGCAACGGTCTTAAACACGAAGATTGCGGGCTCACCGTCGGGATTGATTTCCATTTCATCGCCGTTTGCAAGAATTTCGTTCTTCTTAGCGGTATGACGCGGGAAGGATTCGGTGATCTTATCCAGCATCGTCCAAACGCCCCACAGCTTGGAAGCCGCGCCGCAGAATACGGGAACGATATCACCGTGGATGATACCCTCGTGAACCGCGTTGATTGCCTCCATGTGGGAGATTTCCTCACCCTCAAAGAACTTCATCATCAAGTCCTCATTGGTGCTTGCAACCGCCTCCATCAGCATATCGCGATACTTCGCAACAGCCTCTTTGGACTCCTCGGGAATCAGCTCTACGCTGTGACGTCCGTTGTTATCGAATACGTGTGCGGTTTCGTCGATCAGGTCGATCGCACCGACAACCTCACCGTTTTTCACCATCGGGATGGTCAAGGGACATACCTGCTTACCGAAGGTCAGGTGCAATGCGTCGAGAACGCGAGCAAAGCGCGCTTCGTTGTCGTCGAATTTATTGATAAAGAATGCGCGGGGCAGACCTGCCGCCTCGGCGTAATCCCAAGCCAGCTCGGTACCAACCTCGATACCTGCCTTACCGTCGATGGTAATGATCGCACTGTCGGCAACGCGCAACGCCTGAACCACCTCACCCGAAAAATCAAGATAACCGGGAGTATCGATCACGTTAATCTTTACGTTCTTCCATGTCATGGGAGCCAAGGACGCAGAAATCGAAATCTTTCTTGCAACCTCCTCCGCATCATAGTCACAAACCGTATTTCCTGCGGTCGTATTTCCAAGACGGTCGGTTTCGCCGGTGATAAACAGCATTGCCTCCGCCAAGGAGGTCTTTCCCGAACCGCCGTGTCCGAGCAACGCAATATTTCTGATGTTCTTGGTTTCAATCTTCGCCATGGTAGTAGTCCTTTTTTGAGTACCTTTCATTCGATTAAGCGGCGGCAACACCAATTGCTCGTCTGCATTTCAACGGGCAATCACGGTCTGATTTTCCTCCACTTTCTCTTATTATACAATACAAATCCAAAATTTTCAAGGGATATTTTCAACTTTTTCGATACAGCATGTAGAATTGCAAGAACATTTTTTGTCCATATTACACAAAAAAGTGCTTCAAAAAAAGCCGTTCCGCATTTTCATAGGTTTGTCGGCTTGCCTCCTCCTCGGAGCATTCCCAAAGCTCGGCAAGCGTTTCCAGCGTGTGACGCAAAAGCCCCGAATGGTTCATCTTTCCCCTGTGTGGGTGCGGTGCAAGATAGGGGGCATCGGTTTCGATCAGCAAGCGGTCATGCGGAACCGCCATGGCTGCCTGGCGAACGCGCGCAGCATTTTTGAAGGTCAGCGTCCCCGAAAAGGAAATGTACCATCCGCGCCGTACCAGCTCCCTTGCCATCTCCGCGCTGCCGCTGTAGCTGTGAAAAACGCCGCGCACGTTTGGATGACGCATAACCGTGTCAAAGCAATCGCCGTGCGCTTCCCTGTCGTGAATGATCACCGGCAGGTCAAGCTCCTCGGCAAGCGACATTTGCGCGTCAAAAAAGTAGGCTTCCTTTGCCTTGTCCATGGGGATTCCGCCGTCGTACTCCTGCCAATAATAGTCCAAGCCAATCTCCCCGATGGCAACGATCTTTTGCGCTTTGCGGCTTTCGGCACTTCCCAAAAGTCCCCGTATTTTTGCAAGCTCGGCATCGGGATCTTTCGCATAGTGACAGTCCCCGGGATGAATCCCGATTGCGGCATACATTCCGTCGTACCGCTGTGCCTGCTCGATGGCAAGCCTTGCGTTTTCACAGTCGGTACCGACGTTAATGACCGCACAGACGGGATTCGGCATAACCCGACTCAACAATTCGTGCGCACCGCCCGACAATTCGGCTGCAAATCGCTTGTCGTAATAGTGTGCATGGGTATCAAAAATTTTCAGCATACCGAACCTCTTAAAATTCATTTTTCAGGCTACGTCGAAACAGCTGGTCCATTTCCTTTTGAAAATCGGTATTCTCATACAGAATCCGATAAACCGTATCGCAAATCGGCAGTTCAACGCCTTGACGTTCCGCAAGCGTTCTCAGTGCGGCAACCGTATAGTACCCCTCGGCAAGGGCATCAAATTTTTCCTGCTTGATGAAGCATTCGCCAAAGCGGCGGTTATGAGAATACGGGGAAAAGACGGTTGCCTCGTAATCCCCAAGGTGGCAAAGTCCGTACGCGGAAACCGGGTTGCCGCCCATTGCATCTATCAATCGGGCAATCTCCCTTGTGCCTCGACTCATCAACGCCCCCTTGAGCGTGGTAAGTCGCATACCGTCAAGAAATCCCGCCGCAATTCCAATCACGTTCTTCGACGCGGCTCCGATTTCGTTTCCAATCATATCCTGACCGTAGTAGAAGCGAATTAGATCACCGGAAAATTCTTCCACCAATTGCTGTTTTACCACGTCATCGAAGCTGTCAATTACCATACAGTTCGGAATCCCCGCATAAAACTCCTGTACGTGTCCGGGACCCAGCCAAACCGCTACACGGTTGGATGAATCTGTAAATTCTTCCACAATTTCCGAAAGTCGCTTCCCGGTTTGAATTTCAATTCCTTTCATACACAGCACAAAAATTTTGTTTTTCAATTGCAAACCCGCAAGCTCTTTTTCCATCAGAGCACGCAAGCCTTGCGATCCGATTGATATAATAATGACGTCGGCATCTTTCACACAGTCAAGTGTCGTAGATAGCCGAACACTCGGGGGTAAAGTCAGCAATCCGTTGCTTCTTGTTCGCAAAAAAGTCTGCATATGCGAGGAGGTTTCCCGTCCGTATAAAGTCACTTCATGTCCCAAGCCATCCAGATACCAAGTAATCAGAGAACCCCACCGTCCGCAGCCAATAATCGTTATTTTCATAGACTCACCTCCACAAAGATTCACAGCATTGTATAAATTGCGGTTTTCAAAACATCTCGTCGTAAAAGGTCAAGGGAAAGGACCACTTTCAAGCAACAGCGTTCCTTCCCCTTTTTCATTCGTCTTTATCTGATTCTTTCTCCCAAGGGGGTATCCTCGGCAAGGAAGACTACCCGTACGGTTTCCTCACCCGACGCAAGGATCATACCGCTGGATTCGATGCCGCAAAGCGTTGCGGGCTTGAGGTTGGCAACCAAAATGATCTTTTTGCCGATCAAAGCCTCGGGCTCGTACCATTTTGCGATTCCCGACACGACCTGTCTTTGCTCATATCCCAAATCAACCTTGAGCTTGAGCAGCTTCTTCGCTTTCGGAACTTTTTCGCACTCCAAAATCTTTGCCGAGCGCAGCTCCACGCCCATGAAGTCCTCAATTCCGATCAAGGCACAGCCCTCGGGCTTTTCGGGTACCTCGTTTGCCTTTGCCGCAGCCTCTGCCTCGGCAACCTGCTTTTGACGCTCTGCTTCGATTTCCGCCAGCACCTTTGCCTCGTCCAAACGGGCAAACAGCACCTTGGAATCCTGAACGACCGTTCCTGCGGTCAGTGCGCCAAACTTTTCTTTGCTGCCGATCGAAGCATAGCCGGTTGCATCGGTATTGAGCTCGGAAAGGATCTCCTCTGCCGTGGTGGGAATAAAGGGATGCAGTAACACAGCCCCCCAACGAATTGCCTCCAAAAGCGTATAGAGCACGGTTCCCAGGCGCTCGCGCTGACTCTCATCCTTTGCAAGTGTCCACGGTGTGGTTTCATCGATATACTTGTTTGCGCGAGAGAGCATTGCGAAGATCTCCTCCAACGCATCCGCCACGCGGTAGCCGTTCATGTTTTCAACAACCTTTTCATAAGCCTTTACGCAGGCGGCAACCACCTCGTCATCCAAAGCATCCTTTGCGCTCGGTGCCTGAATTACGCTACCGAAATACTTCTTCTGCATATCCAAGGTACGCTTCACAAGGTTTCCGAGATTGTTGACAAGATCGGTATTGAATCGCTTGATGACGTTTTCATAGGTAATCGAGCCGTCATTTGCGTAGGGCATTTCGGCAAGCGCGTAGTAACGAACACCGTCTACGGTAAATCTGTCAGCCAGCTTGTCGGCATAGATCACGTTTCCGCGCGATTTGGACATCTTATCCATTCCAAAATTGAACCACGGATGCGCAAATACCTTTTTGGGCAGCGGCAAATCCAACGCCATCAGGAAAATCGGCCAGTAGATGGTATGGAATCGGATGATGTCCTTACCGATGATATGCACGTCGGCGGGCCAATACTTGCGGAACTTTTCGCTTTGCTCCTCAAAGGTTTTATCGGGATCGTAGCCGAGTGCGGTGATATAGTTGGTCAGTGCATCCAGCCAAACGTAGGTCACGTGCTTGGGATCGATCTCCACGGGAATTCCCCACGTAAAGGAGGTACGCGAAACGCAAAGATCCTGGAGTCCCGCCTTGAGGAAGTTGTTGACGATCTCCTTTTTACGGCTCTCGGGCTCGATAAATTCAGGATGCGCCTCGATATATTCCATCAAACGGTCCGCATACTTCTTCATGTTGAAGAAATACGCTTCCTCGCTTGCCTTTTGCACGTCGCGTCCGCAGTCGGGACACTTGCAATCCACCGCCTGCGTGTCGGTAAAGAAGGACTCACAGGGAACGCAGTACCAGCCCTCGTAGCGGCTCTTGTAGATATCCCCTTGCTTGTAAAAGCGCGTAAAGATCTTCTTGACTGCCGCTTCGTGATAATCGTCGGTCGTACGAATAAAGTGATCGTACTTTACGTTCATGTGATCCCAAAGCGATCTGATCTCGCCCGCCACGTTATCCACGTACAGCTTGGGGGTAATCCCCGCATCACGTGCCAGCTCCTCGATCTTTTGACCGTGCTCATCGGTTCCCGTACACATAAAAACGTCATATCCCATTTCGCGGCGGTAACGCGCTACCGCATCGGTCATGATCGCTTCATAGGTGTTTCCAAAGTGCGGCTTTTTGGAACCGTACGCAATCGCAGTTGTCAAATAAAACTTTTCACTCATTTTTTATCCTCCGATCAAATCATCATTGTCGTTTATACGTCTGCAATATCGAAAATAAGAAACCAACATCAAAGGAATCACGTCCCACAGCAAAAGAATGCCGAACGAGAGAACTCCCAACAGAATACGGAAGAAAAATCCTCCGAAAAAGCGGCTTGCATAGCGTTGGCTGCTCGACGCAGACAAAGCCGAAAGACTTTCGTGCGTGTCCGCATCACATTCCTCGTGCACGGTCACGGCAAGCAACGGAAATTGACCGTACAAAAGACAGATTCCAATAACCGCTTCCGCCAAAAAGCAAAGAACACCGATCCCCCAAGCAAGTACGGGATCTACGATCAGCGCGGCGATTGCCGATTCGGTCATCCAAATCATCAAAACGACGAGCGAAAGCAAGCGCAACGTATGAAAGGATGCGTGCAACGCGTAAAAATAGCGTCTGCCCGACGTAAAGGGAGCAAACAAATCGGAAAGCGAAACCTCTTCCCCACGCTCCATGCAGCTTGCCATGCGCGCCACACCGTACAAAAGAGGAAGCGTGACCAACAGTGTCAAAAAGAAGATAAGCCCCGCCAATATCCACTCCCAAACCAAAAGGGGAAGCTGTGGAAGCAATCGCACGCCCATCATGCACAAGGTATGTAAGGCAACGTATAAGGGAACGGTGAGCAAGCAAAGCCCGAGTGCTTCAATCAGCATCAAGCGGTTTCCGTTTTCCGAGAGGATCTCCGAGGCCTGCTCGCGAACGTCCGCAAGCCTTGACTCTGCGGTCTTGGTTCCGCGCCGTTTCATCTGCCTCCCTCCTCTGCAAATCAAGTTCTTAAAAATCTTAAAGTATATTATAGCAAATTTTTTCTTACTTTACAATACCTTTTTTTCTTTTTTTACAAAAAAGACCGGAACCGAACGAATTTACTTGACTTTCCAATCCGTAACGGGTATAATAAAAGCACCCAAAATCCGAGGAGGAATCAAAAATGTATCAAAGAATCCTATTGGCACTGGACTTGGAAGGCGTCAATCACGTGGTTGGTGAGCCCTACATCGGGCTTTTGCGCGATACCGAACAATGGGAAATTGCAAGACGTCAGGCAGCCCTTGAGGTCAACGCGGCGGCAGACGCCCTTTTTGCGGCGGGAGTCGTCGAAGTAGCTCTTTGGGACAATCACGGCAAAAGCCACAACGTAGATCCTCTTGACCTGGATCCTCGTATCCGGTTGTTGGATCCTGCCCGTCATCCTCGCATGGACTTTGCACGGGGAGCATACGACTGTATTTGCCTTTTCGGATATCACGCCATGGAGGGAACGCTCGGCGGTGTTCTTGCGCACACCATGAGCAGTAAATCGGTTCAGTATTACAAGCTGAACGGTAAATACGTCGGAGAAATCGACATGGATGCCTACATTGCCGCATCAATGGGAATTCCCGCTTGCTTTTTTGCAGCCGGAAACATCACGTGTGCACAGGCAAAGCGTGCCGTTCCGAACCTTGTGACGGTTGTCACCAAGCAGGAGCTTTCTCGCAACGAGGCGATCTTCCGTAACAACGAGGAGCTGTTTGCCGAAATCAGAGAAAAAATCGTACAAGCGGTTTCCACAGAACACCCTTATCGCACGCTGACCTTCCCCGCGGTCATGGAAAAATCCTTTAAGCGTATGGAAGACGCGGCAATCTATCTGAAAAAGCTCCGTGAAAAAGGGATTGATGCCTGTCACCCCGACGATGACCTGCTTGGAAAGGACGCGCACTCCGTTGTGTCAAACGTCCATAACATGGAGCAATTTATCAACTGCATATAAACCATATATAACAAAAGACCAAGGTCAACTCGGAATGATTGATCTTGGTCTTTTGTTGCTTTGAGATATCCTATCATAGGGATACAAGCATGTCATCAAGAAAATGATCGGCAACCGGCTACATCGTCATTTATTGGGGGGATTGTTTATTCCAAAGTGTTTTAAGTGTATACGGTAAAAATTGCTGTAATTATCATAGCCAACCTGCATTGCGGCCACGGTACGCGGTACCCCGTCATCGATCAGCTTGCTTGCAAGTGCAAGCTTTTTTTGCAAGATATACTGCTTGGGGGAAATCTTCATTTTTTCTTCAAACAAATGGCAAAACGAGGATTTTGATCGGGTTGTTGCTTTGGCAAGATCGTCAAGCAAAATTTTTTCGTGTAAATGTCGGTCAATATACTCAAATGCTTTTTGTAAGAACTCGTCAGCTTCCATTTTGGCAGGAGCTTGCGGTACCTGCAAGGTATCATAAAAGATCTCTGTCATCAAGCTTTGCAGCAACGGCGCATAGAACGCCAAATCTTGCTTTTGACAGATACGCTCTAACTTTTCGATCCGAGAGGAATCGATCGCCGCGGTTCTTCCTTGTCCCAAAAATTCATTTTGCAGAACGCTTGGGATGCAATCAACTCCAAACAACGCAGTAATTCTGCGATAGCGTCCTTTCTCGTTTGCCGTAACCGAATGATAGAAAAGCGGCGGAATAATGAGGATCTGATTTTTCTGTAACCGATACGTTTGTCCTTCCATCATAACGGTAATATCTCCGTTTGCCACCGCGATCATTTCAAATTGCGCGTGGCAATGGCTTTCCCACAAAACGTGGCGATCCATTTCGCTTTCGAGATATGCAACGTCAAATTCACAAGGTTTCATCCCATCACCGTCCTTTTGGTACAGTATAGCACGAATTTGCAAGAAAAGCAATATAAAATGCAAAATTAATCATATACATTTCCTTTATTTGATGATACAATGAAAACGAACGCAATGGAAAGGTGTATTGTCAGATGATTCATAACCCAATTCAAATAGGCAAAAAAAGGCTGGAAAACCGCGTGGTGTTACAGCCAATGGAAGGCTGTGACTGCAATACGGATGGCAGCCCGAGCGAGTTGACTGTGGAAAAATACCGGAAGGCGGCAAGAAGCGGTGCGGCTCTTGTTTGGTTTGAGGCGAATGCCGTTTGCCCCGAGGGAAGAACAAATCCCCGACAGATGATGCTGACCAAGGAAAATCTGCCTTTTTTCAAAAATCTTCTCCGGCAAATGAGGGAAATTGCAAAAAAGGAATGTGACATTCGTCCGATTTTCATTTTACAATTAACGCACTCGGGCAGGCAAAGCATCGTCCCGATGATTGCCTACCGCCACACGATCTACGAGGAAAAGCGACCCGTTACCGACGAAAAGATTGTCACCGACGAATATTTGGACACGCTTGCCGCAAAATATGCCGAATCGGCACGCCTGGCGGTTGAGGCGGGGTTTGACGGAGTGGACGTAAAATCCTGTCACGGGTATCTTTTTCAAGAGCTTTTGTCGGCCTTTACAAGAGTCGGAAAATACGGCGGAAGCTTTGAAAATCGCACGCGGTTGTATCTCGATTGCTTCCGCGCTGTCAAGGAAGCAATTCCCTCCCATATTCTGCTGACAACACGGCTGAGCGTTTCGGATATGGTTCCGAAGCCCTATGGCTTTGGAACCACCGAGCAAAACGAGCTTGACCTTGACGAGCCCGATCGGCTGATCGGTATGCTTTTGAACGAGGGGCTACAGCTGCTGAACGTAACCGTAGGCAATCCGTATTACAATCCCCACGTCAACCGACCCTACAGAAAGGGCGGCTACGTTGCGCCCGAATCGGCACAAACGGGTCTTGCACGGTTTGAGAGAATTGAAAAGCATATCAAGGAGCAATTCCCCACTCTGCCCGTCGTCGGCTCGGGGCTTTCCTATTACAGAGAAGATCTGTTTGAGCAGTCCGAGCGTCAGCTTGATAAGGGGATATGCGATCTCGTGGGCTTTGGCAGAATGTGGCTGGCATACCCGAGCTTTTACAGAGATTATTTAAACGGTGACTTCAATCCGAAGCAATGCTGCCTTGCCTGCTCCAAATGCACCGAATTGATGCGCGCGGGGCAGATTTCGGGGTGCGCCGTGTTCCATGATTATTACAGAAATCTTTATAAGGAGATCAAGAAATGAGCATTGCAATCGTTACGGGAATGGCAGGCGGAATCGGGAAAGCGAGCGCATTGATGCTTGCTCAAAAAGGATTTACCGTAGTGGGAATGGGACGGAGTGACTCTCCCAACCTTTCGGATTTTGAGGGGCTTGACGTGGAATACGTGCAAGGTGACATATCGTCAAAAGAAGACAGACGCAAATTGCTTGATGCCGCTGTTGCCAAAGGAACGGTTTCGGTGCTTGTCAACGTTGCCGGTGTAGCTCCCAAAACGCGTTGCGATCTTCTTGAAATGACCGAGGACAGCTACGATTACGTGATGGGGATCAATACAAAAGGAACGCTTTTTCTGACCCAAGCGGTGGCAAATCAAATGGTAAAGCAGGGAGAAGGCGGCTCGATCGTAAATATTTCGTCTTGCTCCGCATACACCAGCTCTACAAGTCGCGGTGAATACTGTATCTCCAAAGCAGGCGTTTCGATGATTACCAAGCTATTTGCCGACCGACTCTCAAGCGAGGGAATCACGGTCAACGAAATCTGCCCGGGGATTATTGCCACCGGGATGACCGAGGCGGTCAAGGAAAAATACGACAATCTGATCGCAGGCGGTCTTGTTCCCCTTGGCAGATGGGGACTGCCCGAGGATATCGCCAAAGCTGTTGTGGCTTTGTGTGACGGCACACTTGGATATATGACCGGAGAATCGTTGATTCTTGACGGGGGAATGCACGTCAGAAGATTATGAAAAAAGCATATCATACGTTAATTATCGGTACGGGCTGTGCGGGCTACAATGCCGCAGACCGGCTCTATGACCTCGGCGTACGGGATATTGCAATCGTCACCGAGGGCAGATTGATGGGAACCTCACGCAACACGGGCAGCGACAAGCAGACCTACTATAAGCTCTCGCTTTGCGGCTCGGACGGTGACAGTGTTCGCGAAATGGCAAACACGCTTTATTCGGGCGGCGGTGTGATGGGGGAGCATGCGCTCTGCGAGGCGGCATATTCCACGCGTTGCTTTATGCGCCTGGTAGAGCTGGGTGTTCCCTTTCCCACCAACGAATTCGGTGAATATGCGGGCTATAAGACCGACCACGACCCACGCACACGCGCTACCTCGTGCGGTCCTCTGACCTCAAAATACATGACCGAGGCACTGGAGCGTTCCGTTTTATCCAAACGCATTGAAATCATAGATTTTCAGCGAGTGGTAAAGATCCTCACCGAAAACAATGCCGTTACGGGTGTGGCTTGCGTCCATACGGTGACGGGAGAAATCTCGGTCATCGGTTGTCAAAACGTCATTCTCTGCACCGGAGGTCCCGCAGGAATCTATAAAAATACCGTTTATCCCGAAAGCCAGCACGGCGCGACGGGGCTTGCCATTGACGCGGGAGCAGCACTTTCCAATATGGAACAGTGGCAATACGGCATAGCAAGCACGAGCTTCCGTTGGAATCTTTCGGGAACGTATCAGCAGGTGCTGCCAAGATACGTTTCGATTGATAAGGACGGAAACGAAACGGAATTCCTATATGAAAAATTGGGCGTTGAATCGCTCGGCTTGATTTTCCTGAAGGGCTATCAATGGCCGTTTGATACGCGAAAGCTCGACGGTTCGTCGCGGGTCGATCTTCTCGTTGCGGAAGAGATCAAGCAAGGCAACAAGGTGTTTCTCGATTTCACAAAAAATCCGAAAGGCTTGGAAAAGGGCTTTTCCGTACTTCCCGACGAAGCATACGTGTATCTTGAAAAATCGGGGGCTCTTTTCGGCACACCGATCGAGCGTCTTAAAAAAATGAATGTGGGGGCAATCGAGCTTTACGCGTCCCACGGCATTGACCTTTCCCGTGAGCCTCTTGAAATTGCCGTCTGCGCCCAGCACTGCAACGGCGGTGTGGCGGTGGATGAGAATTGGCAAAGCGAGATTGAGGGACTGTACGCAGCGGGTGAAGCGGCAGGTACGTTTGGGGTGTACCGTCCCGGCGGAAGCGCGCTCAACTCCACGCAGGTGGGAAGCTTGCGTGCCGCAGAGCATATTTCGAAGAAAAAGAACCGCGGTTGCGGAAAGCCCGAGTACACGCCGCCTCCCATCCAATACGGTCACTCAACTATCGAAAAAATAAGAACCGAGCTTCAAACCGAAATGAGCCGTATTGCCGATTTTGACAGAAGCACGGGCGGCATGAAAGTGCTGTTTGACCGAGTCAATCGGCTGTGTGACGCGTTTTTTGAAGCAGCCGTCATCAAGGATCGATCCCAAACGGCAGATCTGTTCAGACTGTACGACACGGTACTGACACAACGCGCCGTCCTATCGGCAATGCTCTGCTCGGCAGAAGCGATCGGAACGCACGGATCGGCACTCGTAGACCGTCTGCCCGATCGGAGCAACGGAAGGCTTCGTCAAACCCGTACCGTAACGGAAAACACGGTGTCAAAGATCAAAGCCGTTTCTCCGATGCCCGAGCCCGAGCTTTGGTTTGAAACGCTGTTGGCAAGAAAAAAGGAGGAGCTTGAGCATGGAGCAAAATAATTACCGCTTGGGGGTTGTGTCGGTATCCTTCAGGCAGCTATCCCCAAAAGCAATCCTGGAAGCAACAAAAAAAGCAGGGCTATCCTGCATCGAATGGGGCAGCGACGTACACGCTCCCTGTCACGACACAACCCGCTTGCACGAAATTGCCGCCTTGCAAAAGCAATATGGGATCGAATGTTCCTCCTACGGTACCTATTTTCGCTTTTTGGAATCCCCTTTAGCTGAACTGTCCGACTACGTTGCCGCCGCAAAAATCCTGGGGACGGATACCTTGCGCCTATGGTGCGGTCACCGTAGCGGAGAGCAATATTCCGACGAGGAAAAAGAGGAATTGATCTTGCAATGCAAGCAGGCGGCTCGATTGGCGGAAAAAGAGGGAGTAAAGCTTTGCATGGAGTGTCACAAAAACACCTATACGCAAAGGCTTAAGGACGCCCTTTCCCTGATGCACGCGGTAGATTCCCCATCCTTTCGGATGTATTGGCAGCCCTTTCAGTGGCAATCGGCAGCGCAAAATCTCTCGTACGCACGGGCAATCGCACCTTTCGTTGAGCATATCCACGTATTTCATTGGAAAGGCGATCAAAAGCTCCCGTTAAAGGATGCTACCGACGAATGGCAAGCCTATCTGCATGAATTTTCGGTTCCTCGCACCCTGCTGTTGGAATTTATGCCGAACGGAAGCGCGGACGAGCTTGCAGACGAAGCATCGGCACTTAAATCGATCATAGGAGAAACCGTATGAAAGCAATATTTCTTTGTGAAAAAAATGATAAGATATTCAAGGTATATGCCCCCGAAGCCGTTTGCGAATTGCAAAAGCTAACGAACGTCCAAAAAACCATTTACACCAAGGAGGACGTGCTCCGTGACCCTGCGTCATTTCATGAGGTTGAGATGATCTTCTCCACTTGGGGAATGCCCGTCTTTTCGGAAGCGGAAATCAAACGCTGTTTTCCAAGGCTTGAAGTCCTCTTCTACGGAGCCGGCTCGGTACAAAAATTTGCCAGACCCTTTCTGAATTGCGGTGTCAAGGTGTTTTCCGCCTGGGCGGCAAATGGGGTCCCCGTTGCCGAGATGACCGTGGCGCAGATCATCCTTGCGAATAAAGGATATTTTTTGACCTCCCGACTCTATCATGCAAGCGGCAGAGCAGCCGCCAAGGCAGCCTTTCAAAAATGCACCGGAAACTACGGTGAAACGGTAGGCATCATCGGTGCGGGCATGATCGGTAAGCTGGTTATTCAAATGCTCAAGAGCTACCGATTGAAGGTGCTTGTGTTCGATCCGTTTCTCCCCCAAGAAAAGGCAGAGGAGCTCGGTGTTGAAAAGTGCGAGCTTTCGGAGCTTTTTGAGCGTTCCTTCGTCGTTTCCAATCATCTGGCGAACAATCCGCAAACCGTTGGGATGTTGAATTATCCGCTATTTTCCAAAATGAGAGAAGGTGCCGTGTTTATCAATACGGGACGCGGCGCACAGGTCGTAGAGGAGGATTTGGTGCGCGTCCTGCGGGAGCGTCCCGATCTGACGGCACTCTTGGACGTAACCGATCCCGAGCCGCCGGTGGAACACCACCCGTTTTATACGCTTCCCAACTGCCGTCTTACCCCTCATATCGCGGGCAGCGCGGGGGATGAGGTGGCGCGAATGGGAGAACTGATGTTATGCGAAGCAAAAGCATATCTATCGGGATCACCCACCCAATACGAAGTGAGCGAAGCAATGCTTAAAACGATGGCATGAGGAGAAAATTGATGAAAGAAAAATATATTGAACTGATGGAAAAAGCGCTCTCCGCCTATACGGACGAGCATATTCAAAGCTATTTTAACGAGGTAAAAGAAAACGGACTGACCGAGCACGGCTTTCCGCGTCTGACCTCAAACATCGGTATTTTGATCGCACACGGAAGACGTCACGATCTGTTACCGATTTTTCGGGAGATGATGGAGTTTTGTTGCAAAACGATTCCAACCGTCAAAGCGGCAAACGACTTTTCGGTTCGCGAGATCGTTTGCTGTTTGCTTGAAATTGAGAAAAACAAGATCGTTCCCCGAGAAGACACCGAGCGTTGGAGAGGCTATCTTGCAACCATTGACCCCGTAAAATGCTATAACAAATTTGCAAAAGCCACCACCGACAACGTTCGGAACTGGGCGCTTTTCACTGCCGTCAGTGAGTATTTCCGCTTGGATGCAGGCATTGGCGGCTCGATTGACTTCATTGAGCTGCAGATTGAGCAACAGCTGCAATGGTTCGATGAAATGAGTATGTACCGCGACTATGCGAAAGCCGACATTCACCAACCTATGGTATACGATCTGGTAGCAAGAGGTCTTTTTACTTTGCTGTTGGATCGGGGCTATCGGGGTAGGTTTTACGGGCAAATTGACGATCATCTCAAAAAAGCGGCCCTCCTCATGCTCGACACGCAATCTCCGAACGGGGAGCTGCCATTTGGCGGTCGCAGCAATCAGTTTTTGCACAATGAGCCTTGGATGGTCACCGTTTTTGAATACGAGGCGAAGCGGTATAAACGGGAGGGCAATGTTGCACTTACCGCCGCCTTTTCGGCAGCGAGTGCGCGCGCCTTGGCTGTGACCGAGCACTGGCTTTCCAAAAATCCCATCCGCCACATCAAAAACCGCTTCCCCACCGAAACCAAATACGGCTGTGAAGCGTATGCCTATTTTGATAAGTATATGATCACGGCGGCGTCTTTCTTATACACCGCATATCTGACCTGCGATGATTCGATTGCGTACGAGGAAATCCCCGACAGTGAGTCGAAAATTGCCGTTACGTCAAAACATTTTCACAAGCTTTTCCTCAAAAGCGGAGGCTACGGGCTGGAATTCGATTTTGATGCCGACCCCATCCAAGACGCAAACGGGCTGGGGCGAATTCACCGCGCGGGGGCTCCGTCGACCATTTGCTTGTCTTGTCCCTGCCCCGAAAAGCCCGTTTACACGGTCGATCTTGAAAAGCCCTTTGCTTTTTCGATGTGTTCCGCTATTCGCGAAAAGGACGGCTGGTATATGGGAGCAAAAGAAGGCACGGCATACGAAGTATTGGAAAGCGGAACAAATCGGGAAAACGCATCGGCGACAATTCTATGCAAGTTTCCGAATGATCGAACCGTCAAAGAACATTACGCGGTAAATGAGCACGGTGTGTCAATCAGAATTGAGGGCGACGGAGCAATCGGATTCGCACTCCCCGCGTTTTGCTTTGACGGAGAAGCGTTTCCCGAGATCATTGCCGAGGAAAACTCGCTGACGGTGGCTTATGAGGGATGGGTCTGCCGATATACCACAAGCGGAACGATCTCGGATCTGCATCAAGTTGCCGCCAACCGAAACGGGCATTACCGTGTGTTCCTTGCAACCGATCAAAATACACTTAACGTAAAAATTGAAATCATAAGACCATAACCGTTATGTAAAAATCAAAGAAGAGGATGCCTCTCAAGGGGTGAGATATGGGATTCTGAACCCAGGCGCGCGCCCTCTTTCCGTGACTTGAATTCCCCGAAAAACACCTTTTGTTGGGTGCGGCACCTTGCCGCCGCGCGTTATCGGCAACGCTTCGCTTTTGCATGGGTTCGAATATATTGCGTAAATCTCACCCCAAATAGAAGAACAGCATGCCCCAAAGGGTGAGAGATGGGATTCTGAACCCAGGCGCGCGCCCTCTTTACGTGACTTGAATTCCCCGAAAAACACCTTTTGTTGGGTGCGGCACCTTGCCGCCGCGCGTTATCGGCAACGCTTCGCTTTTGCTTGGGTTCGAATATATTGCGTAAATCTCACCCCAAATAGAAGAACAGCATGCCAAAAGGCATGCTGTTCTTCTATTTGGGGTGAGATATGGGATTCTGAACCCGAACGCGCGTTGCATTCCTGTCCCGGTTTGCTTTCTTTACGCGCGTTATTGGCAACGCTTCGCTTTTGCATGGGTTCGAATATGTCGCGTAAATCTCACCCCAATAGAAAGAGTGGACACCGAAATCGGTGTCCACTCTTTCTATTGGGGTGAGATATGGGATTCGAACCCACGACCTTCAGGGCCACAACCTGACGCGCTAACCAACTGTGCTAATCCCACCATGTAAAAATGGCGTGCCTTGAGGGATTCGAACCCCCGACCTACTGCTTAGAAGGCAGTTGCTCTATCCAACTGAGCTAAAGGCACATCAATGAAATTGCTTCCACAACGGAAGCAATCTCATGTGTGGAGCGAGTGATGGGAATCGAACCCACGCGGCCAGCTTGGAAGGCTGGAATTCTACCATTGAACTACACTCGCATGCTCTTTCTCACAAGTACTCAAACATTATATCACAAGCTTTCCGTTTTGTCAAGAGAATTTCAAAAAAACTTTTGCTTTTATTCAAAAAACTTTTTATCCTCATTTCATCGTCCCATCAAGGAAAGGAAACGTCCTCTATCAAAAGAACGCTTCCCTTTCACGTCTACGTATTATCAATCCGATTCTGCAACAGCGCGGTAAAGCATTACCAATCCAAAAGCCAGCAATGCACCACCAATGATATCGGTAACCCAATGTACCCCGGATACAAGTCGTCCGATCACCATAAAGCCAACGAAAACAGACATCATGACCGTCACTCCCCGTTTAATTCCCTGCCCTATGATACGGGACGACAGCTGCATCATTGCCGTTGGCATCACGCACAGCACCAAAAGCGTGGTTGACGAGGGGTAAGATGCCTCCAAATGCCCATTGATCAGTACGGGGCGGTAATTTACAACGAAAAGCTCAAAAAAGACGTACACTGTCATTACGGCAAGATAAAACCCACCGAGCGCGAAAAGGCTTCGGTCAACCGATAAAAAGCGTTTCCGTCGAATCCATTGCACCATGCCGAAAACGGAAAAGCCCAAAGCCACCGCAATCGGAACAAGCCCCAACCAATCGGTTACGGTATAGAGCCACGTGTGCACACCCGTCCATTCATGCACCGCACGGTTCACACTTGCAAAACCTACGCTTGATCCTCTCGGTCCGATCGGCTGTACGTCCACATAGCGAACCAACACGGTCCACAAAACAAAGCCGACAAGCAGACATCCCGCCATCAAAAATTTTTGGTTTCGTTTCTTACTCATTCTTTTCTCCATCCTTTTCAGCATTCGGCTTTCGCCAAGCTCCAGTATAAAGGACGATACAAAAAAATGCAAGAAACGAGGCGTCACGTCTGCGACACGATTCGTGTCACGCTCGTTTCAAGAGCACCAATATCTTCATCGAAAGCACGGCAAAGGAAAACACCGCGGCATACGGCTGTAAGCTGAGTGCAAACAAAAGCACAGCCACAGCACTCAGCGTCAAGGAAATCGGCACCTTGCACCTCTGCCAAGCCAATGCCTGCACGTTTTGGAGGGCAAGTGTCAGAAGCCCCGTCATCACCCCCCCGATCAAAACGGCAAAATATGCAATTTTCAACCACGGTGCCCCCTCCGCTGTCAAAAGTGACACCGCACGGGCAGAGCCGTCCGTCCGTACGGCAAAGAACGGCAAAAAGAACAGCAACAGCATACAAACGTCACCAAGCCCAAACACCAAATTCCGAAAGTGATTTTCGGTGTTTTTTTGATGTTTCTCGGCAATGGTGAGTATCTCGTCGGAGGAAAGAAGCTGATCGACCGTCACCGAGAAAAAGACCGCAATCGCCTTGAGCGATTCGATATTGGGATATCCCCTGCCCGATTCCCATTTGGAAACCGCAGTTCGGGATACGTAAAGCTCCGATGCAAGCTCCTCTTGCGTAAGACCCTTTTGTTTTCGTAATTCTTGCAGTTTTTCGTGAAATTCCATATACACTCCTACTACGTTGTCAAAACAGAATCAAAAGGTTAGCTGCCTTTTGTCAAAATGACATCTCCCTCAACCTTTTCGCATTTTAGCGAGCTACAGATGACGTTCCCCTTGATCTTTTCGGATTCTACGTCACCACGCACTACTACGTCACCGCCGCACAAGATATCTCCCGAAAGATTTCCGCCACAAGTGATTTCTCCGCCCGCGGTACAAGCACCTGACAAGCTCCCACCTACCGTGACCGAAGATCCGCAATTGCATCCACCGGAAAGATGACCTGCTATAACAATGTCACGACCTGCCGTACATCCACCCGATACGTTGCCATTGGCATGGATATCGCCCTCGGCTTTGCATCCGCCTGATACGTTTCCGTCGACTTCGATATTACATTCACTTTGTACGTTCTTGGCATCGCCTATGATCTCAAACGTAAATCGATCAACCAGTGCGTCACATTTCAAGATTTTTCTTCCCTCGCAAACCACCCCGCGAATGGTGGTATCATCGGGCCAAGGAAACCGGGCACAGTGATCGTAATGAATTTCGGGCTTCGCTTCGCATTTGCCCTCTCTTGAAAACAACCGATCAATCGAACAACCGAACTCGTCAGCCAATATCGGTAATAACATAATATCAGGGGCTGTCATTCCCGATTCCCATTTGGAAACCGCCTGATTGGACACCCCAAGCCGTCCTCCAAGCTCCCCTTGCGTAAGACCCTTTTCTTTTCTCAGTTTAGCAATAGTTTCTCCAATAGACATAAGAACTCTCCTAAAATCAAATTCAAAATCGATTCTGTAACCCCATTATAAACCAAGAAAGCAGGAAAGTAAAGCACTTGTTTGGAGATTTACCGCAAAAAAATTCTCCGTTTGGTTGGAAAAACAGCTTGTATCGACCATCCTTTATTTCTTTATTTCATCATAACTTTCTATTTTGACAAACGTATGTTTTTCATCATTAAGCTCTATTTGTGTTTGGTAATTGTCTTCCGGGTTTGCTTTTCGATAAAGCCGGATGACAAACGTATCGTTGCGCTTGGATTTTCTCCAGCCGCTGTATATTTCAACGATCTGTCCCTCTTCATTTTGATATACAATATCAACCCCACCGTCAATCCAATTTCTAAGCTGCAAATCCATATGAGATAGTTTTTCATCGTATGAGGAAACAGAAGCTTCTCTTCCTTCAAACTCGATCGCAAGCTTTAATTCCTCACAATACCAAATCCCTTCGGATGGTGCATCGGGAGCTATCGTACAGCCTGTAAAAACAAGTATGATACAACCCAAGATAAAAACAAATGAGGGAAATTTCATTTTTCCTCTTGCATTTGGAGATCTTTCCGCAATCGTTGCTTTTTCTTTCACCGTTGCACCGCCTTTCTTGAAGCTATATGCCAAAAAGCAATCTTTGAGCTTCTATTTTTCTTTTGGCGCAGCCAAACAATAAAGAACAAATAAAAACAAAAAGGGCAAAATGGCAACTCAATCCCACTCGACTCTTTTAAACCCGAATGGAGTGTAGAATTTTTTTATATTCCGTAAATTCGTCGTTATTCGGAATTGTTTGAAGCACGTAAGCGATTCTTCCTTTGAGGGACAGAAGATATTGCTCCTTGTCGGATACACCCATTTTCTTTAAGTGTCCGTCAAGTCCAAATTTCTTGATGAAATACATTTCTTGACGAATCTTCTTTTTGTAATCCTTTGTGAGATTCATTTTTTCATTCACGACGATCCCGGTTACACATTGACACTTTGTCGCAGGAATGACTGCCGTTTTGCGTTTTTTCAAATGCAGCCCAAGCTTGGATAGCTCGTTTTTTACAAAGCCGATCATCTCCTTTTCGGAAAAATCGCCCGAAAAGGTCATATCGTCGCAATATCTTGTGTATGCAATATTTTTAGAATCGCAAAATGCCCCAACCGTTTCATCAAAATCATACATAATAATATTCGTAATCGCAGGTGAGGTCGGTGCTCCTTGCGGAAGGGAGTCGTGATAATAACAAAGCATCGTTAAAAGGATCCGAATGGGCTCTGCGTATTTTTCTTGATAGAAAACAATGTCCTTGACCTGTGAATACAAAATATGATCAAAAAACCCCTCTATGTCCAGCTTCAGAAGCTTCTTTTTTCCTACGTGCGGATGTGCATTTTTTTGAACGTTGCTTCCTACCTTATATGCTTTGGCATATCTTGAAATCGGATATTGAACAAGAATGTTGTCGGCGATCGATTTTTGTACCAATTTTAAAATCAAATCGGGAACGGAGAGCTTCCGTTTGGTTCCGTCACTCTTCGGAACGTACACAGTATGATAGTGTTTTTCAAGACGATTGCTCAATCCGTACAAGGTTTTCGCCGAAAACCCCAGATCTTGCTCAATTGAAGCCAGTTCTTTGTAAACGATCATACAGCTCTCCTTTCCCGATTTTTCAGAACAACACGAATTTGTATGGCTAATCGCAGAGGTGTAGTTTAGCAAGGTGAAGCGTGCGGAGCCTTGCGGTGACTACAGTGGCGCGGTTAGGCTGAACGGAACAAGTCCGTTAAGCAAAAGCTTTCGAGAAAAGCTTTTGTAGGACTTGTGCCGCGAATACGATCAATATGAGTGAAAAGATGACGACTCGTCATCCCTTTCGTAGAAACCGAAATACACTGTTGTTCTGTTTTTATTGTATCATAATTTTTTATATAATGCAAGTCGTTTCGCCAATATTTATGAGAAACAATCATCTCGCATCTTACAATCATCAGCACCCGAGCAATTCGTCCCAAATGGGGGGCATCCATTCCTGTCGGCTTGGATAGAAAAAAGGAACTGTTGCACAAAAGGAATCATACACAAAGCTCCAAAAAAGAAAGGCTCCCTTGTGTAAAGGGAGCTCCGCCAAAGGCGGTGATGGATTGTTTCGGCATATTTTTATGTTTTTACAACCTCCTCCGTCTCGCAACTTGATCACATAACCGCTACGGGAGTTAGCTTTTCAATGATTTTTTGCATACGGGGATGATTTTGCAAGCGTGCAAATTTCTCTTTTTTCAGGGCTTTTAAAAGTAGCCCCGATCGGTTTTCCGTATGATTTTTGACGGCGCAAATAGAAGAAATTTTGACTTTATTGACCATAAACGAGGTAAACATTCCCTCCCCCACGGTATCAAATTTCATTGCATGCTCCGCGGATTTTTCAAGGCATTCCATCCCCTTGTCTTCGTCGTCGAGCGTTAGATACGTTTGCGCCATATATTCATAAAGCTCCGATAGCCTCGTGTGATAGAACCCGCAATTTCCGTCATAATAAAGCAACTCATAGCATGAAATAACAAACCCCAATACCCTGATCCTATCCTCTTGTCCATACGTTCCGTTTCCGAGCATCACCAAAGCATTCGAGCCAATGAGCTCTACAAGTGATTGAATATTGCCTTGACAGAATTCAACCGCCTCTTCTCCCTCAAGTGCTCTTGCCATCAGCTGATTCGAGGTCACGTAGTAGTTGTTCGCCATACGGGCATATTCTTTTGCCTTATCTTTATCGCCCTTAAAACTATAGGCAAAGCAAAGCACCTGAATTGCCCCGGCTCTTAAACAATTATCCGTTGACTCTTCTAAAATTTTCTTCCCGTATGCAAGGATCTCATCTTCATTTTTCTTGCTGTCCTCCGCGTCCAAAGCATACATCAGCTCATGAATGACAGACAGATCATTGGGAAACTCTTTTTGAGCTTCACGCAATAAAGCCACACGCTCCTCAACCTTTCCAACTCGGTGTAACTCATGACTTTTATTAAAATATTCATCGAGCTTTTTCTTTTTTTCAATCTCTCCAACTCCGAGTAAATCATCAACGCTTACGTTATAATAGGATGCAATCGCGGGCAAAAGCGTAATATCGGGATACCCCTCGCCGCGTTCCCATTTGGAAACCGCCTGCATCGTAATACCAAGATGGACAGCCAATTCCTCCTGCGTGTTGCCTTTTTCTTTTCTCAATTTTTTCAACTGCTCACTCAAAAAAATATTCATCGGATTCCTCCCCCCAAAAAAATAACAAGCGCTTGTTCTGAATATATTATAACAAACGACACCTGAAATTACAATAACCGTATTGTTCAGTTTCGGTTGTTTTTATAAACGGATCGTTGAGAAGCAAGCAAAAACGAGCCTACGGTGCGAAACCTTGTAGCCGGTAGCATACGCCGAAAGAACGCTACACCGCAAGGCAAGACAGCGAGGGGACAACGACACCCCGCATTAGCCTTTGGCTTGCAGACCCGTCAGGTCCGCATTCCGCAACCAAAACCGCAAAAAGCCTTCCTCCCAAAAAAACTTGCAAACTTGCAAAATTCGTGCTATAATATTCTCGCACTCTATTCAGGGAGGTTTATTGGTAAATGCAATCAATTTGGGAATGGATCACACCGTTGATCCGTCAAGCGGGAAAAACCATGTTGGACGCCCGCAACGTGGACAGCCGTGAAAATATCACCGTAAAACCGGGAGATGCCAACTTTGTAACGGTTTACGACGTGGCAATTCAAGATTTTTTGATGCAAGAAATTCAAAAGCAGATCCCAACGGCATGCTTTATTGCGGAAGAGCAAGAAAATGACACCTCGATCCTCTCGCGGGAATTCTGTTTTTTGATTGACCCCATTGACGGTACCACCAATTTTATCTGCGATTATCATCATTCCGCGATCTCGGTGGCAATGTTCTCCTTCGGAGTGCCCGTATTCGGCGCGGTATATGATCCCTATCTAAACGAACTGTTTTGGGCAGAGCGCGGAAAAGGAGCCTATTTAAACGGGACACCCATTCACGTCTCAGAACACCCTTTGGAACTGGCACTGGTCGCGTTTGGAACAGCCCCCTACTACAGGGAACAATTCGGCGAAAAAACCTTTGGATTGCTCAAAGAACTCTTCCTTTGTTGTTCGGATCTTCGCCGTTGCGGCTCCGCGGCATTGGATCTTGCATACCTTGCGGCAGGGCGCAACGATATCTTTTTTGAGTATCGTCTTTCCCCTTGGGACATCGCGGCGGGCGCACTTCTGGTTACCGAAGCAGGCGGTTTCATTTCCCAAATGAACGGAAACCCGCTTGATTATACCGAACCCACCCCTATAATCGCTGCAAATGCACAACTTTATCCCCTCTTATTGAAAAAGATTCGGGAGACAGACCTGCAACCGTAATTTTTTGCCCAAGAAAAATCTTTCACGAAGTGTCTGTAAACAGAACTCCTTCGATTTTTTGCAAACTGCTATTTACTGTCTGTCAAAAAAACGTGGGCATTCCGCAAGCGGAAACGAAAAGTACGCGTCAGTTCCAACTGCGTTGGAGCTGTCTGTCGCAAATGAATGTCGTGGGTTCAATTTCAGTAAAGAAAGGAAACGAAAAAGCGAACCACCTAAAGGCGATTCGCTTTTTCGTTGGCTCCCCCTGCTGGACTTGAAAGAAAAAAAGCAACAATTCATGATAGAGAGAAGTCTCTATCCCACCCTGAGTTAACACTGCTGCCTACGGCAGCGGCGTATTTTCTTGCCCACTCAACGTGGGCATTCCGCAAGCGGAACCGAAAAGTACGCGTCAGTTCCAACTGCGTTGGAGCTGTCTGTCGCAAATGAATGTCGTGGGTTCAATTTCAGTAAAGAAAGGAAACGAAAAAGCGAACCACCTAAAGGCGATTCGCTTTTTCGTTGG
>SVST01000023.1 GCA_015064155.1 Oscillospiraceae bacterium | reverse complement strand
TTTTCTATGCTTTGTACTTCTCTCTTGTTGTTCAATTTTCAAGGACCATTTCGCCACAGCTCTTGCCGCGACCTTGTTATTATACCACATCCATTCGGCTTTGTCAATACCTTTTGCAAAAGTTTTTCAAACTTTTTTCAAGGTTTTTCGGAAGCCCTCGGTGGTATGCCGCCTTTTTGCGGACAGCTTGCATATTATAGCATATTCAGGAATAAATGTCAAGCACTTTTTTTCATTTTTTCCTATTTTTTCGCATTTTGTCCCTTTGTCCATTTTTATACGACATTTTACACGACATTGTAGGCAAAAAGTCAACAAAATACCCAATAAATCCGTTTGATTCACCAAAAAGGGAGAACACACTTTGTGGAAAGAGTAAAAATCAACGGGTTCCGAACACAGCCTCCATTGCCGCGCGCGTGGCAATCCGATAAAAATCGGAATCAATCGGAGAATCGGTATCAAACGAGGGTAACAGTACCCCGTCCAATCGCTTCCCTGTCAGCTTCATATACCACGTCGCCGCCAAAAGATAGCGTCCGTAGTCCAAGGATGCATGGTAAGTATCGCGATGGATGGGAGTCAGTCCGTTTCGAACCGCCAACTGCATCGCAGTGCCACCGGGGATCAGCTCCACGCCGAGCTCCACCGCCGCACGTGTATAAGCATCATGCAGCCCGCTGTACATCCGTTCCGCACTGTCATATCCGAATTTATCGACCATCCGCTGACACTTATCCTCATAAGCCCAAGTTTCATGAATCAAAATCCGTGCATTTGGCTGATGAAGCTTTACATATTCAAACAATCGATTCAGATACGGCTGATAGGTGCTGTAATCGGTGGAATAGTGGCTTGCCTGCTGCAGGGTCACCACGTCGTAGGTACAATGCTCCACCGCATCCTGCAGGGACACGGACAAGCCGGTGTCTTCCCCATTATAAATATAAAGGTAGGCTTTCTCCCCCGTTTGCAGGTTTTGATCGTGACGCTCCAACGAGCATCCTCCAATGTACAGATTGACGGTTGAGATAGTCTCCCCCGCCACAACCGACAAACGGTGCAGATAACGATGCGCGTCCTGCGAATAACTGTTTCCGATCGATAAAATTCTCATAAAGCTCTCCTTAACCTCCCTTTGATTTTAAAACCGACAATGACCCGTCCCGATTTTGCAAGAAACAGAGCGCAAGGGACGAACCCCTTCTTGAAAGAAGTTTTCCGTCCCTTGCAAAAATTATTGATTTATTGATCAGATCTCGGGAATTACAATCTCAACCTCGCGGCCGGCTGCTGCAGACTTTGCGATACCGTCGATGATTGCCTGGTTGTACAGAATCTGAGAAGACGGAACGGGAGCTTCGCCACCCTCCTTGATTGCATCCAAGAAGGTACGGATCTTCAGATCGAACAGATTCTCCTTCATCTCGATGATCGGAACCTCGGTCTTGGTGGGTTCGCCGCAAACGTCGTGGTAAATGGTCATAGGACCGCCAACGCTACCGTTCCAGCACTCGGTGGAAGGAATGCGCAAGCTACCCTTGGTACCCATGATGATGGTGTCACCGGGAGTGTCAAGGTTCATTGCCCATGCGATACGGAAGTCGAGGATAATGCCGCCCTCAAGACGGATAAATGCCGCTGCGAAATCGTCAACGCCGAACTTCTCTGCGTATTCGGGATGACCCTTCTTGATGTAAGGCGCATAGTTGGGATCCTTACCGAAGAACGCGGACTTGTAGCCCGAAACGGTCAAAGGCTTCGGATAGCCGATTGCGTTCAGCACCATATCCAAGGAGTAGCATCCGATGTCACCGAGTGCACCGATACCTGCGGTTTCGTCCTCGATAAAGGTGGTTCCGAACGGGAACGGAATGCCGCGACGGCGTCCGCCACCGGTTTGGATGTAGTAGATCTGACCCAACTCGCCGGACTGGCAGATCTTCTTGATCATCTTCATGTTCGCGTCCATTCTGGGCTGGAAGCCGATGGACAAGAGCTTGCCGCTTGCCTTCTCAGCCTTCATAACTGCAACAGCCTCGTCGAGGGTTACAGTAAAGGGCTTCTCCAGCAATACGTTGAGTCCTGCATTGAGCGCGTCGATCGCGGGACCTGCGTGCTGACGGTTGTAGGTACAAATGGTAACAGCGTCAAGCTTGAGGCTCTTATCAGCCAACAGCTCCTTGTGAGAAGCGTAATCGGTCTTTACGTCCTCAACGCCGTACTGCTCAAAGAATGCCTTTGCCTTGCCGGGAACCAGGTCTGCACCCGCAACGATCTCAACGTCGGGCTGCTTCATCAAGGACTTGATGTGAGAGCCTGCGATCCAACCGCATCCGATGAAACCAACGCGAATCTTCTTGCTGGCGTCAACGGTCTTTTCTTCTTGGACATCCTTAAAGGCGTCCAGATTCTTATCCAATGCCATAGTATTTTCCTCCTGAAATTATGTTCTGAATTTTCATTAGTTTCCGATAGACTTCAAATATGCGCGGCTCTTCTCTGCACACTCCATGGGAGAAAGATCCATAGAAGCCTTATCCTGCTCGACAACCACCCAGGTGGCTCCCGCCTTCTTTGCCGCCTCAAGAATTGAGGGGAAATCCTGCTTGCCGTATCCAACGGGACGGAACTCAAACTTCTGTGTATCTGCCTCTGCCTTCTTGGCAATGCCGATCAGCTCGTACATATTCTTGGACTTTTCACCCACAAAATCCTTGAGGTGAACAACGGGCGAGCGACCCGTATACTTGAGCAGGTATTCGGAGGGGTTTTCTCCGCCTACGTTTACCCAGCACATATCCAGCTCGGTCTGCAAAAGGTCTGCCGATACCTCATCGTACAGAATATCCAACGCATACTTACCGTCGATCTTCAAAAACTCAAAGTCGTGGTTGTGGTACAAAAGCTGCAAGCCAAGCTTCTTTGCAACCGCACCGATTGCCGCTACGTTCTTGACAACCTCGGGGAACTTATCGGTACCGGGGCGGTATTCCTCTGTCAAATAAGGAACAACAACGAACTTACAGCCAATCGTTACGTACTGTGACAAAACACCCTCGGGATCGGCAACCATGTCCTGATACGGTACGTGAGCAGAAATCGGAACCAATCCGATATCGGCACACATATCGCGGATCTCTTCGGGCTTGTGGTTGTACAAGCCGGCAAACTCAACACCGTCGTAGCCGAGTGCCTTAACCTTTTTTAACGTAGCATACAAATTTGCATCTGCATCCTGTCTTACAGAATACAATTGAAGCGCAACGGGAAATGCCATTTTCGTATCTCCTTCTCATTTTTAGCGAAAGCCAATCGCTTCCTAAGATAATTATAGGACATATTGTGCTAAAATACAAGACAAGAATAGGCTTAAACAAGACAAATATTGCTTTTTATTGATTATTTAAAGCTTTTAACAGCTCTTCGTCAGCCAAAATTCGGGCAGCCGCTTGCCGATCCCCGTCCAAAAAAAGAAGCAGGCACGCCTTTGGCGGAAACAGAAATGACGTCAACTCATACCGAGTCTTCCCTTTCTTTGCCTCGCGCATTGTCTTTTTGTTCTTTTTGGTACAAGGAATGATCCCTGTCACATCCGCCACCGAAATCCGCATCACCTCGCGTATCCGCTTGTGCGAAAGCTCGGTCACCACGAAATCAAGCGGCGCATCACTTGGCGCGTCGGGGCGCGGCTCGACGCTGTAACGGTAAGACACGCGAAGATAGCGCGCGTGAACCGCCAACGCAATGCTGATCGATAAAATCCCAATCGAACGGTAGAGCATGGGAAGCGGAACGTTGTACATCTGAGAAAAGCCGAACAGACAAAGCCCCAAAAACAGCAGTAGCCAAAAGAGCGTTTGCTCGGCTCGCTTCGGGTATTTCGATTGATAGGTATACATCATGTGTTCTCTCCGTAAAAGCGGCAATGCCTTTCTTATTTTCCAACGCAGAAGTGTGAGAAGATCTCGGACACAATATCCTCCGAAACCGCGCGTCCGTCCACCTCGCAAAGCGACTCCATTGCCGCCTCGGCATCGGTACAGCAAAGATCAATCGGATATCCCGCGCGCAATGCCTCAAGTGCACGCGACACCGATTCCATCGAAGAAAGCACCGATGCATGCTGACGCGCATTGGAAAGCACGGCATCGTTGCGCGAATCCAAGGAGCCATCCACAAACAGCTGCTCCACCAAGTCGCACAGAGCATCCATTCCCTCCCCGCTTTCGGCAGATATGCGAACCGTATGCGTAAAATAACGGGCAAAAAAGGCATCCTCACACGCACCGAGATCACTCTTATTCAAAACGGCAATCTTGCAAGCGCCCCTTTGCGAGATCGATTCCGCAAGTGCAAGGTCCTCGCGGTCGATAGGACGGCTGCCGTCAAAGACCGCCAAAATCAGCTCTGCCTCCTCCAAGGCTCGGTTGGCACGGTCGATTCCGATCTGCTCCACCGCATCGTGGGTTTCGTGCAGTCCCGCCGTATCAAACAGACGGAGCGTCACGCGTCCCATTGCCACCGTTTCGGAAAGCACGTCGCGCGTCGTTCCTTCAATATCGGTCACGATGGCGGCATCACGCCCCACAATGCGGTTGTAAAGCGAGCTTTTTCCCACGTTGGGACGACCGCAGATGACCGTTGAGATTCCCTCCGCAATCGCGTGTCCCGTACGATAGGTCTTAGCAAGCGACTCCAATGCGGCATAGCAGGAATCCAACGCCGCAATGATCTCCTCACGGCTCATATCGGCAAGATCCTCGTCGGGATAATCGATCTTGACGTAAATACTTGCAAGAACCGCACGAAGCGAATCGTAGATTTTTTCGCAGGCTTCTTCGATTTTTCCGCGCATACCGCCGTGTGCCAGGGCAAGCTGCTCCTGCGTATTCGCCTCCAAAATATTTCCGAGAGCCTCTGCCGCAGAAAGCCCCAGCTTTCCGTTCAAAAACGCGCGGCGGGTAAACTCTCCCGCCTCGGCAGGTCTTGCGCCCGCAGCAAACAGCGCGGTCAGCACCGTTTGGGTCAGCAAAACACCGCCGTGACAAGCGATTTCCACCGTGTTCTCGCCCGTAAAGGATGCAGGTGCCAAAAAGACGGTTGCCAAGCCATCGTCCACAGAATGCCAAATTCCACTCGCGTCGGGGGCTGAAATTTCTCCGTATACAGCACTTCTCGGTGTGATCTCCTGCAACGATTTTTGATTTTTCGGACAAAACACACGCGATGCTACCGCAAGCGCATCGGGACCCGACACGCGCAAAAGCGCAACGCCACCCTTTCCTCTCGGCGTACTGACCGCCGCAATCGTATCTCCAAGCATCTTTTTCTCCTTTTGTTACAAAAAGGGGAAACCAATCGGCTTCCCCCTTGCATCAGGGACAATGCCCCGTTTTTCAGTTCTCGGTATCGTTTTTGCTGTCGTCCAGGAACATCACCACGCGGCGATTGTTCTCGGAGCCGATCGAGTTCGTCGATACACCCGCAATGCTCTGCACCTCAGAGTGGATGATGCGACGCTCGTAAGGATTCATAGGCTCCAGCATCACGCTCTTCTTGCCCTTGATCACCTGTGCTGCGCGGCGTCTTGCCAGTGCGCGGAGCGTTTCCTCACGCTTTGCGCGGTAGCCCTCAACGTCCAGGGTGATCTTCACGTATTCACGCTTCTCGCCCTTAATCTTTTTGTTTGCGGCAAGATTTGCAAGATACTGCAAGGAATCCAAGGTTTCACCGTGATGACCGATCAGCATACCGGCACCCTCACCGCCTACCGTGATCACGGTATCGTCATTGCCGCCCTCACGCGTTGCAACGGTCAAATCCAGCTCCATATCGGCGATCATCTTGCGAATAAACTCAACCGCAATATCAGCGCCCTTCATCACGTAGCAAGCCGAAACCTTAGCGTCAACGGCACCGATTCCCAAAAATCCGCGCTTGCCCTCTTCCAAAACGGTAAATTCAAGCTCGGACAGCGCAACACCCAGTTCAGCAGCTGCCTTTTCTTTTGCTTCATCAACAGTTTTTGCTGTTACAATCAATTCTTTCTTCACGTTCGTACTCCTATTAATTTTCAGTGTCATTGGATTCGGAGGTCGTTTTTCCGTCATCCTTCTTGTTCTTTTGGTTCTTTTTGCGATCTTCCTTCATTGCATTCTGACCAAAGGGCGACCTTGCAGCTTTCTTGGCTTGCTCGGCACGCTGCTTCTCTTCGATTGCCGCACGGCGCGCAAGACCGCGCTCACGAGTGTCCTCAAAGTCCTCGTCGTCGATATAATGCAAGGAACGGACGGCGCGAACCTGACCGCTATCCGCGGCTCTCGATACGTTCTGCTGTTGCTTACCCTTCATTTCACGCTCGGCTGCCTTATAATCCTCTTCGGTAAACTTGGGAAGAGGCATCAAACGGGAAATGATATACTGCTTCAGAAGACCGATCAAGCTACGGAAGATCCAGTAGATACCCACAAGACCCGGCACCATAAAGGTGAAGAAGGTAGACATAGCGGGCATAGTGATATCCATCATCTTGTTGGAGCATGCCACCTGCTGTGCATCGGCCCCGGCATTGGTAGCGGGCTGGTACATAAACTTACGGTTCAGCTTGGAGGTTGCAAAATAGGTTACGAAGGTCAAAACGGGAACCAACAGCAAAACCAACTCTCCCTTGAAGCTGGGAATCGCACCGAAATCGATGCCGAACACCGTAAATCTGGGCAGAGAATCGGCAATGCTTCCCAGCTGCTGATAAACGGCATCGCCGTTGGAGAACAGCGCGAAGTCCTTCAAGCCGTCCAGGTTCATTTCGTTAAACTTCGACAAAAGCGAAATTGAGCTGGATCTGCCGGCAAGGGCCATTCCCAAGCCGCCCGCCGTAGTGGGGGCAGAAGCAAAGGTGTTCAGTGCGGAAATCACCTGGTTCGACTGACCCATCACGTAGTGCAACGGGTTAATTACGATGTTATACAACGCAATAATGATCGGAAGCTGAATCAGAAGCGGCAAGCAACCCGATGCCGGGCTGAAGTGCTCGCGCTGATAGAATTCTGAAATCTCCTGATTCATTTTTTGCATGGTAACCTGGTCGGTTCTTCCCTTGTACTTATTGCGGATCGCCATTTCCTTGGGACGAAGCTTCGCCTGGCGGATCGAGTTCTTCTGCTGCTTGATGGCAAACGGAATCATCACGATCTCCACGATGATTGCAAATACGCAAATACCGGCAAGATAGCTGCCAAAGCATACGGTATTGGTCAACCATCCAACGATCTTACCGATACCGATCAAAAGGGTATCAAAGAAACCTGCTTTGTTTTGGGTATTAACGGTTACCTGGAAGCAATTTACAATCGACAGCACGTCGGACTCGTTCATCAGCTCCAGTCGGTTGATCACGTTGTTCGGAACCGTGTTCTTATTGCCCTCTTTCAGGTTTGCCTCCCTCAAAAGGCTCTTCACGAATTGCAAACGGGAAGCCTTGCCCTCCTCCGTGCTTGCGGAAATCCATGTGCCTGCATCGGAGATCTCTTGACGTACGACCTTGCCGTTCTCATCCTTTTTTACAATCGGAATCGGCTTTCCGTTTTCATCCAGCTTTTGATTGCCGGCTTCGTCAACCTCATATTTCAGAATCGGATCACCGTTGTCGTCCAGCTTGGGGTTCCCTGCCTCGTCAACCTCGATTTCATACTGGCAATCCGCATCGGTAACGGCATAGCCGTTTGCCGCGCTGACGAGCAAAATCAAGGTGTTATAATCCTTGGAGTATGCGCCGACCAGCATTTTGGCAAGCTGTGTCAGCTCTTCCTGATCGAGCTTGTTCTTCCAAACAAGCTTTCCTTCTGCATCGGTTTTCTGGATAGGGGCTCCGTTTGCATCAAGCTTCACCTTGTAAACGGGATTGCCTTCGGCGTCAACCTTAGGCGTGCCGTCTTCGTTCAGCTCCTGCTCCAGCTCGTATTCGGGAAATCTGACCACGTCGTTTTGCATAGACAAACCGGACGAGGCCCCACCGCCGCCGCAAGAGATCAAAGTCATCAGCAAAAGCATCAGCACCATCGTCAGTGCCATCGTGCGTTTGAGAAGTCTTTTGGTTGTCATGTTCATGTCGTTTTTTTAACTCCCTTCTTATTTTTGGGGTTTTGCACCGCCGATGTTCGATCTTCCGCGCGGTGCCGCGGACAGTCATTGGATTCTGTCAAGACCGCTGATTTTCACGGTCGCCCGTCGGCTCCTCTCGAATAAATCCGTATTCCTGTGGAAAATAGTATTTCGTCATTGGTGTTGGACGATACTTGCGAGAATTGAATCCCCGTTCCGGAACGGGATCCCATCCTCCCGCGCAAAGCGGCTGACAGCGCAAAAGTCTTCCTACGGACAAAAAAAGTCCGACGAAAAAACCGCGCTTTTGAAACGCCGTCAAGCAATAATTGGAGCAGGTGGGGACAAATCGACAGGTTGGTTGTTTTTTAAGGGGTGACAGAAATTTTTGGTAAAAGCGAATCAGCGCGATAAACACATACTTCATCGGTCGGCACTCCGAAACATCCCAAGCTTGGAAAATCCGCGGCGAAGCTCACGCTCCACGTCGGTGGATTTCGCTTGCAGAATGCCCTCTCTCGGATAGACCACAACCAAAAAGCCCGTTTTTAATTCAGGCTCAAGTGCGCGGTATCCTGCACGTAAAATGCGTTTGACACGGCTTCTTTGCACCGCGCCACCCACTTTTTTCGTCACCGCCACACCAAATCGGTTATAGGGCTGCTTGGTCGGGTTTTCTTTCGCCAAACGCTTGGCTGCGTAGTCACGCAGCACAAACACCGAAAGGATCCGCCCCGAAAAGCGCGCACCCTTTTGAAACGTCTTATTATAAAGGTGATGTTCCTTAAGCGTTGTGTACTTCATGGTGCCTTCCTTTGATCTGCGACATTGCTTCCGTTGTTTTGATACGATCGTGTTGTTGTGCGGGAACTCCCGCAAAAGATCCTGCAAATAAAAACGCCGACAGCGAGGGCAGTTGCTTCATCGGCAGTCGGTGTTTTTATGTTGGAGCCTGAAACCTTGTCCTTAGCGGAAAGAATCAGTAGGTCAGTCTTTTTCTGCCCTTTGCGCGTCTTCTCTTGAGTACATTTCTGCCGTCAGCAGTCTTCATTCTCTTTCTGAAGCCGTGCTCCTTTTTTCTTTGGCGTTTCTTAGGTTGGTAAGTTCTGAGCATCGTCTGCACCTCCTTTGATTTAAATCGGAAGCGTTTCGCTTTTTCAGCAATAAAATACGCTTTTACACAATGACAGCCTATATTATACTTGATTTTCTTCTTTTTGTCAAGTCTTTTTCAATTATTTTCTAAAACTTTTCAAGATTTTTTAGAAAACTTTTTTGCAAAAGCTTTTCTGCAAGCGGTTGACGAACAGCCGTCAGCGTGTTATAATAAAGGGGCAACCCACTCGGTACAACCGCAAAAAATCAACCCGAAAGGAGATCCCCATGCAACCGATTCTCAAGGAATCCGATTTCCGCAAGGAACTGAAAAAAGAACCTCGCTTGGGGTATCTGTTTTTCGGAGATGAGGACTATCTGAAAACCTTTGCAATCAAACTGGCGCGTGAAACGCTCTGCCCCGATCCCACCTATGCGTTCTTCAACGAGTTTTTCCTGGATGCCGTTGATTTTGCCCCCGACAAGCTGTTAGACGCACTGATGCCCATGCCTATGATGGCAGATAAAAAATTGGTGGTCGTTCGCGGGCTCAATTTTAACGGAATCCGCCAGGGTGAGCTTGACGAGCTTTGCGACGTACTGGCGCACCTTTCCGAATACGATTACAACCTCTTGATCTTTCACGTCAGTGCCGATTGCATCAATCCGGGGCGGCTCCCGAGCAAGCCCTCCGCCACGCTCTCTGCCCTTGCCGAATACCTCACTCCCGTACAGTTTGACCGCTGTACCGGCACGAAGCTCACCGCGTGGATGCAAAAGCATTTTGCGCACAACGGAGTCAATGCCTCGGCCGAGCTTTGCTCCGAGATGTCTGACTATTGCGGTCACAGCATGTTTGTCTTAGCGGGAGAAATCGACAAATTGAGCTTTTATGCCCGCTATCATCAAAAAGATACCGTTACTGCCGAGGATATGCGCTTGGTCTGCACCCCTACCCCGGAATACGACGTCTATGCCTTTACCAACGCGATCATGAACGGGCGGCAGGATCTGGCACTTGCGATTCTGAACGACTACCGCTATCACCGCATCGACCCCGTTATCATTATGGGGGAGGTTTCGCGTCTGGTCTGCGACATGGTAACCGTTCGCTCGATGCTGGGCGACGGGTTGCCGTCCTCTGAAATTGCCTCCTTGCTCAAAATGCATGAATTCAAGCTTGGATTGTACATGAAGAGCCTGCGAAACACGACCGATGAAAAGATGCAAAAATTGATGGATGCTTGTCTGTCCGCCGATTTTTCGCTGAAGCGCTCGGGCAAAGGCTACGAGCCGTTGGAGCGATTGATCTGCACGATATAAAATAGAACCGATCCAATGCGAAAGGGCTGTCACTTCACAAAGCGGCAGCCCTTGTTTTATTGCTATTTTATGACATCAGGAATCAACACGCTTGTCGTTATCCACGAGCTTCTGTGCGGACAGCAACAAGTCGATATCCTCCGCCAACCAATCCAAAACGTCCTTGGAAACGTAGAATTTTGCCACAGCATTTGCCGTTTCGGGGTCTGCGGGATCTACCTTGGTAATATCCTTGACCACTTCAATGGTCATCAAGTAGTTCCGCTTGTCATATTCGTCGCAACGGTAGAAACGAATAATCACGTCCTTACGGTTGTTCGACTTCCAATACTGCACCTCGAAATTCTTATCGCCCTCGTTTGTTTTCAGCTCTTGACTCTCGGTGTAAAGATTGGTATTCTTTGCAGCATCGGAGGCGCGGAAGGAAATACTTGCGTCGCACGCGTGCGTTTTGATATATTCCTCGGTGGTCATTCCGGTTTCTTCCAGGAAATCGGCTTCGTCAATCGTTCCCTGCAACGAATAGGTCACAAGGTTTACGTAAAGCTGACGGAAGTTTTCCAGGGCGGGAATGGTTTCGGTCTTCGTGCCACCCTTGTCGTCGGGCTCGGTATGCACGATGGTGTAATCCAAAAGATTTTTATCTACCTTACCGTCGGTATACTGATCGCAATACACCAACAAATTCTTGCTGCTTGATTCGATCTCGTAAATCTTTTTGTCGGAGTCCATCAGGATCAAACCGTTTGCCACGTTCGAGAAGGTCACGCGCTCCCACGTGTACACGGTATTACCGCTTTCATCCTTGGAGGCAACCTCTTTCCAATATGCAATTTGGTAATTGTCCTGCGTGGTATCATCCTGCCCCAGCGAATACTCGCCAAGCACGGCGTACTCAACGTTTTTGGCATCGCGATACACAATGGTATACGCCCCGACTTCCTTTACTTTTCCGTCAGAACCGAGGTACGAAAGCTCGTATTTTCTCACACTTCCGTCATCACGCAAGAATTCCAGCGTGCGGCATCCGTTGCGGTCAACGGTCAAACGATACCGAGCAAACTTTTCGTAACTGGTCGCTTTTCCCTCTTCTTCGATGCGGAAGTAAACGCCGCCCTTGGAAAAATTAAAGGTTTTTACGGGATAACGAGTCCCCGATTCGTCCTCGAATTCATAAACGCCGTTGCCAAGATGCCACAGCTTCGTTCCCGTCTTGCTGGTGTAAAGCGTCATCTTGCCCTCGGAATTTTCATGGAAGAAGTAAGAGCCTTGATTATCCAGCGTGAACTTGTAATCCTTTCCGCCAACCGATATATTCAGCTTGGAAATGGTGTCGATATTTTCGGAGAAGAAGCGAGGATAGTACCAAGCGTCGAGATCCCACTCCAAAAACGAGAGATAATACTGATCCACCTCAACGATCATATCGTACAGGAAGGATGCCACGTAATAGGTATTGTCCTCGGTTTTCGGGCTGATCCAAACCTCGTTTTCCAAATATCCCGTAATCACACCGTTTTCGTCGGTTTCGGGAGAATCCAGGTACATGATCCAAACGTGACCGTCCAAATTGTACTTTTCCAGCGTTGCAAGGAATCGTTCGTCCTCATTTACGGGATCGCCAAGACCCAGCTGACGGCAAGAAAGAATCTCCATCTGAGAAATCAATTCCATCATCTTGGACATCTTCTCGTCGTTGATGTCATATCCATCCATCCAGGAAGACGAATCCGATTCGAGCTTCACGTAAGGACGGCTCAGGTTCATGGTATTGGTTCTTGCCAACAAATCCAGGTACGAGAAAGAAACGATCATTCCCTCGGAAACCTCTGCCTCAATATCCTCGGCACGCAGATCGACGTAGCTCAAAATGAAGTTCTTCACCGACATATATGCAGACAGCGACATCGGATAAATCACGCGCGGCTCTACCAACGATTCAATCGGCTGCAAAATGGTGTCCTCAAGGGTCGTACCCAAGATATAGATCGAATCACGACCCTCCAGGCGAACGTAATAGCCGCCCTCCGGAAGCGTCTTATCTCCAACGATCACCGTATAGGAGTTGGCTCCGGGAATGCAGTCACCGTACGCGTTGTACGCCATATCCTGAATGGTATACACGGTAGGTGCATAGATCAGCTTCCCGTCGGCATCATACTTCTTTTCAAGTCCGAACTCACCGTAATCCACGCTGCCGTCCGCTTTTTTCGGAACGGTGGATTGAGGGCTCGTCAAATCCAGCTTTTTGGAGGTGATGGTATATCCGCTGCTGACGCAAAGACTTGCAAACAGCTCGGGATCGTACGCTACGTTTGCGGAGGTCAGGCTGCCGTTTACCTCAATCTGGACGTTGCCCGACGCATCGCGATAAAAGCGGTAGGGAGTATTGGTTCCGCCGTCAGGCGAGGTACCGCCCGAAACCGAAATCGAGTAGATGGAATCCTGCTCGATCTGCGGGAAGATCAGAACGTGTCCCTTGACACCAAGCAGCTCCGTAGAATCCAAGGATCCGTCATCAACCACCGCATACAAGGAGATCTCACCGGTCGTCTGATCGATCCGATACTGGTTTTGGCTGGCAACCACGAAATATCCCTGCTTGTTCGTGGGAACGGGGTTGCCGTCCTTATCGAAGACCTTATAAGATCCATCGGTTTTCTTCACGTAGTAACGCTCGGAATACCGTACACCATCCCTTACGTAGTAATCGTTAAACGGCTTCCAGGAAACAACCTCGTTTACAAGCAGAAGCACTGCAACCAGCAAAACGCATACCACCGACAAAACCGCCGCGGCAATTTTTTGCTTGCGGAGCATGGAAGGTCCCTTGCGTTCCCTGCTCTTTTCCCAGCTTGCAACCAAGCGGACGTCGGCAGTTGCCGAAAGGATCGTCTCCTCGGTAACCGGTTTTCCGTCCAAGAGCCATCCCGTAAAGCGGTAGCCGCGTCGGGTCGGTTGCGGCAACGCACCCAGCGGCTCTCCAACCGTGGCTTCCCTGCAGGAAACCGAAACCGTCCCCTTGCCTGCATCAAATATTACATTTACAATTGTTTTTTCAAATTCCATTGAACTTTGTCCGTATTCCCTTTCTCTGACAAAATCATTTACGGTACTTGCGTTTGATCAAAACAATGCTGCCAACCAACGAAACTGCAACGGCAGGCGTTGCCGTAAGAATAACGGTTTGAACCACCGCGGATTTTTGCGAATTATACTTGGCATCGATGGAGGATTTATAAAGCACCTTAAAATCCAAGCCTACGGGAACAACCTCTTTACCAACGGTTCTCAAAACACCCAGCAGTACGTCTGCATTTCCGAATGCGCCCGAAGCGAGCGACTCGTTGCTTGCAAAATCAACCGATCCAACGGCACACAAATACGAATAGTTGGTAGCGTTGGTATAACCGACACCCTCGCTGACCACTCTCACGTGCTCGGTAAGCGTCATCAATTTGAAGGGCGCATCGTTGACGTAAAGCGCGTTTCCCGCATCGTCCTTTACCTGCTCGCCCTTGTTATAGACCTCGGCGTACGCGTTGTCGGTAGTCCTGAACAAATCGTAGATATTGCGGTATCTGCCGTTTCGCTCGGATGCACCGTAGGTATAAGCACCGGTTCCCGCCTCCGCGTCAGCCAACACGTATTGCTTCTCGAAAATATCGGAATAGGAAATCGACAACGCATTTCCAAACACAACCTTGGGGGGCGCAGAATACTCGCGCATATCCTTCGTCAAAGCACCTCCGACACCCTCGGTTTCATACTGTGCAAGAATATTGACACCGTCCTCGGATGCCAGTGCCGAGGTTTTATCCAAAACCTTGTATGCATTGCCTTTTTGGTTGTAGCGATCAAACGTCACGCCCCATTCTTCCATATACCCCTCCAGATTTTTCATCCAAGGAGTATCGGCATCGGCAAAAATCATAAACGCATAGGACTTATTTAAAAACGCATTCAGCTTGTCGATCTCGGGACTGCCCTCTACACCGACGTCAAAATCCTTCTTGGGATCAAACGTGATGATCAAGCGGCAGTTCTCGGGAATCTCTTCTTTTGCAAGATCCAAGGTCTGAACGTCATATCCCGCACTTTCAATCACACGCAAAAACTCGCTGTATTCCGCGCGCCCCTCCTCGGTAGCAAAGGGCTCACCGTGATTGGTGGTCAAAGCGCAGATCGGAGCATCCACGCGCGTTACAGCCATAATTCCCTTGACAAAGGTACGCTCACCGCTGTAAATGGAGGGAGTGGTCTGATTGGTTGTGGAGTACATATAGAACGCATCGGCAGTATACACACGGAACTCGGTTCCGCTGGCAACGATCACGTAAGACGGGTAGATTGCGGTATAGGCATTGGTACGGTACATATCCACAGACGACGGATTTTCCAAAACGTCACGCGTGGATACCTTGACGTTCTTTGGAAACGCCTTTTCAATCTGCAATGCCGTATAGTAAACGGCGCGCATCTGATCGCTTCCGCACAAAAGGTCGGGATCGGCGCAGAAAATAATATCTACCTGTACGGGATCCTTGGGGTCGCGCTTCGCGTCCACCTCTTTGAGCGTTTTATCCAACAAAAATTCGGTGTCTTCCTCCAACGTGTAAAGAGGCTCGGTCGTCAAGTCGATAAAAAACAGCTTTGAGGAGCAAAGGGCAGATACCAATACGTTCACCAAGATCACCGCACAAACCACTGCGGCGGAAATTGCCACCGAGATCGATCCGTGACGGGTCTTTTGACTGAATGTTTTTCGCATATTCATATCAGATCGTCTTCCTTTCTCCAAATTAAGCACGACGTCGCTTTGCGAACACGATAATCGCAACGGTCGTTACCGCAACAGCGGGAAGCAACGTTAAGGTCAATGTCCAAATCAGCATATTCCGTGTCGTCAGCGTACTGATCTCGGTCTGCTCATAGGGCTTGATTCGCAACCCAATCGGCGTATTTTCCATGCCTTGATACTCCATTGCCGCACAGAAAACGTCGGAATTTCCGTATACCGCAGATTGCAAATAGGTTTCGGTTGCAAATTCAGCCGACGCAACACAGCCAACGTAAGCACTGCCGCCTGCAACCGTTTGCTCGGTCAGGCTCATCAAAATGGCGTTGTCTGCATCGGCAACCGCCTTACCGTTTGCCCATGCGGTAGCATTTTTACCGCCGGTATAAAGACTCGTCATGGTACGGGTGCCCTTTTGGTAGCTGCCGTTTCCCTGACTCAGATATCCATCCGCAGGCTTCATTGCCGTTGCGTTTTTAAAGATCGCGTGCTGATACAAGCCGTCCAACAGCTCGCCGCTTTTTCCGGATCTCGTGGATTCACCGTAAATGGTATAGCCGTCCGACGTCAGGGATTTCGAGGGATCCTGCACCATATAGCGATAACTGTTTCCATTCGACGTATGATAAGAGAAATCCACACCCCATTCTGCCATAAACGACTCAAAATTGGGAAGCAAGGGGGAAGCATTTCCCAAGAACAGCCAATAGCTGTTTCCCGGCTTCTGCAGATACCCCTCCAAAATTTGCGTTTCGGAAACGGTAGATTGCGCATCGTTTACCATATCGGACGTGGGATTATAGGTCACCACCAGCGAGCAATCCTCGGGGATCTTTCCGTACTTGTACAGATCCAGATAGGTCACTCTGTATCCGGCATCCTCCAAAAGGTTTACGATTTCAAAATCGTAATAAACCTCGCCGTGGTTGTTGGTCAAGCAAGCCAGAGGACGATCCGGGGTAATGGCATGGCGAATGCCTGCGGCAAGCTTGCGCTCACCGTTGTAGCCCCACAGATTTTCCGCCTGATTTCCCTTAAACGAGAAAAATTCGGCAAGCGAGTAAACCTCATGATAGCCGTATTCCTCGCACACGACAATCAAAGAGGTCGTATAGATCGGAATTTGGATTTCCTTTCCCGATTCACCCTCGTCGGTCGGTTGGTAATCGGTCATGGTTGCGTACTTACGAACCGAGGTGGGGTTGGAAAGGATATCATAGCAGGTCACACGAATCTGCGTTGGAAAACGCTCCTGAATAGACAATGCCGTTTGGTAAAGCTGCCATTGGGTGGGCTCTTCCTCCATATTCACGGCAAGATCACAGAAAATGATCTCAACCACGGGAGCTCTTCCCTCCTCCTTCGCCTCCGAAAACACGGTATCCAAATACGTATAACAATCCTCGGTTGTTTCAAACAACCCGATTTTGTTCATATCGGAATACCAGCTGAAGCGATTGGCAAGCGAGGATACCACCGCATTTACCAGTACGGTGACGGCAAGAATCAAAACGGTCAGAACCACCGTTATACTGCCGTATCGGATCTTCCGATTCCGAAGAAATGGTTTTTTCATGCAAGGCTCTCCTTTTTCGATCAGCCCCAACGGCGTTTTTCATAAACGCGCACGGTCAGGAACAGGAAAATAAACGCAAGCGACGCGTAATACAGAAGTGCCGCATAGTCAAAGAATCCGTTGGTGAAAGCCGCAAAGCGTCCCATAATCGAAACCCAGCTCAGCACGAAACGGATCGGGTAGCTGTCGATCAGGGGTTGTCCGTTTTTATCGGTCAGCGCATTAAAGACATTCAACAAAAGCATCAACGCTACAACGCCGATGGTGATGACCGCCGCAGACAGCTGGTTCTCGGTCAGGGCAGAAATCAGCGTACCGATGGCAATCAGGGCAGCACCCAGCAGAATCACTGCGATCACGCTTCCCACGATCTCTCCCGTGATCGGACCGATATGCGTTTGGCTGTAGGTATTTCCGTTGCTCTCTGCGTGCCCGATGATATACAGCGGTACGAAGTTAATGCAGGAAATCAGAATACCCGAAACGTACAGCGTCAGTGCCGCGAAATATTTTCCAAGCACCATACCCGTAATGGTAACGGGTGCCGTGAGAAGCAGCTGCTCGGTACGAAGCTTGCGCTCCTCGGCAAACAACCGCATCGTTAAAATCGGGATCAGAATAATAAAGGTCAGAATCAAATACGTGAAATAAGGTGCCGTATCATAGCTGCTGGATATAATGGTGGTGTAGCAGCACAAAAGCGCGGAGAACACCAAAAAGACTCCAAGGTAAATATATCCGATGGGATTGATAAAATAGGAGCGCATCTCTTTGCGATAGATGGCAAGCATAGCGATTCAATTTCCTTTCTTTGATTTATGGATTTATTCGTCGTCCTGAGCTTCTGTATGCAGAGCGTCGGTTTCTCTTTGACGCTGCGCGTTTTCAAACAAGGATTCTCCAAGCTCGCGCTCCAAGGCTCCGCGTTCCTGTCCGCGCACACGGCGCTTCGTACGGGGCTGTGCGTCGGAAAGGCTCTTCGATTCCTCGGATTTATCAACCACCGTAATGAAGATATCCTCAAGGCTCATGCCCAATGCCTCCATGCCCAAAATCGGCCAACCGCGCTCGGCAAGCATGAAAAACAGCTTTTTACGGATATCCACGCCGAATTCACTCTCAACCATGTACGTGTAGGCATCTCCGTCACGCTCGGCAAGCACCTCTGCATAGGTAATGCCCTGCAAGTTGCGCAATGCCGACAAAACGTCCTTTTGAGGTCCCGAAATTTTGATGTTGAAGCGACGGCTGTTGGCTACTACGTTGGAGATATTCTCGGTTTTTTCGTTGGCAACGATCTTTCCCTTGTTGATGATCACGATTCGGTCGCAAACCGCTTGCACCTCCTGCAAAATATGCGTGGAGAGAATAACCGTATGCTCCTTTCCCAAGCCGCGAATCAAGTTGCGGATCTCGATGATCTGCTTGGGATCAAGTCCTACCGTCGGTTCGTCGAAAATGATCACCTTCGGTTTTCCGATGAGTGCTTGTGCAATGCCCACTCTCTGACGGTATCCCTTGGAAAGCGTGCGAATCACCTTGTTATACACGTCCTTGATCTTGACCGTTTCACAAACCTCGTCCAAATGCTGCTGGCGATCCAGCTTGCATCTTTTCAGATCGAAATTGAAATTCAGATATTCCTTGACCGTCATGTCCAAATAAAGCGGCGGTTGCTCGGGCAGATATCCAATCAGACGCTTTGCCCCCAAAGGGTTTCGTAAAATATCGATTCCGTCGATCTCGGCTTTTCCCGAGGTAGAGGACAGATACCCCGTTAAAATATTCATCGTCGTACTTTTTCCGGCACCGTTGGGGCCCAACAATCCCACGATCTCGCCGCTTTTGACCTCAAAGCTGACGTCATCCACCGCACAATGCGCACCGTAATTTTTAACCAGATGTTCGATTTTGATCATAGAACGAATACTTCCTTTCGGTTTTCAAAATTCCGCAAAACCAATGTTTACATAGATAGTTTATTGTACCATGAAATTATGAACACGTAATGAATAGGGATAAAAATATCGGGGGAACGTCTGAAAATCCTGTGAACTTTTTGAATTTTTTCTGGATTTGCTGTATAAAGCCGCCACGAAAGGCAAAAATAGAATCAGCATGAATTGTACGGTCAACCGCCACCGTACAGCGGCAATATTTGAAACCACCAAAGGAGCAAAGCTATGTGGAAAAAATGGAAGGAATCCGAACTTTACAAAAAGCTGAAGGAGGTACGCGTCAACCGTGCCGTTTATCTGAGCGCAATCGTCATTCTGTTGTCGCTTGCCGTCGTACTGGCTATCACAGCCGCCACCAACCGATCCAAGAAAAATAACGTCACCGATCTGCCCGAACCGAGCACAACCGTCACCCCTGCCCCCACGGAAACCGAAGAAATCCCCGATAACGACACGCCCACCATCAAGGACGAAAGCGTTCCCGAACTCGCGCTTCCCGTTTCCGGCAAGCTGATCAAGAGCCACAGCGTTGATACGCAGGTTTTCTCGCAAACCATGAAGGACTGGCGCGTACACCTTGGCGTTGATATTGCCACGTCCGCCAATGCACCGGTATCCTCGGTTGCCGCAGGCACGGTGGAAAAGATCTGGGAAGACCCGATGATGGGTTGGTGCGTAGCCGTGAAGCACAGTGAAGATTGCATGACCATTTATAAAAATCTTGCCAAAACAATGGCAGAGGGACTTGCCGTTGGGAACACCGTACAAAAGGGACAGCTCCTGGGATACGTTGGTGACACTGCCCTTTTAGAGGTTGCCGAGGATCCGCATCTGCACATGGAAATGACGCTGAAGGGCTTGCAGGTAGATCCGCTTGAGTATTTCAGCGCGGCGGTACTGAAAACGCTCTCCGAGGACACCATTTACGAGGAAGACGCAGGAAAGTAACCTGACACGAAAAACAGACTTGGATGAAACCGTTCAACCAAGTCTGTTTTTTCATTTGCGCAAGCGTCACCAAGCGATGCCGCACAAAGCGATGTTATTCTGCTTTTTTGAGCTTTCTTTCCTTGTAGGATCTACACACCTTATTCCAAAACTGCATCAGCACCAAAACGACGGTAATGCCGATCGCAATCGCTGCCGCTACCGACAAAGTAACCATTCCACTATGCACAAAACCGGAAAAATTGGAACTGACCGCATAATTCATGGTTTGATACAACGCACGTCCGGGAATCAGTGACACCACCACCGAAAAGGTCAAGACGGTTTTCGGAATCTTCAGAACGCGCACGAAAACCTCGGTATACATCTCGGCAAAAATCGCGGCAACCATGTTCGCCAAAAACAATCCTCCGCCGAAATAATCGACGATCAAATAAACGCACCACGTAAGCGCAGCTCCCGTTGCCGCTACCGGCAACTGCTTTTTTCGCAGACCAAACAAAAGAGAGAAGCCAACCGAACCCGTAAAGGAGGTCAAAATCTGTATCAACTCAGGTGTCATACCGCAAGCCCTCCCAAAACCATTTGAGATAATGCAAATCCACCCGCAAGAGCCACCGCGGTGAGCAGTGCCTCCATCGTTCCCATAAGACCCGAAAGCGTATCACCGAGAATCAAATTTTCGATTGCGCTGGTCAAAGAAATACCCGGGATCAGCACCATGATACAGCCCGACATGACCATTGTCAAGGACGAACCGCACCACCGCCCCAGAAGCGTTGCGAAAAGACCCGCAAAAAAGCAACATAGAATATTTGCCAAAACGCGATTTCCGCCAAGGTAATCGCTGGCAAGCTGACAAGCCACGATTACAAAGGTAACGGCAAAGGTCACAAAAACGTCCTTCCAATCTCCGCCGAAAAAGGCGGCGTAGGACGTGGTGGCAAGCAAGGATCCAATCAAAAATCTCTTTTTCGAGCCCTTGCCCTGCTTCAATGCAACGTCCAGCTTTTTACGTGCTTCCTCAATCGGGATAGGGGTTTGGCAGATTTCACGCGAAAGCGCGTTGATTGCCTCAAGACGGTAGGTGTTTTTCGCAACACCGCCAACTCTTCGGCTCTGCGTGACGACGATCCCGCCTTCCCAAATGGCGGTCACAAAGGTAGCCGACGTAATCGAAAAAACGTCGGTACGAACGGCTCCATATGCCGTACAAATCCGTTGAATGGTATCCTCAACGCGAGAAATTTCTCCGCCGTTGATCTGCAAATGCTCTCCCACGTTCAACACAAAATTCACAATTTCGGTTGCCTTTTCAAAGGTCATTCCTTGCGTAGCAACACAAGCTTCGGTCATAAATTTCTTCCCTTCATTCCGTATTGAAATGCCTCCAAGTATACACATTATACCCATGAACGAAAGAATTGTCAAGAGCTTTTTTTATTTTCTCGCAAAACCGTGCGCCTGCATACGGCACGGAATTGACATTTCAGGTCTTCTGTGATATACTAAAGTATCTTACGCACACAAAGGAGCCGAAGCATGTCACATCTTGTATTTAGCACCAACGCGGTATTCCCCTTGATTTTGATGGCGGTTGCAGGATATCTCTGCAAACGGCTGGGTCTATGCTCCAAGGAGCTTGCCGCGGGAATGAACCGTTTGGTTTTTCGGGTATTCTTACCGGTTATGCTGTTCTTGAACATTTATAAAATTGAAAAGCCAACCTCCATCGATCTGACCTACGTTTGGTATACACTCGGGATCACCGGAATTTTGTTCTTGATTTCGATTCCCGTTACAAGCCTGATTACGAAAGAGGACGGTCAACGCGGTGTCTTGATCCAGGCAACCTTTCGTTCAAACTTTGCCCTCGTCGGCATCCCCTTGGCAACCGCACTGTTCGGCAGCGACGGAAGCATGATCGCCACCCTGCTATCGGCATTTTTGATTCCGCTTTACAATATTTTAGCGGTGATCTGTCTGACCGTTTTTTCGAAAAAGGAAGACAAGCACATCGATTTTTCAAAGCTTTTGATGGGGATTGTGAAGAATCCGCTGATCCAAGCCATTGCACTTGGCGGCGTTGCGCTTCTCGTGCGCGCAATTTTTGTCCGTTGCGACCTTTCCTTCCGCCTATCCGACGTCACGTTTTTATACAAGACGCTCAACTCGTTGTCATCCATCGCAACACCGTTGTCACTGGTGGTGCTTGGCGCACAGTTTGAGTTTTCCGCCATTGCGTCACTGAAAAAGCAGCTGCTCTTCGGTGTGGCAACGCGAGCCGTGATCGTTCCCGTGGTCGGTCTTGGCATTGCCTATCTTTTGGGATGCTTTAACGGTGCACACTTTGCGGCATTCGTTGCAGCCTTTGCCACCCCGATCGCGGTTTCCAGCGTCCCCATGGCGCAGGAAATGGGAGCAGACAGCGCGCTTGCAGGGCAGCTGGTGGTTTGGACGACGCTCCTCTCGGCTGTCACCATCTTCCTTTCCGCAACCATCCTGAAAGCCGCGGGAATCTTTTAAAAAGCTTCGAAAAAACAAAAAAATGCCCCGTCCGCACAAGTGCACAAGTCCGTTAAAAACGGACAATTGAAAAAAACGCCCTCCTATGGTAGAATAGAAATATATCTACCATAGGAGGATTTTTTATGCCAAGAGAATATCGACACATAGAACAATATGCAAAAGA
>SVST01000007.1:97637-111618 GCA_015064155.1 Oscillospiraceae bacterium | reverse complement strand
GTAATCTCCTCGAAAGAAGGAACAGACATGTTTCTTCTGGCCGGGGTCGTCGGTTTATACTTAACTGTAGGCATTCTCGTAACCTCCTACTCTTAGTTAAGGCCTTCGAAGAACTCGATCTCACCGGAATCGGCAGCCAGAGTTACGATTGCCTTTTTCCATTCGGATGTGTAACCGAAGTGTACACCGAGTCTTTTGGGCTTCTTCTTCATGTTGATGGTGCGTACGCTTGCAACCTTTACCTTGTTTGCCTGGAAAACTTCCTCAATAGCCTTTGCGATCTCCGGCTTCGTAGCGTCCTTGCGAACCTCGAAAACGTAGGTCTTGTTAGCCATCAAATCCATCGCAGCCTCGGTAATTACAGGTCTGATGATGATGTCATGAGCCGTTTTCATTATGCGTACACCTCCTCGAGTTTCTTAACTGCATCAGCAGTCATAACCAACTTCTCTGCGTTGAGAATGTCGTAAACGCTCAGAGTATTGAACTGGGTGGTCTTTGCAACGGGAATGTTGTTGCAGCTCTTGATTACGTTTGCATCAAGGCTATCCAGAACAACCAGGGTCTTCTGTGCCTTTACAGCCTCCTTGGTAGCGGTGCCGTATACGGGCTGACCGTCCTCAACGGTGATGGTCTTATAGGTCTTGGTGTAGGTGGTTTCAAAACCGAGGGTCTTGAACATACCTGCCATAACCTTGGTAGAAGGCTTGCCGCCCTCGATTGCGATCTTATCAACGATAACCAAGTTGCCGTTTGCAACCTTATCGGAAAGAGCGCTGAACAGAGCAACCTGACGGGTCTTCTTGTTCATAGCAAGACGGTAATCTCTGGGCTTCGGACCGAGAGCAACTCCGCCGTGCGTCCACTGAGGAGCGCGGGTAGAGCCCTGACGAGCGCGACCGGTGCCCTTTTGTCTCCAGGGTTTCTTACCGCCGCCGGAAACCTCGGTACGGGTAAGAGTGGACTGTGTGCCCTGTCTTTGATTCATCAGATAAGTTCTGACTGCGGCATGGAGAACAGCGCCGTTTACATCTGCACCGAACAGCTTTTCGCTGAGAGTGAGTTCGCCGACTTCTTTGCCGGACATATTAACGATTTTTACGACTGGCATTGTTGTTTTCCTCCTTCCGCTTATGCTTTCACGGAATCACGAATGAATACGATTCCGTTCTTCGCGCCGGGGATGGCGCCCTTGATTGCGATCAAATTCTTCTCGCTGTCGATCTTTACGATCGTCAGGTTCTGGATGGTAACCTGCTCGTTACCGTACTGACCAGCCATCTTCTTGTTCTTGAAGATTCTTGCGGGGTCGATAACGCCCATGGATCCGGACTGACGGTGGATCGGACCAACGCCGTGCGTTGCCTGAAGCTTGTGCAGATTCCAACGCTTGATAGCACCGGTGTATCCGCGGCCCTTCGTCATACCGGTTACATCGACCTTGTCGCCTGCGGCGAAGGTATCGACGGTGATGAAGTCGCCTACGTTTGCGGAGCAATCATCAAGGCGGAATTCCTTGAGGTGCTTCTTCATGGGAACGTTTGCTGCGTCAAAATGACCCTTTTCAGCTTTGGTCAGGTGCTTCTCCTTCACCTCGGCAAAACCGAGCTGGAGAGCTTCGTAACCGTCTTTTTCAACGGTCTTCTTCTGTGCGACTACGCACGGGCCTGCTTCGATAACGGTTACGGGGATGACGTTTCCGATTTCGTCAAAAATCTGAGTCATACCGATTTTCTTACCGATAATAGCCTTTTTCATTTTTGTTTTCCTCCTGTAAATTATTGGTTGACACGAATGCCAACATGATTTACAAAGTTACCGATCGTTTTCAACCTTTCGGTTAACAACTCGGCTGTTGTCTTTGTTTTGCCTATGTTTTCTCGCGGTTGCTTGATATTAGATTTTAACCTCGATCTCAACACCGGCGGGGAGCTCGACGCTCATCAGTGCGTCAACAACCTTCTGAGAGGGCTTCATGATATCGATCAATCTCTTGTGCGTGCGGTACTCGAACTGTTCACGGCTATCCTTGTACTTGTGCACTGCGCGGAGGATCGTGATGATCTCCTTCTCAGTAGGAAGCGGAATAGGACCGGAAACCTCGGCACCGTTTCTGGTTGCAACCTCAACAATCTTCTTTGCTGCGGTATCAATCAGAACGTGGTCGTAGCTCTTCAGTCTTACTCTGATCTTCTCTTTTACTGCCATTGTTTTTGCCTCCTTATCAGATTTCGCTTGCTGCGGCGACCCTATATAATAAAAGGAAGGATTCGTCCGCAGGCCGCGTTTTTGCAAGGGCGGCATCACCTACAACACTGTGCCGTGCGTTTCTTCGCTGTCCTGAAAAAACTCGGAGTTTGTTCCACACGGTTCTCGCACGAGAGCCGTCCGGAACAAATTCCGGGGCATTCCAATCCGCAAAGCCGCATAGCAGCTCCGACACACGTTTGTATCGTTTAAGCTTCGGTAAACACCATTCGCCCGGTTCAACGGACATACTCCACGAAAATTCCCTCTCAAGGCGTCCCCCAAGAGCAACCTTTCGCTTCATCGCATATCAAGCCTATATATTATAACAGATTTGGAACAAAATTGCAAGTATTTTTTTGTGTTCGATTTGTAGATTATAAAAAGAATTGAACACTCCTTTTTGTTGTATCTATACAAAAAATCACCACTTTAGTCCCATTTCACCTTTCTTTCTCGCATCTTTGGTACTCTCTTCTCCTCTTTCCTTGTGAAATCCGCCAAACCATCTACCACACGCTTCCGTGTGATTCTTTTTTCGGAAGATTTCAAACCGTCATATTCTATTCATATTTTTGTAGTATAATAAAAAGAACACAAAAAAGCCTTAAACCGTCTTTGTTACCCGAAAGGATGTTTATATGAAGAAAAAAAAGACAGTCGTCATTCTTTTCTGCGTTTGGTTTGCATTGGCAATTCTTGCCGCAATTCTATCCGCAGGTGCCGTTATCACCGACTACGATGAAACCAAAAACTATTTTGAAAAATTTGCTCCGATCCACGTGCTCTCGCTGATCACCGCAGGATGCAGCCTGATCGTCGGAATCGCAGCCGCACTCTCGGTTTCGACAGAGGAGCTTTCCGATACCCCCTTCCGTTCCAACCGACTTCCCTCGCTTGCCGCAATCGGATTCGGTTTGATCATCCCCACCGCAATTCGCTATCCTTGCAATCCCTCGCCGATCATCACCGTTCTCGTTATCATCACCGCATTTTCCTCTATGGTCTATTCGGTTTTGTCGGGACAGCCCGATTATACGAAAAAGAAAAAAACCGTCACGGCAGCCTTTGGGCTTTGCACCGTACTCACCTGTCTGTTGTTGAACATTCATTTTTACTTTGACCTCTCGGTCGAAATGAACGCCCCTTTAAAGCTCTTCGTCCAAATGGGTCTTCTCCTTTCAATGCTGTACTATACCGCAGAGCTTCGCTTTTTATTGGGTATCCCCAAGCCGCGTCTGTTTTTGATATTGGGATGCGCAACCGTTTCGGTCGGATCACTGGCAACGCTTTCGATCCCCCAAGCCATGATCCTCGGCAGATTGCCTCAATACGACTATCTTCCGGCGGCAATTTTGATTTTGAGCATTTCGGTTACGGTACTTTCCCGCATCAAAAAATTGCTCTCCCGTGACCCGATTCCCGAGGAATCCACCCCCGACACCGAGTCAACCGAACAATCCGACAACTCCCCTCAAGACTCCAACGATGAGATTTGAAAGGATCCGACATGAACGCAAACACACGAATCCAATGGTTGCATAAAAAAATGACCATGAATAGCTATCCGAACGCCCAACGGTTGGCAGAGCGTTTCGGAATCTCGCACCGCCAGGCACAGCGCGACATGGACCATCTGCGCAACAAGCTGGGGGCTCCCGTAGCATACGACAAAAACAAAAAGGGCTTTTATTACACAAAGCCTTACGTGTTGCCCGTACTGCTCAGCTCCGACAACGACGATCTCTACATGCCCGAAATTTTCAATGCTGATTCCCGCGATCTTGCAGCCGGAGAATCCATCATTCAGATGCAGATTCCCTACACCGCAACCATTGAGATCAAAAACAAGCTGACAGCCCTTGAGCTTACCAATTATATTATTGCAAAGCAATCCAAAAACCGCTATGTTTGCGAGTTCCACAGCATTGAAAAGTTCATCGGTCTTTTACTCTCACTCGACACCGATTTTCGTTTGATCGAACCGGTTTGGCTTCGCGAACGCTTGGTTAGAGGCGCTATGCGTGTGTTAGAAAACAACAAGGATGAACCGTAAAATCTTCCAATCAAAATAAAAGCAAAACTCCCGACAAAGCAGATCACTTCGTCGGGAGTTTCTTCATTTCATTTAAATCAGTCGTCTTCAGAAGGCGCAGTTGCCTTGTCGTAAATATCAGTGATCTCCTTAGAGGGAGCCTTATCCAAGAGTGTCACAACAACAGCCGCCAGCATACTAACCGCAAAGCCGGGAATCAACTCGTAGATACCGGTAGGTCCGGAAAGGAAAATCAACCAAAGCACATCGGTCAAAGCACCTGCAATAACGCCGGCAAGCGCACCCTTGTAGGTAAACCGACGCCAGAACAAAGATAGGATTACAACAGAACCAAACGCAGAACCAAAACCTGCCCAAGCATTTTCAACCAGATTCATAATGGTCTGAGCACCCTTACCCTTGCTGCTCGCAATGAAGTAAGCAATCACCGCAATTACCAAAACAACCACACGACCAACCCACAAGGTTTCCTTGTCGGATGCTTTTTTGCGAATCAAGGGCTTGTAGATATCGGAAGTGAACGACGAGGATGCAACCAAAAGCTGGCTGTCCGCCGTGGACATCGATGCCGCAATAATTGCCGAGAGCAACACACCTGCAATTGCCGCAGGGAAAAGATCTCTTGCAAACGCAACAAATACAAGGCTCTGATTTTCACCAACCAACAATGCTTCGCCAATCAGCATTCTGCCAAAGACCGCAATCAAAACAACCGCTGCAAGTGCCAAAACAACCCACGTAATCGCAACAATCGCAGATTTTTTTACCATAGAAGGCTTCTTAATCGCCATAAAGCGAACCAAGATATGAGGCATACCGAAATAACCCAAGCCCCAAGCCAAGCCGTTGGCAATTTCATTTGCAGGAGCTCCAAAAACACTGCCCACAAAGTTAAACTCAGTTCCCTTCGCAGATGTAACGGTATTGTTCAGAACAGAGGTATCAAGATCCTTGGTTGCCACAATAATGATCGGAACAGCAAGCACTGCACCGAGCATCAAAAGGCCCTGGAAGAAGTCGGTCCAACAAACCGCCTTAAAGCCACCCAAGAAGGTATACACAATCAAAATCGCTGCAAAGATCAGCATCGCTACATTGTCTTTGATGTCAAACAGAGACGTAAACACGCCCGTTCCCGCAACAAATGCAGATGCAACGTACAAGGTAAAGCATACCAAAAATACAATCGCACAGGTTACTTGCAACGCCTTACTCTTTGTTTTAAAACGATTGGAAAGATATTGCGGCAACGTAATCGCATCGTCGGCAGCCTCCGAGAAGCGGCGCAATCTGCGCGCAACCAAGATCCAGTTCAGTGCCGTACCAATCGCAAGACCGATACCGATCCAAACCTGACCCAAACCAAACGCCAAGATGCTACCCGGCAAGCCCATGAGCAGCCAAGCACTCATATCAGAAGCTTGCGCACTCATTGCGGTAACCCAAGGTCCCATGGATTTACCGCCCAAGAAATAGTCTTTGTCGGAAACGCTCTTGGAACGGAAGAAGAAGAACACACCGATTCCGAGCATCGCAACAAAGTAGAGAATCAAAACAAATAATTCCCAGTTCAAAGCAAAGTCCTCACTTTCTTTTTATAATAGGTATATTTTAGCATAGAAAAGCAAAATAAGCAAGCCCTTTTTGAACTTTTTTCATCTTTTTTTATTTTTTATTTGTTTTTTACACGCAAAAAGTCAAAATCAAGCAAAAAAAATCTAACAAAAAAATATATTGAAACTTTTTTCAAAAAAACTATTGACAAATCAAAGAAAGCGTGGTATAATCTATCCCGTTATCCAAAGACAGCAGGTTCCGGTAAAAGCGCAAGCTTTCCTGCCGAGGAGAAATTTTGAATCGCTTTTGTGAGCAATCTTTCTTTATCGGCATATCTGCGCGCCGGAAAGAAAGATTTTTTTATTTGCTCAAATCTAATGGGAGGTAAAACGAAATGCCCAGCAATTCTATTCTCGTTCAGAAGCAGCAGATTGTTGCTGACCTTGCAGAACAGCTGAAGAATTCCGTAGCAGGTGTAGTTGTAAACTACCAGGGTATCACTGTTGAAAACGATACCGCAATGCGTAAGGCACTCCGCGAAGCAGGCGTTAAGTACGTGGTTATGAAGAACACCATGACCGGCAGAGCTTGCGACATGGTTGGCTACGGTGATCTTAAGCAGTACCTCAACGGTATGACTGCAATCGCAATCAGCGAAAACGACCCCGTTGCAGCTGCAAAGGTTCTGAAGAGCTATGCCGATAAGGTTGAGTCCTTCAACATTTTGGCAGGCTATGTGGACGGTGCGGTAATCGACGCTGATACTGTAAACGCATTGGCAGAGATTCCGAACAAGGAAACGCTTATCGCGAAGCTCCTTGGCTCCATCCAGTCCCCCCTGTACAAGTTCGCATACGCGATCAAGGCAGTTGTGGACAAAGAAAATGGCGGAGAAGAGGCTCCCGCAGAAGCATAATACTTGCTTTTGCATCCTGATTTTCCCCACACGGGTACCGACGGCCCAATTCGTCGGAACATAAAATTTTTAAAAATTGAAATTTTGGAGGTAAATGAAAATGGCATCCGAAAAGATTACTAACATTCTGGAAGAGATCAAATCTCTTACTATCCTTGAGCTCAGCGACCTCGTAAAGGCAGTTGAGGAAGAATTTGGCGTATCCGCAGCAGCTCCCGTAGGTGTAGTTGCAGCAGCAGGCGCAGCAGCTCCCGCAGCTGAAGAGAAGACCGAGTTCGACGTAGTTTTGGCAAGCTTCGGCGCTAACAAGCTGAACGTTATCAAGGCTGTTCGTGAGATCACCGGTCTGGGTCTGAAGGACGCAAAGGATCTGGTTGAGGGCGCTCCCAAGACCGTTAAGGAAGGCGTTTCCAAGGACGAGGCTGAAAAGATTAAGGCTGCTCTTACCGAAGCAGGCGCAACTGTTGAAGTTAAATAATTTCAACCCAATTCGTATCTGTCTGTGATAACAGAAGAACCGCTGTGCAATCGCACGGCGGTTCTTTTTTGCTTCTTTTCGGTCACTTTTTGGAAGAAGAATAATTCTCTTTTTAAAAATATCGGTTTACTGGATGATTTTCAGGATCAAAGGTCGCTTTTCGGGAGCAGAAGCCCCAAATACGGTTGATTCGAGAAGCTTCTCCTTAGCCACCCCGAATCGGGTAGCATCCGCTGAATACAGCGTTGCAATCGGCTCTCCCGCCGCCACATAGTCACCGGTCTTGGCATGAAGACGGATGCCCGCCGTCATATCGATCACGTCCTCCTTGGTGTTGCGCCCGGCACCCAGCAAAAGTGCCGCAATCCCGTAGCCCTCGGCATCCACAGAGGCAATATACCCCGAGCATGGAGCCGTTACTACGCACAACTCTTGCGCGTGCGGAAGCCTTTTCGGGTCATCCACCATTGCGCGGTCGCCTCCCTGTGCCGCTACCATTCGCGCCAGACGCTCCAATGCCTCGCCCGATTGAATCACACGGGCCACCTCGGATGCGCAAAATGCGGCATCTCCTTTTTCCGCCAGCACCAGCATTTGAACGGCAAGAGCCGTACAAAGCTCGGTCAAGTCCGACGGTCCGTTTCCCCGAAGCGTTTCGATGGCTTCCTCCACCTCCAAGGCATTTCCGATGGTAAGTCCTAACGGAGAATCCATATCGGTCACCATTGCCGCCATGCGTTTCCCCGCCCGTTTTCCGATCTCTACCATCATCTCTGCCAATTCAATGCTCTCGTCCACCGTTTTCATGAAAGCACCGCTACCGCATTTTACGTCAAGCACGATGCAATCGTCGTCTGCCGCCAGCTTTTTGCTCATGATACTGGATGCGATCAAGGGCATACTGTCCACCGTCGCAGTGACGTCCCGCAAGGCATAAAGCAGCTTGTCGGCAGGTGCCAATTCCCCACTCTGCCCAACAATCGCCAATCCATGCTCGTTGACGATCCGTTCAAACTCGGACAGTGAAAGCTCGGTGCGAAAGCCCGTAAAGGACTCCAGCTTATCCACCGTTCCTCCCGTATGTCCCAAGCCTCTGCCACTCATTTTGGCAACCTTAAGACCAAGCGAGGCAACAATCGGTGCAACGATCAGGCTGGTCTTATCTCCCACACCGCCCGTGGAGTGCTTATCCACACGGACTCCGTCGATGCCGTCAAAGCACAAGACCTTGCCCGAGTCGCGCATGGCAAGCGTCAAAGCAGTGGTTTCTGCCGCCGTCATGCCGCGAAACCAAATTGCCATACAAAGAGCCGATGCCTGATAATCGGGAATCATCCCTCCTGCGTACCCGTCCACAAAGAATGCGATCTCGGCATCGGTCAGAACCTCGCCGCGTTTCTTTTTTTGAATCAGATCATACATTCTCATAGCGAAGTACCTCCTTGATCCTTTTCAAGAGAAAAGGAAAACGGCAATAACTCCGCCAAGGTGTAGACAGAAATATGAGAGGGATCCCCCAACAGAATCCGAAAATCGGCATTGCAAAACTCCGCCATCACCTGTCGGCAGGCACCGCACGGTGCGCAAAGAGAAAAATCAGATGCATCATCGCAACCGCCAACAATCGCGATTGCCGAAAACGAACGCATCCCCTCGCTGACAGCCTTGCCGAAAGCCACGCGCTCGGCGCAGTTCGTCAGGGAATACGAGGCATTTTCGACGTTGCATCCCGTGTAAAGGGTTCCGTCGGAGGACAAAAGCGCAGCACCTACCCGAAAGCGGGAATACGGAGCGTATGCCGCTTCGCGTGCGCGCAAGGCAGCCTCCATCAACTCCAAATCACGCATGTTGATTCTCCTTTTGGAGAAGCGGCAAAAAGCTCTTTCCCGCAATCTCTCCACCGTTCAATCCAAAATAATCCAACACCGTAGCTCCGATATCGGCAAAGGAGGAACGCACCCCCAAATCGATGCCCGCGCGAATCGACGAACCGAACACCAACAGCGGCGTATCCTCACGTGAATGATCGGTAGACGGTGTAGACGGGTCACAGCCGTGATCCGCCGTGATGATCAACAGGTCTTCCCCGCCAAGCCGAGGCAGAAGCTCCTGCAAAAAGCTGTCAAACGCTGACATGGCAGAGGCATATCCGTCCACGTTGTTTCGGTGACCGTACACCATATCGAAATCAACCAAATTGACGAAGCACAAGCCGCAAAAATCGCGTTTGGTCAAATCCAGAGTCCTTTGCATCCCCTCCTCGTTATTGGAGGTTCGGTAGGATTCCGAAATGCCGCGACCCACAAAAATATCATGAATTTTGCCCACCGAAATTGTATCCAAGCCATTCTCTCTCAGCACGTCCAGCATCGTCCGTGAGGGCGGCTCCAATGAATAATCGTGCCGATCGGCAGTGCGTACAAAGGGATACTCGCCCGTAAAGGGGCGCGCAATAACGCGACCGACACCGTGTTCTCCAACCAGAAAAGCCCTTGCCATCTCACAGTATCGGTAAAGCTCCTCCTTGGGAACCACGGAATCATGCGCCGCAATTTGAAAGACGCTGTCGGCTGAGGTGTACACGATCAGCTTTCCCGTTTTCAGATGCTCTTCACCGAAATCGCGAATGACGTCGGTGCCGGAATAGGGCGCATTGCAAAGCACACCGCGTCCCGTGAGCCGTTCAAATTCGGAAATAACCTCCCGTGGAAAACCGTTCGGATAGGTAGGGAGTGCTTTCGGGGAAACGATCCCCGCAATCTCCCAGTGTCCGACGGTGGTGTCCTTTCCCATAGAAGCCTCTTGCATTCTTGCAAAGGAGCCCCTCGGCTGTGAAATACCGCCCGAAATGCCCGCAACGTTCAATAAACCCAGCTCGGTCAGATTCGGGCAGGAAAAGAATTCGGACGTGCGAATCGCTCCCAGTGTATCGCTTCCCTCGTCACCGAACGCGGCGGCATCGCGTGCGCCACCGATGCCAAAGCTATCCAGGACGATCAAAAATACCCTTTTCATCTCAAACCAACCCAAGCGCAATCTCGATCATGTCGGTAAACGAATGCTCGCGATCCTCGGCACTCAAACGCTCATCGGGGTTGGTAAAGGAGTCGCTGACCGTGCAAATACACAGTGCCTTTTTCTTACACCATGCCGCATTGCAATAAAGAGCCGCCGACTCCATCTCTACGCCGAGAACTCCCATTTTTGCCCACTCCATATCGGTCCCTGCGGCATTGTAGAACATATCGGAGGAAAAAATATTTCCAACGCGGTAGTTCACTCCGCGCATATCACAAAGCTGTGCCGCGCGCCGTACCAGATCAAAATCGGCAATCGGAGCAAAGGTTCCCGGCATTTGGAACTGTGCGGCAAAATTTCCGTTGGTACAAGCACCCATGGCAATTACGATATCACGTACGTGCAAATCGGGCAAAAACGAGCCGCAAGAGCCTACGCGGATAATGGCATCCACGTCGTATCCCATAAACAGCTCGTAGGAATAAATGCCGATCGACGGCTGACCCATCCCCGATGCCATCACGGTCACCGGCTTCCCCTGCCAGGTTCCCGTATATCCCTGAACACCCCGTACGTTGTTTACCAGCACGGGATCCTTCAAATACTTCTCTGCAATGAATTTTGCGCGCAAGGGATCCCCCGGCATCAAAACGGTTTTGGCAATTTCGCCAACCCTTGCGGCAATATGCGGTGTTGGTACCTTCATCATAACTGCTCCTCCGATTGCTTGACGATTTTTACGATCCGACTGGTGCCCAAACGGTCAGCACCCAATTCTACAAACGCGCGTGCGTCCTCCAAATCGGCAATACCGCCCGCCGCCTTGACAAGAACCTGCTCGCCCACCAAGCGGCGCATCAGGGCCACGTCCTCGCGCGTAGCGCCCGCCTTGGAGAAGCCCGTGGAAGTCTTGATATACTCCGCACCCGAAAGGGTAACGATCTCGCACATCCGCATCTTTTCCTCCTCGGTTAAAAGGCAGGTTTCGATGATAACCTTGAGAAGCTTATCGCCGCAAGCCGCCTTCACCGCGCGAATTTCCTCCAGCACGCAGTCAAAAAGACCCGCGCGCAAATCTCCGAGATTGATTACCATGTCGATTTCATCGGCACCGTTTTCAACGGCATCGCGCGCCTCAAAGCATTTCACTGCCGTCGTTTGATAGCCGTTCGGAAACCCGATCACCGTACAGATCGGCAATCGGTCACCCACGTACTGCTTCGCGCGCTTAACGTAGGACGGAGGAATGCACACCGATGCCGTGTGATATTTCATCCCGTCATCACACAAGGCGCGAATTTCCTCCCACGTAGCCGTTTGCGCAAGCAGCGTGTGGTCGCACCGATTCAAAATATCCTGTACCGTTATATTCATATTCATTTTGTTTTCTCCCGTCTGATTTTTTTTGCCTCTTCCATAAGGCTCTCGTTGATCGCGCGCATCTCCCGGGCGGGGATTTTCACAACGCATCGGTCGTAGGTAACAAGCCCGTTGATCTCCTCCTCTACGTCGGACACCTGAGTATAAATGCAGGCAGAAAGTCCTTTTTCGATCAACGGAAGGACCTTTTTCAAATACAGCACCCGCAATGCACCCAAAAGCTTTTCCGAATTTCGGAACTTTTTGTAGCCGAACTCTATCTGCTCGTCAAAAACGTGTCCCGTCACCTTCATGGAATAGCCGCCGAATTCACTCAACACCACGGGGCGCGGATCCTTTGGCACCCGCAAGGGCGTGTAGTAGGTATGCAAACTTCGCATAGAGGTCTTTTCCACCCCTTGATCGTGCCAACCACTCACCGAATCAATCAACCTTGAAGGATCTCTTTTTCGGACGTACTCGGTAAAATACGCCGAGTCAAATTGCCCCCAGCCTTCGTTAAAGGGAACCCAAACGGCAATGCAGACGCAGTTAAAGAGCTGATTCAGAATTTCATCTGCCATCTCCTTGTATTCCGCACGCGCCGACCGATCCTCTCGCGCAAAATAACGGTAATCGCTGTCACGGTGATGAAATCCGAGAAACGGAAAAGCCGCTACGTGCGTAAATTTGTAGTCCCCGCCGCCGTTGACAAAATCCTGCCACACGGCAAGTCCTATGCGATCACAGTGATAATACCAGCGCATCGGCTCGACCTTGATATGCTTGCGCACGGTGTTGAAGCCCATATCCTTGAGCATCTGCAATTCGTCAATAACCGCGGCATCGGAGGGATAGGTCAGCATACCGTCCGACCAATAGCCCTGATCAAGCACACCGTTGAAAAAGTAGATCTTTCCGTTCAGCGTCAGTCGCATCTTCCCGGTTGTATCACGGCAGGTGCCGAACGAGCGCACTCCGAAATAGGAATGCACAAGATCTCCCGAGGGATTCGTAATCACCAACCGATAAAGCTTTGGGTTTTCGGGGGTCCAAGGCTCAAAATCATAGCGAAGCACCGCTTCCTCATGATACCGAACCGAAAGAATCTCCCGTTCTCCGTCAAAAACGCAGGCGGTTTGCGCTTCACCAAAGCTGTCAGATGAGATCCGCACGGTGCAAAGATCCGCATCAGGAAAAATTTTTAGATTTTGAATGTGATTTTTGGGCATGCTCTCGATCCAAACGGTTTGCCAGATGCCGCTTTGCGGCGTATACCAAATTCCACCGCGTTTGTCGCTCTGCTTCCCTCTTGCCCCGCCATTCCGCGTTGCCTCGTCGGTGCAAATCACGGTCAAATCATTCTCGCCCTTGCGCACAACCGAGGAAATATCAAAGGAAAACGACGTAAATCCGCCTCTGTGACTCCCAACCCAAACACCGTTCCAATAGACCTCGCAAAAGCTGTCAACCGCACCAAAATGCAGGACGGTACACCCCAAAAGGCAGGAGTCGTCCAAAACGACACGTCGCTTGTAATGCAGACTTTCCTTGGGATGTAAGGCAAAATCCGACGGAATCCCACTGTTCAGCGTTTCGGGAGAGAACGGAACGAGAATCTCGCCCTCATAGGAACGCTCACCGGTGGCGCTTTCCTTGTAGAAAGACCATTTTCCGTTCAAATTCATCCACGTATCACGCGCGCTTTGCGGTGTCGGATGCTCCGACAGCGGAATCGAGCCGATTTCATATTTCGTTTTCAGCCTCATAAAAATCCCCTTTCCAACAAAAGATCACGCAACTCTGTTCTGCTATCATTATAACAGCATTGACGAAAAAAAGCAAGAGCAGAAGCCGATCTTACAAAAAAAACAGCAGAAAAGCAAAAAGTTTTCTCAAAAAAATGAAAAAACCACTTGACAAACAGAAAATGCTGTGCTATAATATCGGAGTCGCACGGAGAGATGGCTGAGCTGGTCTAAGGCGCACGACTGGAAATCGTGTGTGCGGTAATCCCGTACCGAGAGTTCGAATCTCTCTCTCTCCGCCACGCAAAAAAAGCACCCAATCGGGTGCTTTTTTTGCGTGGCGGAGAGAGAACGCCCATTTGAACACTCTTTTGCGCAGCAAAACAGAGTTCGCATTCGCCGCCCGTAGATCGGCAAGCTCGCTTGCCAGGCGCAGGGCGTGCGAATCTTCGCCATAGGCGAATACCTCTCTCTACAATCGGGTGCTTTTTTTGCGTGGCGGAGAGAGAACGCCCATTTGAACACTCTTTTGCGCAGCAAAACAGAGTTCGCATTCGCCGCCCGTAGATCGGCAAGCTCGCTTGCCAGGCGCAGGGCGTGCG
>SVST01000007.1:0-97627 GCA_015064155.1 Oscillospiraceae bacterium | reverse complement strand
CAATCGGGTGCTTTTTTTGCGTGGCGGAGAGAGAACGCCCATTTGAACACTCTTTTGCGCAGCAAAACAGAGTTCGCATTCGCCGCCCGTAGATCGGCAAGCTCGCTTGCCAGGCGCAGGGCGTGCGAATCTTCGCCGTAGGCGAATACCTCTCTCTACAATCGGGTGCTTTTTTTGCGTGGCGGAGAGAGAACTCCCATTTGAACAACACGCTTTTTCGCTTTCGGTCAAAAAATGACGAGCGAATTTACAATCCCAACAAAAGAAATTTCAAAAACCGTATGTACAAATACCGTTTTTCATGATATAATGTAGATAATATCAGTATATCCGCCCTTTTCGCGCGGATTCGGGAAAGGATGTCCCCACAATGGAAACAAAAAAGAAACCCTCTCAAAGCAACACCAAAAACCGCAACCAAAAAAGCAATCGCGGTCGATCGGAAGGTCGCGGTGTCACACAGCCCCGAAACAACGCACGTGCATTCGAGCGCAAGCCTGCGTTTGAGGAGGAGAACTCCGCATTCCCCTCCAATCCGTCCGAAACCATCCACGGTGAGTACGAAAACGGTGCCGTAATCGGCAGAAACGCCGTGCGTGAGCTGTTGCGCTCGGGACGCGAAATCGACAAGCTGATGGTACAGCGCGGTGAGCGCACGGGATCGATCGTCGTTCTGGTTGCCGAGGCAATCGAACGCGGTATTCCCGTATTAGAGGTGGAAAAATCCAAGCTGGATGCCCTTTCGGGCTACGCGCCGCATCAAGGGGTCATTGCGCTGGCGGCAGAAAAGGAATATTGCTCGGTGGAGGATATTCTTGCCATTGCCGAGGAACGCGGGGAGCCGCCCCTGATCGTAATCTGCGACGGCATCACAGACCCCTATAACCTCGGTGCCATTATCCGCTGTGCCGAGTGTTGCGGAGCGCACGGCTTGATTATTCCAAAGCGTCGCGCCGTAGGCTTGACCCCACTGGTCACCAAAGCCTCGGCAGGAGCTGTTGAGCATCTTGCCATTGCCAAGGTTTCCAACATTGCCTCCACGGTAGAAGCACTGAAAAAAGCAGGTGTATGGACCTATGCTGCCGAGGCAGGAGGCAGCAGCGTATACGACACAGATCTTTCGGGGCCCGTTGCCATTGTTCTCGGCAGTGAGGGAAACGGCGTGTCCCAGCTCGTTAAAAAGACCTGCGACGCAGTGGTATCGATCCCCATGTACGGAAAGGTAAACTCCTTTAACGTATCCACGGCAGCGGCAATTTTGCTGGCAGAGGTCGCACATAAACAGCACCGTTCATAAAAAAACGACGAATAAAAAAGGAAAGGAGGATACGAAATGGCAAAAAAAGAGTCCGGGCAAGATCGGGAAATTTCCGAATTGCTGAAGCAATTACAAACGGCATATTCGGAACCGCCCAAGAGAACGAAAAAGGAAAAAGCCGATGAGGATGACCGAAAATTCCGCGAACAGCTTGCCAAAATGCTGGGTGGCTATGCCAATGAATCGTCCGGACCCACCGTGTCCCCCGATCCATTGCCGACAGACAAATCCCCCGTCTCCCCCACGGTACCAAACGAAGCACAGAACGACTCTCGTCTTCCCGACGAGAATCCCGCGTTGCCGCAAGCGTCTTCTCCGTCCAAAAAGAAAGAAAAAGCTTGCAGGAACGAAAAAAAGGACAAGCCTTCCCCTACTCCGAAAAAGAAGAAACCGATTCCCAAGGAACCGCCAATCACCTCGGAAGACCTGCCGACAGAACAGGAAGCGGCAACGGAACCCACCCCCGTCGTTGAGGAAATCCCCGTCTTTGAGGAAGTTCCCGTCGTCGAGGAAGTCCCCGTTGTTGAAGAAGTCCCCGTCGTTGAAGACATTCCCGTCGTTGAAGACATTCCCGTTGTTGAAGAAGTTCCCGTTGTTGAAGAAGTTCCCGTTGTTGAAGAAGTTCCCGTTGTTGAAGAAGTTCCCGTCGTTGAGGAAATTCCCGTTGTTGAAGAAGTTCCCGTTGTTGAAGAAGTTCCCGTTGTTGAAGAAGTTCTCGTTGTTGAAGAAGTTCCCGTTGTTGAAGAAGTTCCCGTTGTTGAAGAAGTTCCCGTCGTCGAGGAAGTCCCCGTCGTTGAGGAAGTATCGATAATCAAGCAAGAATCCATACCGAACGCCCCCATGGAACGAAAATCGAACAAAACCCTTCTACAACCGCAAACGAGCAGTTCCGAAAGCATGCGGATGGTAAAAACCGCCAAGGCTTCCGACATTCAACCGATCCGTATCGTCCCAAAGCCGCGCGATTTGTCAGACGCACAAAAAACGGTACAACCGCAACCCGCAGACCGTATCGTCATCCGTCCGCGCGTTGCTCCGCAAGAGAAAATCACAGAGCATATTATTCGTCCCAAGGTTACCGAAAAAAACGTTTCCATTCCCAAAATCAAGCAACCGCAAGCACAGCAGATGCCTATCGAGATCGGAAAGGAGAAAAAAGCCGAAGCGGATCGAAATTCGGCAGATTCATAAACGATGAAACGAAAAGATAACACAACCTTTATCCCCCCTACTCCCGAGTTTTTGGATACCGACTCCAAACAAATAAAGAAATCGGAAAAAAACTCGAAGCAAACAAAAGAGCGCAAAGCACCGGGGCTTTTCCAAAACAGAGAGGCATCCACCAAAAAAACGACGGAAAGGCTTCCAAGCTCCCCCGCCGAGCCGATCGCAGAAAAAAGCGTGAAGAAAGAACCGGCAGCCCCCTCGCGCCCGAACGACGTAGAAAAAAACGCTACACCGGCGAAATCCCCTGCCAAGGTGACTGCACAAGCCGATGAAAAAAAGACGACGTCCACGCGCCGCAAACACACGCTCTTCCAGCGAAAACCGCTGTCAGAATCCGCAAGCGAGCTTGACGACAATCTCTCCCCAATGGAGCAGATCACCAAGAAAAGCGGCTTGACCGAGGATGACGTTGCAATGATGATCGGCATGGGCTACGAGCGTGAGCTTGCACGACAGGTCGGATACGATCTGCTTAAGAATCTGAAAAAGGAGCGCTTGCAAACCAACGAGCAAACCGATGCCTCCTATTACCGAACCGCCTTTGGCTACCGCGGTCAGGAATCGGTGGCAAACAACAACCGCCAATCGGCGATTGCCGCCTACGTACGCGACAGAGGCTTCGTCATCGCACGTCTGGCAATCACGGCACTTTGTACCCTCTTGCTCTTTTTCATCGACCAGCCGTCCTTTCTGTCGGAATCGGTAATGAAGACCCTGTTCTCGGGGAAGCAGCAAACCGTGCATCTTGTCGGCTTGGTCTTGCTTGCAACCGTCTTTCTGGTATCGTGGAAACAGATTTATGCGGGACTTCGATCCTTTTTCGCGTTCCAACCAACGCCCTATTCGGTTCCCGCCATGCTTGCCCCGATCGTTTTTCTGTATAGCGTCCTAACCGCATTCATTTCACCGCACGTCCTGCAATTCCGTTTTTTGATGTCAACGGTCTTGCTGCTGATTGCTCTGTGCGATTTTTTGAGAATCAACTGCGAATTGAACGCGTTGCGATTGCTGACAACCGACGTTCCCAAAACCGTGCTGACCGAGGCAACCCCCTTGAAAATCAAGGTGTTGAACAATCAAAAGATCGTGAAAATCATCAACGACGATCTTGGCAAAAATATTTACGAAATCGGACAGTCCAATCAGATTCTCGGCTTTTTCCGACGCTGTAACTATATGACGTCTGCCGCGCGTCCGTTTGCCATCATGACCTCTTGTATGATCGCATTTGCCGTGCTTTTGGGCTTTGTGGGCGCGGTTTGTACACACAGTATGTCTTCGGTGTTCTCCATTTCCATGACCGCCCTGATGCTGACCGCACCGATTCCCGCTTGCTTTGCGTATTTTTACCCGCTTTGCCGAGCAAACCGTATTTTGGCACGAAGAAGCTGTACCATCGTCGGGGAAGAATCTATCCAGGAATTGGACGGCGAAAAAACCGTTATTTTCTCGGATACCGCCCTTTACCATGCCCAAAAATGCACCGAAATTGCCATGCGGGAAAGCGACGATTATCGAAAGGATCTGCAGCTGGCAGGCGCACTTTTCAAAACGGTTGGCGGCACGCTGGCAACCGTTGCAAGAAAGCATCCTTCTTTGCATGCCGAGCCCGAGCTGTCCGCGCTCCGCGTACAAGACCTCGGAATCGAAGCCGTTGCCGACGGAGAATTCCATCTTTTACTGGGAACTGCCGAGTATATGCGTCAAAACGGCATTCGTCTGCCCCGTGAACAGATCGAAAAGGAAGCGACCCTCGAGCCCTCGGTTGGAATCCTGTACTTTGCAATCAATAAGGTACTCAAGCTCAGCTTTGAGATCGAATATGCAACCAATCCCTCGTTTGAGGAATTGATTTCCAATTTAGCAGAGGGAAATACCGCCGTGGCAATTTCCTCCTATAACCCCACGTTGAACAACGCATTCGTTCAAAAAAGCCGCGAAAAAATGCTCGATCCCGTCAGCTTGATGAAAACCAAGCGGTTTGAGGAGGATAAGCCCTCCGAGCTGGTCGATACGGGTGTCGTGGTGCTGGGCGGCGAAACCGACGTCGTATATCCCCTATACGCGGTCAAGGGCGTTCGCAGCCTCCGCCGTTTCGGGATGCGGATCCAACTGATCGCATCGATTCTCGGATTCCTCGGGATCTTTGCGCTAACCGTCTTCAATCCATCTGCCCCCTTGGGTATTCCGGCAATTTTAATCTATCAGGCTTTCTGGACGCTTCTCTTCGTGCTTTCCACGCACGCAGAGCTGAACGAGATCCGTCTGCGCCTCAACGAGTAAAATTCATCAAGTCGAATTTTGTGTAATAAGGAAACCGATCTATGTCAATTACGAATAACAGTACCATTTTGAAATCGATCTCCAAGCCCGGCAGATATGCGGGCGGTGAATACGGTCAGATCGTAAAAGATCCCAAGGACGTAAAAGCGCGATTCGCATTCTGCTTTCCCGACACCTACGAGATCGGGATGTCAAACCTCGGTGTCCGTCTTTTATACGGTGCCTTGAATCAGCACCCCGATATCTGGTGCGAGCGCGTCTACACCCCCTGGGTGGATATGCAGGAGGAAATGCGGAAGCACGACCTGCCTCTTTGCGCGTTGGAAAGCGGTGATCCCTTGTCCTGCTTTGATTTCGTAGGCTTTACCCTGCAATACGAAATGAGCTATACCAACGTGCTGAATATGCTGGAGCTGGCAAAGATTCCGCTGCGCACCAAGGATCGCGGGGAAAACGCCCCCTTGATCATCGGCGGAGGTCCCTGCGCTTATAACCCCGAGCCGATTGCAGACTTTTTCGATCTGTTTAACATCGGAGAGGGAGAGGATATGCTGCCCGCAATCGTCCGTCTTTACGTTGGTATGAAAGAAGACGGCACCTATACGCGTAAAGACTTCCTCCATGAGGCGGCAAAAACCATCCCCGGTATATACGTTCCCTCTCTGTATACCGTCACCTACCGCGAGGACGGTACCATTGCGGCATATACGCCCATCTATGACGATATCCCGAAGCAGGTAACCAAGCAGATCATCAAGGATCTGGACAAGGTCTATTTCCCCGACAAGGTGGTAATGCCCTACATCGAAACGGTACACGACCGTATCATGCTTGAGGTCTACCGCGGATGCATTCGCGGATGCCGCTTCTGTCAGGCGGGCATGATCTACCGCCCCGTTCGCGAAAAAAGCCCCGACGTGCTCAACGAGCAGGCAAAAAAGCTGTTTGATTCCACGGGCTACGAGGAAATCTCGCTTTCCTCGCTCTCGATCAGCGATTACACCGAGCTGGAGCCGCTTTGCGATAAGCTCTTGTCCTGGACCGACTCCAACATGGTCAGCCTTTCGCTGCCCTCTCTTCGCGTAGACAGCTTTAACAAGGATTTGATGAAGCGAATCGAATCGGTGCGCTCCTCCTCCTTAACCTTTGCCCCCGAGGCAGGTACCCAGCGTTTGCGCGACGTCATCAACAAAAACGTCCGCGAGGAGGACGTTCTCCGAGCCGTACAGGTAGCGTTTGACGCCAAGAAAAACGCGGTCAAGCTGTACTTTATGAACGGCTTGCCCACCGAAACGCTTGAGGATCTCGACGGCATTGCCGCCCTGGCAGACCGCGTTGCCGAGGCATATTACCAAAACCCCAACCGCAACCGTTCGCGTCAGGTTCAGGTCACCGTCAGCGTTTCCTGCTTTATCCCCAAGCCCTTTACCGCCTTCCAATGGGAGGCGCAGGACACCATGGAAATGCTTGCCGAAAAGCAGGAATACCTCAAAACCAAAATCACCAACCGCCACGTGCGTTATCAGCATCACGATGCAAAGGTTTCGCGCATTGAGGCGGTACTGGCTCGCGGTGACCGTAAGCTTGCCGACGCACTGGAATTGGCATGCCGCGAGGGCTTTTGCTTTGATGCATGGGACGAATACTTTGATTACGACAAGTGGATGGACGTTTTCGCACGCACCGGCATCGACCCCGCCTTTTATGCCAACCGTGCTTTCGGCTTGGACGAGGTTTTGCCGTGGGATATCATCGATTGCGGTGTAAGCAAGGAATTTTTCCTGCGTGAGCGCAAAAAAGCCTACGAAGCGGCAACCACACCCAACTGCCGCGAAGCCTGCAGCGGATGCGGTGCCAACAAGCTTGGCGGTGTCCGTGCCGTTTGCCCGGGCTGTCAGCAAGCAAAAAACGAGCCGATAGAAAGCATGCCGCTTGCTTCCGCTTCGGACTATCCCATGCTGGAAACGCCCAAAACGGTGCGTATCAAATTCCGCAAGGTAGGCGATCTGCAATACATCTCCCATCTCGATCTGCAACGCACAATCGCGCGCGTTTTGGTTCGTGCAAAGATCCCCATGTGGTATACCAAGGGCTTCAATCCGCACGCAAAGGTCATTTTCGGTCTACCGCTTTCGGTGGGAACCGAAAGCGAATGCGAGTTTATCGACCTGCGCGTGGAGCGTGATATCCCGCCGGCGGCTGTGAAGAATCAGCTCAATCGCGAGCTGACCGCAGAAATGCAGATCCTGGAGGCTTATGAGCCGACCTCGAAATTTCAGGATATTGCCTGGGCGAAATACGAGATCCACCTGCACGCTCCCACGCTGAATGCCGACGTGGCAGAGCAGCTGCAAGCCCTTTACACAACGGCACCGTTGCTGATGACCAAAAAGACCAAGTCGGGCGACAAGGAAATCGACATTGTTCCCTTGATCCACAGCATCAAAACGGTTTTCAATCCCGAGCGCAAAGGAGAAATCCGCATTTCCGCAATTTTAGCGGCAGGCAGCAGTGAGCATCTCAACCCCGAGCTGCTCATCAAAGCGGCAAAGGAGCACCTTGGTATTCTTTCGGATGACCCTACCAACGAACGCTATACCATCCTCCGCACACACGTCTACCAAGAAGACGCAAAAACCGAATTTCGGTAAACAGTAAAAGCAACCGCCCGTGTCAATTTCGGCACGGGCGGTTGCTTTTATCAATTGATTTCAACGTGATCGATGGCATTTTCTAAAATAATATTGAGAATTTCATTACGGGAACGGTTGCTTTTTTGTGACAACTCGTCCAGCTTTTGCAGCGTTCCGTCTTTGATCCGCATGGAAATAACCTTATAGCCGTCATCTCCCTTTTTGCGAATTTTGATCGTTTGATCTGACATTTCAATCACCTCTAAATATATTATATCTGTTTCTCTGCCTCCTTTATATATTTATTTTTGAATATAAATATATCTAAAATATATTGACAACAAAAAGAGCATGTGATATAATAACAAAAAATGAAAGTGAGGTAAAAAAATGAGTACCGATTCCGTTTTATCCCCCAAAAAATATGCAATCGCAAGATTGGTTGCGTATATCAAGCTGGTTGTTTCTATCATTATCTTGTTTATTCCTTCTTTGATTGAAAGACTAAAACTTGGAGATGTTGTTCTATTCAGTCATAGCGTTTCTCCGTTTCTGGAAATTCTTGATATATTTAAGGATTTCAAACGCCCCATTGTTTTTTTCGTGTTGAGCTTTACGATTATCAGACTCAGCCTGTGTTTTGGAAGAATGTCCGCCAAGAAACAATCGGAAAACAAATTCACACAAGAAGGAAAAAATATGGAGTATGCTCGCTTTCTGTATTCGGAGCTTCCGTTGTTTTTCTCTTTGATTCATTCTGTCGTTTGGAGCGCCATCTTGGGTGGAACAGTCCTGTTTACATATGATGCGTACATTGAATGCGAAAAGAATTTCGAGGTCTTTTTCAATTATGTAAATGTGATTCCGATTGTTGTTATCATTGTTTCTTATCTGATCGTTTTCTCGATTGTATCACGCATTTGGCAGAATGACTATTTGGTAGTTTCGAAAGGCGAGCGCTTGAAAAACAACTTTTTACCGAGCTTTGAAACCGACCTCCAAGCGATTGGTTATCTGTTTGGCGGTGAAGAACTTGACTTTTTTCAGTTTAAAAATGCGAAAGGCGCCAAACAAGAGAAAAAGGAACTTGGCAAAAAAGAAAAAGAACAGCCCACCGACGACCTCGATATGCTTTACCGTTACAAAAAACTGTTAGACGACGGAATCATCACCGAGGAAGAATATCAAGAAAAGAAAAAAGAAATTATGGATTTAAAAAAGTAAGATTTTCTTACTTCACAGGAATTGCCCCCGTGTCAGATTGACACGGGGGCAAAATCATCGAAAAACGTCTTTATTTCGTGTAAAGGAAATACGCGGCGGCAGCCTGCCATGCAAGCCCTAAGAAATTGACCGTCCAAAAATACCAATGCTTGGTCTTGTGACGAATCAAAAACATCCCCAGCAAGGCACCCACCGAGCCGCCCAAAAAGCCCATTCCCAAAAGAGTCGCCTCGGGCACTCTCCACGCGCGTCTTTTCGCCTTAATCTTATCAACGGTGTACGCAATCAAAGCCACCGCACTCATCACGGCATAAAAAATCAACAAATATTTCATGGTCGTTCCTCCTTATTGCGGATGCCGCGCGCGGATCACCTCGAATGCCTCCGCGGCAATCTCTACGGTTTCCTTGATGTCCTCATCGGACAGTGCGGCATTGATAAAGTGATTGTGGTGGTTGGTAAAGAAAACACCGCGCTTGACACATTCGGCAATCCACTCCTGATGAAGCTTTAAGGAGGGATCGTCGGCAATGCGCAAATAGAAGAGCGACGGCGCACCCGATACGTGCAGATCAAAGCCGTACGATTTTGCCGCCTCCAAAAGTCCGTTTTTCAGCGCGGTTCCCTTTTCGTTCAGCAATTTGGGACAATCAATGCGCTTCATTTTTTCAATGCAGGCAATACCTGCGGCAAAAGGAACGGCAGAGAGCCAATAGGACCCCGTATAGCTCATCGACGACACCGCATTTTTGAGAAAATCCTTGCCGCACAACGCACTGACGTTATAGCCGTTCGCAAGAGCCTTGCAAAAACAGATGAGGTCGGCTTCAAAGCCGAAATAATGATCCGAGCCCGCAAGATCCAAACGGAAGCCCGCGCGCACGTCGTCAACGATCAAAACGCTCCCCTCGTCGGTACACAGCTTGCGAACCTTTTGCCAAAAGCCGTCCGCAGGCATTTGGTTGTCCATAAAGTTCCCGTGCATGTAAGGCTGCCCGATCACCGCAGCGATCTCTCCACGGTAGCGTTCAAAGACGTCCTGCAGCTGTTCAAAATTGTTCCACTCGACGTAAAGATTGTGCATCACGTCCTCTTCAATCACCCCCGCGTAATCGATCTTTTGCGTCCAGGGAGCAACACCGTGGTAATAGCCCTTAAAGAAAACGATCTTCTTGCGGTGCGTATAGGCACGTGCGGTCATTACGGCAAGCGTTGTCACGTCATTGCCGTTTTTGGCGAAGAATGCCCAATCGGCAGTGTTCACGGTTTCCACCAACAAATCGGCAAAATCGATCATCAGGGTACTCGGAAGCGTGGTACAGTCCGAAATGGCGCGTTGCTTTGCCGCCGCAGCGTCTACGTCGGGGTCGTGATAGCCCAAAATATTGGGACCGTACGCGCACATGTAGTCGATAAAGCGGTTCCCGTCCAGATCCCAAAGATAGCTTCCCGCCGCCTTGGAAGAAAACAACGGAAAGGCTTCAATGGGAACGTAGCACCCCTCCGCAGGACCTTGATGTCCGTAAATACCCGAGGGAATCACCCTTGTCGCTCTGGCAAAAGCCTCGCGGCTTTTGGTATACTCATTGATCTTATGCATCTGTGCTTCCCTCCCTTACGCAAGATATAAGGACACGCGATCCAAAATTCGGTTGACGTTATCCACCTGAGAGATCATTCCCGCAATACGGACGTGTCCCGTGCCTACTGCGGCAACGGCATTGATGTTGCCGTCAAACAAATCGCGCGCGACCCTGAGATCGGCAAACTGCATTTCCGAAAAGCCCTCACCGGGGTCACAATGCAACGCGGTCAACCGATGGTTTTCGGCTCGTACCCCCACAGCGTAAGAATCTCCGATGCAAAAACGAACGGTACCGTCCACGATATTCGATGCCGAAAAACGACCGACAGAATCCTCATTTCCGATTTCGGCAACCGCCCCCGCAATCACGTGGAGCATCAAAACCGTAGACCGTTCAAAGAAAACGGGATCCCGGAGCTTTTCCGGTGTCGGGCGCAAATACTCCGACAACAGATCGGTCAGCTTGGTAAAGCCGCCCAGCAAAAAGCCGAGATGCCAAAATCCGCTGATGGGAAGCGGCGTTCCCGTACCGTCGATCATGGCATTGAATTTTTTCGGGGAGGAAAAATACAGCTTAATGCCGCATTTCGTCGCACCGCGCGTCATTTCCGCCTTTCCGTGGTCAATCGAAAGCGTTGCGCTCGGTCCGTTTTTCACCAAAAAGCCAATCGCAATTTTTTGATCTTGCACAATGGCCCTTGCTTCGGGCAAAAGCTCCAAAAGCGTGGGGATGGCTCCCAGTACACCAAACAAATTACAATGAGCCAGTACTCGTTCGTCCTTCATGGTTTCTCCTTTTTTCGATGGATTTGCTTCCATTATAACCGATTTTGGCTTTGATTGCAAGAGAAAACAAAGGATTCACCAAAAAAACTTGACAAAAAGAAAAAAAGTGTGTATAATAAATACAAGCAAAGAAAGATTTTCCATGCAAAAAAGGAGGCATATTCTTTGAATAAAATTATTACCATCGGACGTGAATTCGGAAGCGGCGGACGAGAGCTGGCACATCATCTTGCCAAGGAACTGGGATTTGCGTATTATGACAAAGAAATCGTGGAGGAGATTGCCAAGCGTACCAACCTCGCACAACACTACGTACAGCATATCGTCGAGCATAAATCCGCTGTGTTTTTCCCCATCACAACGGGAAGAACCCTGCATACCGCAGGCTCGGACTACATGATGCGGCAATACACCGAGGTCTACTCCCAGCAGGCAAACGTTTTGCGTGAAATGGCTGAAAAATCCGATTGTATCATCGTGGGTCGCTGCGCGGACTATATTTTAAAGGACATGAATCCAACGCGTATCTTCGTTTATGCCGATATGCAGGCGAAAATCCAGCGTTGTCGAAAAAATGCGCCCGAGCACGAGCATCTCTCCGACCATCAGATGAAAAAAATGATCCAAAAGGTCGATAAGAACCGCGCGAAATATTACCGACACTACACGGGTCAGGTATGGGGTGACCGCGAAAACTACGAGCTGTGTGTCAATACGTCGATCTCCCCCATTGAGGACATCGCGCACGCGCTTTCTCACTTAATTTAAAAAAGAACAAAAACGCAAGACTGCGAAAAATCAGCAGTCTTGCGTTTTTGTTTGGCTCAGGTTCCGAATTCCACCAGCTCCAAGCCCTCGTTATTGTCGAGCGTATGACGAATATGCCACTCGCTGTTAAACAGCAGAAAATCGTTTCCGCGGAAGTCCTGCACCCATTTGACGTCAAACAAATGCAGCTTTTTGGGATCCATCCCGTTCGCGATGCGTCGGATATACTGATACGGCTGCGGATATTGCTTATACGACACACCGTATTCGGCTTTCATGCGCGATTCCAACACGTCGTATTGTAGCATTCCTACCACACCGACGTACACGCGCTCAAGACCTCCGCCCGGCTCAATAAAGATCTGAATCGCACCCTCTTGCGCAATCTGATTCATGCCCTTGGCAAATTGCTTACGCTTCATGCTGTCAATCTGCTCAACCATGGCAAAGCATTCGGGGGCAAAAGTGGGAATGCCCTCAAATTGGAATTTATCGTTCTTTTCACAAATGGTGTCACCGATCGAAAAGATACCGGGATCAAAAACACCGATGATATCACCCGCATAGGCTTCTTCAATGATGGAACGCTCTTGTGCCATCATCTGCTGAGGCTGAGAAAGCTTCAGTGCCTTTCCGCCCTGCACGTGGAAATACTCGCGATCATGCTCGAATTTTCCCGAAACGATGCGCATAAATGCGATACGGTCACGGTGAGCCTTATTCATATTTGCTTGAATTTTGAATACGAAAGCCGAAAAGCCTTCGTCAAAGGGAGAAACCAAGCGTTCCCCCGCAACGCGCTCCAGGGGGGCGGTTGTCATTTTCAAGAAATGCTCCAAGAAAAATTCAACACCGAAGTTATTCAATGCCGAACCGAAAAAGACGGGGCTGAGCTTTCCGCAGCGTACGGCATCCAGATCAAAATCAAAGCACGCACCGTCCAAAAGCTCCACCTGCTCGGTTAATTCCTCGCGTGCATAGGGTCCGATCAGCTCATCCATCCGTGCGGTATCGTTGATATCGCAATCAATGGAAGCCAAACGATCTCTGCCGCGATGCGAATCGCCAAACGCCAAAATTTTACGTCCGTCGCGGTCGTAAACGCCCTTGAAGCTGACACCGCATCCGATCGGCCAGTTCATCGGGTACGTGCCGATCCCGAATTCCTTTTCCAGCTCGTCAAGCAGATCGAACGGATCGCGTGCCTCGTGGTCAAGCTTATTGATAAACGTAAAGATCGGGATATGGCGCATGGCGCAAACCTTGAAAAGCTTTCGCGTTTGCGGCTCGATACCCTTTGCCGCATCGATCACCATCACCGCGCTGTCCGCCGCCATCAGGGTACGGTAGGTGTCCTCCGAGAAGTCCTGATGCCCGGGGGTGTCCAAAATATTGATGCAATACCCCTCGTATTCAAATTGCATCACCGAGGAGGTAATCGAAATACCTCTCTTTTTTTCCATGTCCATCCAGTCGGATACCGCGTGTCGGTCGGAAGCCTTTCCCTTGACCGAGCCTGCCGATTGGATCGCGCCGCCGTAAAGCAAAAACTTTTCGGTCAGCGTGGTTTTACCTGCGTCGGGGTGCGAAATGATCGCAAAGGTCCTTCTGCGGTTGATTTCCTGTTCTATCGTCTTCATGGTGCCAATTCAATGCCTTTCTCTGCAATCCTTCATTTTTAACAAGATATTATACCATATTCGCGCACGGTATGCAATACATTTTTCAAAAAAAGCGAAGAAAACAAATATCGCGGTTCATACGCTTGACTTCCCCTTGCAAATGTGCTACAATGAAGCCAACACATAAAAAGGGGACTGATGGTATGCTGCAAAAACTCACTGTACAGGATTTCGAATCGATATACCGCTTGATGGAAGCGAGCTTTCCGCCCACCGAGCGCAGAACCAAAGAGGGACAGCGCGCGCTGTTTGAAAACGAGCCGGCCTACTGCGTTTACGGCACAAAAAACGAGCGAACCAACGACGTAGAGGCTTTTTTGGCGGTTTGGTTGCTTGAAAGCATCCTGTTTGTGGAGCATTTTGCGGTAGCCCCCGCCCTGCGCGGACAAGGCTACGGCTCCCGTTTGCTTGCGGAGCTGTCGTCCATGACCCGTAAAACGCTCTGCTTGGAGGTCGAACCGCCCGAAACCGAAATGGCAGTGCGCCGCATCGGCTTCTACCGACGGAACGGCTTCTATCTCAATGAATATCCCTATATGCAGCCCTCGCTTGCAAAAGGAGAGCCATCCATTCCTCTGCTCGTGATGACCTTTGGAAGCGCTGTATCCGAGCAAGAATTCTTGCAAATCCGCAATTCCCTCTACAAAAACGTCTATCACGTCCCAAAAGAACAAATTGCCGTTTTCGAACAATCCAAATAAATACGACGTGCATTGTCCGAGAACCCGGAAGCAGGAGGAATCCATGTACCCTATCGTCATTCCACTCAAAAACCAACTTTTAACCGAGGAAAGCAAGGCAGACTATCTGCAAGCCCTCAAAGAATCCAAGGCGACTTGTGCGTTGATCATCCCGCGCAACACAAGGGGCGATCAAGAAGAAACCAAAAAAGAATGTGAATCACTCCGCCGAAACGCGTCGTATTTTGCAGCCAACGGCATCGAGCCTGCCGTCTGGATCGCCGCTACCATCGGACACGGAGCTCCCTTGCAAGGGATTTCCAACACGCGGCAGTCAAACGAAGTGCAACCGTTGGTCACGTTGGAGGGAGTTGAGATTCCTTCAACCGCCTGCCCCCTTGATCCGAAATTTCAAAAAGATCTCGGAGAATACGTCGCACAAATTGCACGCTACAGCGGTGTAAAGCTCATTTTTTTGGATGACGATTTTCGACTGTCACAGCGCGGAAAATCTTTCTGCTGCGCGTGCGACCTGCACCTTGCCGAAATTGCCTCCTTGTGCGGGGAATCGCTGACACGGGAGCAACTGCGAAAGCTGGCTTTTACGCAAAAGCCAAACCGTTACCGCGCGGCATGGTTAAAGGCACAGGGCGAATCGCTGGAACGGCTTGCAAAAAGGATTCGCGAGCAGGTAGACCTCGTTGCTCCCGATACCTCTATTGCGCTATGCTCCGCGCACAGTCTGTGGGGGGTGGACGGCACCTCTCCGATTCGCCTGGCACAAATTTTGGCAGGCAAGAACCAACCCGTTGCCCGTCTTCACCCCGCGCCGTACTGGGCGGTCCATTCTTCCCTTACCTTGCCCACGATCTTTGAAATGGCACGTACTTTTGCAAGCTTTGCAAAAGACAGCGGCGTGACGCTTTATTCCGAGGGCGACGTATACCCTCGTCCGCGCTACAACACACCCGCATCCTATTTGGAGCTGTTCGATGCCGTCCTTCGCGCCGACGGCACGTACCACGGAATCTTTAAGTATATTTTGGACTACACCTCCCCGTTTTCCTATGAAACGGGATATGCTAAGTATCATAAAAAGAATCTCCCACTGTTAGAAAGCATCACGCGGATCTTTGCGCAAAAAACGGGATACGGCGTTTATATTCCGATCGATCAAAATGACTTCTCCTATGCCGATTTTACCATCTCCGACGCATTTCAAAATAACTATCCCCTGGCAACCGCAGGAAAATTTCTCTCCTCGCTCAGCATCCCCACCACCTACCAAAGGAATGCGTATCGCTGCACCGCGCTCGCAGGCGAAACCGCACAACGCTACCCACTTTCCGAGCTGCAGTCTGACAGCGGCGCGATTTTGGATGCCGTGGCAGCATTGCATCTGCAAAAGCGTGGACTCGACGTAGGACTTTCCGATACCGATATACGTTTTCTGACGTCCAATGCACAAGGACTTCGAAGCAAAGAGAACGATTTCACGGTTTGCCACAAACGAAACAACGGCAGATTTGCGATTGCAAATTTGAAGCGTGAATGTCGGGTACTGTTAGAAATGACGGTGGCAGGTGAAGGAAGAATCCCCTTTTTCTATCAATATCAAAATGCCGACGGCATGCGTTTCTTGGTTTGTCTTGCCGATTGGATGGGATTTTCGCAAGACTCTTACGTAATGCGGGGCTATCCAATACAAAACGTACTCATGGATGCGTCCGAGTGGATTTCGGGCGCACGCTTACCCGTTCGCATCGAAAAGCAGCCCGAGCTGTACGTGATTTGTAAACGCTCCGAGGACGGTCAAAAAATGTCGGTGGGACTCTTCAATTGCTTTGCCGATGCCGTACTCTCTCCAACGGTTACGCTGGACACGGAGTACCGCAACGCTTGCTTCTTCGGCTGTGACGGTCGATTGGAGCAGGACCGAATCTATTTGCAAGCCGATATCCCCGCATTTTCCTTTGCGGCATTTGAAGTGACCAAGTAAAACTTCCACAACCAATAAAAACGGGCAATACCTCGCGTGAATGGTGCGGTATTGCCCGATTTTTTATTCAAATTTGATCAAGTGCTCCCCCCGTGGGATGCAAACGAGCGTCAGCCTGCGTCCACTCACCGTTTTTTCGTGCGTTGCAGCCCGACCGTCATCCAACGTAACAGTCTTTCCCGTAAGGTCGGGAGGAAGCGTTAAGATCACGTCGGTTTCTGCCCGTACAAGGATCGTGCTTGCATTTCGCTCCACGTGTGCATTTTTTCTGGCATTCCAAAAGCGTGCGACGGAATTCGTGGTTGTAAACGCAATGGCTTTGTTCCTCGCGTATGCAAGAATCAGCTTCAGCACGCGTTCGGTTGCCGCCAGCTTTTTGCCGTAATGCGAGGACAGATAATGCGGATGAAAAAAGAATTGGATGATGCGCCCATGCCGACAAGCTCCCTCCAGATAAGAAAGAATCTTGGATGGGTCGCTGTCTTCCTCATAAAGGCGCGGTTCATAATAGGTCAAGGGAATCTCAAAGGTAGAAATCATGCGGTTTTCGTGCGCCGCATCGTCGCAGGTGTAGCGCGGAAAGGCAGTTCCAAACCCGTATCCGCACAGATCAAAGGCATTGATATTCTCGGGATTGAAAAGCCCCAGCTTGCTGTTGTCGGCAAGCAGACCGCAAGACGCAAGCCAACGAAGTCGCTCGGCGGTTGTACCGCCCTGCACCAGACAATGGTTGACGTTGGTTATGGGCTTTTTGCCGTATTGCTTTTCAAACAGCGCTGCCTGACGCAAATGCTCGGCTTGGGTATAGGCATCGGGATTGGTCAAATCAAGATGCAAAGCAATTTCGTTTCCGGCGGCTTCCCACGCATTCAGCGTATCACGGTCGGTCACAAATCCCTTTTCCGCGTCGGGCATGGCATTGATGTGATAAGGAAGCCCCAAACGGGTCATGCGCGTCATTGCCTCTTGGTTGATGGCAGGAGAGGTGCAATCATCGTCACCCGAAAAATGGATCATTGCATCGGGGATCTGCCCATTGACGGGAGCCAATCGATAAAGCGTCGGAATCCCAAGCTCTTGCAAGATCAACTCCAATTCCTCCAACAAAAAATCGTTGAAAGCATCGGGAGAGCTTTCCGACTTCAACGGACGAAAATCGGGCGTTCTGCCAATCGAAAAATACGCGGAAGGCTCTTTCGGTACGTATCCGTCCCCGCTGAACCAAACGCTTGCGGCAAGGTCAAAGCAAAATTCCAGGTTGTGTCCGTCACTGACCAATGCGGGAACGGTTTGGTCGGCAACCTCGGCATGGGCAATCGTTTTTCCCTTCAAAACGGGAGAAGAGATCGGAACGAATAAGGGGAGCGTTTGCCCATTTTTCGTCAGATAATGCGCAAACACGCACTCCTTTCGCAAGGAAGGAGGAGCATCCTCTCCAATGCGAGTCCCCATCAGGATGCAACGGCAATTCGGCAAGGCGTCAATACGCTGCGCACCGATCAGTAAAACGTCATCGTTCGAAAGCACACCGAGCGCGTCCGAGGAAACGGCAGTGACGCTAACCCCCATAAACGCGCAGATGGCAGGCAAATATGCAGAGGTATAGTCCCATCCGCGCGCGTTGTAGGCATCGCGTACGGCGGGATCGTAAAGATAATACAGTTTCATGGATTCAACTCCTTTTCAAGCAGGGTCAGAAAAATCCTGCATACTGACATAAAACCGCGGCAGCGCAGGCAAGCATCGAGATCACGCTTTTTTTATCAAGTCGGTCACCCTGAAACAACGCGCCGATGACAACCGAAAGAAGGATGGATGCACAGGTAACGATGGTAAACTGTGCCGCCGCATTCATACGCGCGGCAAGCATTCCCGCAACGTAAAAGCAAATACCGTTACACACCCCCAAAAAAAGCAGAAGAGGAAAGATTTTTCGCAACGGGAATCCCGCAAGAGGGCGAAGATTTCGGTCTTTTTTGAAGCTGACGATAAAGCCAAAACCGAGTGCCGAAAGGGCGGCAACCCAATACATCATAGAAAAGAACGGAAGACCGTCCAAATTCAAGCTCTCGTTAAGCTTGATGCAAAAATTCACAAGACCGTTGGAAAGGCAGGCAATCAAAGGCAGAAGAATGCTGCGAAGGTCTGTTTTTCTATTCGAGCCGCCCGATAGATTGGTTCCGATGATCACGGCAATCGATAGCAGTACCCCTATAAGCTGGATCAAACCAATGGATTCTCCCAAGAAGAGTGCCGAAAGCACTACGGGAACGATAAAATTGAGATTGACGATAACCACCGAGAGCGAAAGAGAGGCTACCTTCATCGATTCGATCAGCAAAAACACCGCGATGAACAAGCAAATTCCCGAAAGTGCGGCAATCAAAAAAGCCAAAAGGCTGTATGATTCCTCGGAAAGCCATGCAAGCACCGTAAAGAAGAGCGCAATCAGCGAAAACCAGACGAATGGAAGCGTTGCCGATGCGGCGGTGCTTTTTGCGCGCGAGGAGATTGCCTTATAGACGTTCGCGGGAAACGCGGAGGACAGCACGCAAATACACAGTAACAGAATCGTGGTCTTCATATGCGAAAATCGGGCACGGGAATCAGAATACCGCCTTGTCTTGCCGATTGAGCAGCAAGGATCGCGGGAGCTGCACATTCAACGGCCTTGTAAACGTCCATGGGCGGCGTTTTATCGTTTTGGATTGCATCGATAAAGTAATGAATCGGATAATAATCCGCACCGCCGTGCGATGCATTTCTGAATTGCTCGGCTGCATTGGGATCGGAGCACCCCCATTCAGGATGCTCCTGCCAGCCGTTTTCAAGATCAAAGGATTTTCCCATATCAATCTTAGAACGCGCCCATTCCACACTTTTTTCGGTGCCCTTGATCTGATACCAGTGTGCGGAAGTACCCTTCTTTTTCCCGAACGGCGTGGTAAAGCCGGCGCGAAGTGAAAAAACGGCACCGTTGGAATTCTGCATCAAGGCACATTCCAAATCACGCACGTCAAACCCCTTTGTGTAAGAGTCGCCCTTCGGCGTACTCATACAGGAAACGGCCGTGATACGACCGCCCGTGATCGACAAAAGCGGGGACAGCTCGTGCGGCAGATACCAAATGGGATCTTCAAAGGCGCGGTAACGCCACGTGCGCTCGTATTCGGGATTTTGATGGTAGGAGGGATCGTTCGTCCAAATACGCTTTCCGCTTGCCTTGTGACGGAAAAAATCCCATTTCTCCTCGAAGTGCAGATATTCTCCTTCTGCATAATAAATCCTTCCAAATTCCCCACGCTGAGCCATTTCACGCCATTTTGTAATAAAATTCCAGTAGCGCGTTTGCTCGGCAAGCTGATATTTTACCCCCGAACGACGAACGGCACTAACCAGTGAATAACACTGCTCGACGGTATAGGCAGCGGGAACCTCCGTCATCACGTGAATGCCGCGATCCATTTCGGCAACGGCATATTCGACCTGAATATCGGGATCACAGGTGATGAAAATTGCATCGTACACGGCATTTTTTCTCATCTCTTCGTAGGAGCGAAAAACACGCGGCGTATATCCGTGCGCTTTTTGCAGCTCGCTTGCCGCATCCTCGGCAAGATCGTCTGCCGTGTCGCAAAGCGCAACGATTTCAACGTCCTTATGTTGTGTATAAATCGATGAAAGACCTCTCCAGCGGTCGCCCGTCCCCAACACAGCCAACCGAATTTTCCGTTTGTCCATAAAAAAATCCTCCGTTGGTATTGAAAAATAAATTCTTTAATGTTATAATAAATCATAAAATCAAAATATTCTATAGGGATTTGGACATAAAATTTATGATATTGGTCAAAAGGAGCTTGTAAAATGAAACGGTTGTTCCAAAAGCTGAATATCGATCAAGTCTATACGGCGTATGCCGAAACCTATGAGCAAAATTTTTGCTTTGAGGGCGAATACCACGCCATGTGGGAGCTTGCCGTGATTCGAAGCGGAAGTGCGGGAATTACCTCGGGAACAGAGATCTACGATTGCTCGGAGGGAGATATCGTCATCCATCCGGCGGGAATTTTTCACAACGTGTGGGAAAAAGAATCGAAAGAGGTTCGAATTTTGACGGTCAGCTTTACGGGAAGCGGAACCGAACACCTCGTTCCATGCGGAAAATATCGGTTAAACCAAAACGAGCGTGTGATTGCCGATCTCTTGGAAAAGGAGGTCGCGCACAACGCGCCGGGCTGGCAAGGGGCTGACACGATGCGGCTTGCCGATGACGGACAGATGCTGAAAAATCTTTTGGAGGTGCTGTTTTTATCGCTGAATCGCCGCCGTGCCGAATCGTCTGCCCCAAGCAACGACCACAATGCCGCGCTGTTCGTGGAAACCGTTCACTATTTGGAGGAGCATGCGGACGAAGCCTTGACGGTGGCAACCATTTGCACCGAGATGGCGGTGGGACGCACGACACTGAAAAACTTGTTCAAAACCTACACGGGATCGGGTGTCATGAGGTATTACAACACAGTGCGCATCAAACGCGCCGTCGCGCTGATCGAAACCGGGCTTTCGATGGCAGAGGTGGCAGAACGTATGCACTTTTCCTCGCAAAATTATTTTTCCACGTTTTTCAAGCGCGAAACCGGAAAAAGCCCGAAGTCTTATTTTTCAAAGGAATAAGTGAAAAGCAAAGGCGCGCCACAGCATTGCCCGTAGGCAAATTTCGAAGTACAATCGGAGTCATCAGAACCAACCGATCGTTTTCATTACACAAAAAGATCTGCCCCAATCAAGATTGGAGCAGATCTTTTTCGTTTCATTTTTTATGACTCTTCAAGCTCGTCAAAATACGGTCTGTCAAAAAATTCCTGCAAGGTAATTCCTGCACCCTCACAAAAACGCTTGACAGTGATAACCTTCGAACACTTTGTTCTTCCCTTCACCAAATCATAGATCGCGGAGGGCGACATCCCTCCCCTCAAGGATGCATCACATATATTCAAATTCTTTTCCTCACAAATTTCTTGAATCCGCTTTACAATAGCTTCATTCAAACTCATAATTGTGTACCCCTTGAATCTTTTTACGGTATTCCACAATTATTATAGAAATATTCCAAAAAAATCTCTCGTGGAATTCCACGATATTGACATTTTGGTTATCTTATGTTATACTATTTATCGGGATTCCACGATTCGGAGGGCATTATGATTATTACTTTTTTGGGGCATCGGTCAATCCATACTATTGATGAAGTACGTAAAAAACTGGAACATACAATTGCACAAAATCTAAAATCCGATGAGAAAACCCTCTTCTATTGCGGAGGATACGGAACATTTGACAATCTGTGTGCATCTGTCTGTCATGCGTTTAGAAAAAGAGAACTTCCTTGTGAGGTCGTCTATATTACTCCGTATATAACCGAATCCCATCAAAAAAAGATGAAAGACCTATTAGAAACAAAATTATATGATTCCGTAATCTATCCGCCTCTTGAAAGTACTCCGTTAAAGTATGCAATTATCAAGAGAAATGAATGGATGATACAACAAGCTGACCTAATTATTGCGTATGTGGACCATTCCCATGGCGGAGCTTATAAAAGTCTTGTATATGCGGAAAAGAAACAGAAAAAAATCATCAACTTAACCGAATTATAAAAATCTTTAAAGTAGCCCACTTTGCCAAAGTCAAAACTTCACTTGCATTTACATTCCATTATTCATTATTCATTCTTCATTATTCATTCAAAATCCGCGTTTATAAAAATGAAAAATGAATAGTGAATAATGAATAATGAATAGTACAAACAAAATCCGCTTTCTTTTCGAAAGCGGATTTTGTTTGGAGCTGGTGATGTGACTCGAACACACGACCTGCTGATTACGAATCAGCTGCACTACCGACTGTGCTACACCAGCATATTCAATTTTCACGGCAACGCATCTATTATAGCCGAAAAAGCGTAATTTGTCAAGTCTTTTTTCAAAAAACCAAGAAAAAGATTCAAAAAAATCAAAAAAGCGAACCGACGTCTTGATTTTACCAAACAAATGTGATAAAATGAAGCCTGAAAACACAAAAAAGAGGAAATTACAGTATGAATCTTTGCGACCTCAAAACAGTCCGCCAAATTATGGCGATGTTTCACCTGACCTTCCATAAAGAGTTCGGGCAGAACTTTCTCACCGACCGCATGGTGGTAGAGAACATTGCCGAGGAGTGCTGCTTTGATGAAAACAGCACCATTTTGGAAATCGGTCCCGGAATCGGAACGCTCACGTACGAGTTGGCACTCCGCCGCCGTCAAGTGATTTCTTTGGAGATCGACCGCGGTCTGATCCCCGTCCTGCAATATACGTTGGGTGAGTTTGACAACGTCCGCGTGATCAATCAGGACGTCATGGAAACCGATCTGGAGGAACTGCTTGCTCCGGCGTTCTCCGAGGGGCCCGTTTCGGTGTGTGCAAACCTCCCCTACTACATCACCACACCGATTTTGATGAAGCTGCTTGAAAGCCGCCTTCCCTTTGAATATATTACCATCATGATTCAGAAGGAGGTTGCGGACCGTCTGTGCGCCAAGGCCGGCAGTAAGGACTACGGAGCCATCACCGCGGTACTGGCATATTACGGAGAAGCAGAAAAGCTCTTCACCGTTCCCTCCGACCGCTTTGTCCCCGCGCCAAAGGTCGATTCGGCGGTCATCCGCATCAAGCTCCATCGGGAAAAGCCGTACGTCCCACGCGACGAAGCACTTCTCTTCCGCACGATCAAGGCAGCATTCGGGCAACGCAGAAAAACACTTGCAAATGCGCTCTCCACCGGCTTCCCCGAGCTGACGCGCGAGCAAATCACGTCAGCCATTGCATCCCTCGGACACGAGCCGACCATTCGCGGGGAACGCTTGGATATTGCGCAGTTCACAGCACTTTCCGATACGTTGTATCCCCTGTTGCATACCGACTGAAAAAATCATAATAGCTTGAAACGGTAAATCACCGACTCTTCCAAGCACAAGCAGGCTCCGCCGCGGCGGAGCCTGCTTGTTTTGTTTTCTCTGACGTGACACGTCAAAAGGCTTTGTGGAAGCTTTCCGGACACGAAGCTCTTTTGCAAAGCGTTTTCGCAAACAGCCTTAAAACAGCGTCCGTTCAACCTCTGCGCAAAGATAATGGTATACGGGCAAATGGTATTCCTGCACAAGGTAGGTTTCCCTCTCGGGAACACAGATTGCAACGTCTGCCAGCTCCTTGAGTGCTCCGCCCCCCTCGCCCGTCAACGCAAGCACGGTTATCCCCATCGCACGCGCCAAGCTTGCCGCGTGGTTCACGTTTTTGGCATTTCCCGACGTAGAAATGGCTACCAAAAGATCTCCCTTTTTCCCCAGTCCATGCAAAAGCTGTGCGTAAACCATCGAGGGATCCATATCGTTGATCGATGCCGTAAACGCCGCCGTGATCGACGGCAACGGGATTGCGGGAAGCGAACCCTGCAATCCTGCACGCAAGTCCTCCGGAATCGAAGGATCGGTAATCTTGCGCGCCGACAGAAATCCTTTCAAAAGCTCCCCCGCAATATGCTCGCAATCAGCGGCACTTCCGCCGTTTCCGCACAAAAGCAGCTTACCGCCTGCGCGATAGGTCTTCACGATCAGCGAAACCGCATTTTCAATGTCTGCACGGCAGACCTCCAACGCAGGGTATTTCGTCCATAAACGATTCATTTCGTTACCGTCCTTTCCGTTTGATTGATTGCAACCGAAAGTGCCGCCACGTCACCAAGCCGCTCACCCAGTTCCGCGGGCAGAATTTCGCATGCCGCTGCATTTCGTGCCAGTGCCTCTTCACGGATCGCTGCTTGCATCGACGGAATCAACAGCTCCGATGCGCGCACGTAAATACTGCCCAGCACAATTCTCTCGGGGTTGAGCAGATCGATCACCACCGAAAGTCCCCGTCCCAGCATTTCTCCGCATAGGCTGTATACCTGCTTTGCGGTCGGGTCCCCCGCCTTAGCGGCGGCGGCAACGCTTTGTGCCGTGATGCTGTCCAACTCTTCCCGACACGTACAAAAACCGGTTCGTTCTCCCCTTTGCAAACACTCCAAGGCGGCTGTCCGCGCAAGCTGTGCAATGCCTCCACCGCTGGCGAATCCCTCAAGCGACCCGCTTTTTCCATAGCCAACGGGACCGAATCGCTCCATACGGACGTGCCCGATCTCCCCGGCTCCCCCGGAGGCACCGCTGTACAGCGAGCCGTTTAAAATAAGCCCTGCGCCAAGTCCGGTTCCAAAGGTCAAAAAAACCATATTCCGACATCCCCGCCCCGCACCGAACTGCCACTCGGCAAGCGCGCACGCATCGGCATCGTTGCATAGTGCCGCAGGGATTCCCGTAGCTTCCTCCAATATCGATACGATGGGAACGTCATCCCACCCCAAAAGGTTTGGCGGAGATTGAATCAAACCGCGGGTGGGATCCAAGGGTCCTCCGCAGCTGATTCCGATTGCCTCGGCATCTCCCAACGAGCGAACCCGTTCCACGATTGCAGACACCGCATCGCGCATACAAAGATTGTTCTCGAAGCGAAGCTTCTCCAGCACCTCACCGCGTTCGTTTCCCTTGACCACCGAAATTTTGGTTCCGCCAATATCTACGCCAACGTATTGCTTCACGATTGCTTCTCCCATTCCATAAAGTTCAGTACAGCACCCTCATCGTTCACGGTTTTCACGGCATATTTCGAAATCGGGAAAGACAGCGGCTTGTCAAACAGACACAGCGTCACCTCGTTGTCCACTCCTTCGGTTTCCAAAGCGCGTACAACAACACCGTTATCGTCCTCTGCCATTTTGATCGCAGTGATCGTCACGTTTTCGCTGACACCCGCGATCCCCTCAAAACGCTCTCCCAAGGGACCGTGATGGAAAGTTTCATTCACGCATCTGGGCGGTGTATTCAACAGCTCCGCGCGACGCTGTGCATCGACCTTGGAACGGTACGGGAAGATTTGATACGAAAAACGGTGGAAGCCCTGATCCATGTAAGGACAGCGATCGTCACGCGTGCCGAAGTGATCGGCATAAACCGCACCGCGCAGAATCGTCATGCGAACCTGATCCTTGGTGGAATCATAGCCGTATTTGCCCGTATTGGCAACGCAAATTCCACTTGAAGCAAACCATTTTCCAAACGGCTCCTCACCCTTTTCCAAGTCACGCTCAATCACACCGTACGGGATCTCACACAGTACCGATTTTGCCGCAGGAAAGCCCAGCTTAAATGCCTTATGATGCTCACGGAAATCGACCTCTGCCGTGACGCGAACAGAATCGTCACCGGCATACAGCGTATAGTAACGCGTGAGTGTTGAATCCGCGCAAGTGCTTCTGACACGCAGGGTTGCGCAAACAGCTCCGTTTTCCACCACCGAAATCTCGGCTTTCCCGAAGCGTCCGCATTCCTCGCCCAAATCGCGCTGACCGTGCGCCCAGGTATCGCAAGCGGTTTCGTCGGTCAAAATCGCGCTCATACCGCCCTCGGACAGCACCTTTTGGGTGCGTTTATCGTAAATTTTGGAGATTTCTCCGCTTTCCGGATCAAAGGTGACGGAAATACAATCGTTTTCCAAGCACTGCTCGGTCGCAATCAGAGAGCTTTCCGCCGGCGCGGCTTCTCCGTTCTGGAAAGCACGATAAACACGGTAGCCGTATGCGGGAAGTTCCACCGAGAAAGCGGTCACGTAATTATCGCCGTCGTGATTGGTATGCTCGCCGCGAACCAGCTGGAACGGAATTTCGGCTCCGTTTTCATCGGTGATCCGATTGGCAAGCACGCGCATACGCACCGTATCGCGCACGGGATACGCGTGCGGATTGAAGATCACGAACGGAGTGCCGAGCGTTTCATGTTCCCACACAAATTTATGTCTGCCGCGCAACTTGTACGAATCCTCCGAGCCCGATCCCGTTTCGATCTTGCGGCAAATCGCCTGCAAAGCACCGTTGATCGCCTGCTCGGCAATACTCATGGATTCACCGAACAGATAAGACGCATCGCGGTAAGCGCTTTCGATGGAGCATCCCGCCAAAATATCGTGGAATTGGTTGAATAACAGATTCTTCCAAGCCTTGCGCAACCGCTTTTTGGGATACTCGTATCCAACCAAGCGGTTGGCAAGCAGGCAGTAACGCTCGGCCTCCAAAATCGCGCACTCGCACTTGCGGTTCATCTCCTTGACGTAGGACATGGCACTGTAACAGCCGCGTGCGTGGTGCTGAAGCTCTCCCTTGACAACGGGCAAGCCCTCTTTGTCCACCTCCGAAAAATAACGGTCCACCGTGGAAAACTCGGCAATCGGAATATTCTTTTCTTGGATCAGATCGATCAACTTCGCCGAGGGACCGCCACCGTGGTTTCCGATGCCGTAGAATGCCATGCGCGGAACACCGTCGTTTTCAACCTCCCCTGCAATCACGCCCAACAGATCGATCGTTTCCAAGCCGATCCCGTAACGGAACGGAATACGGTATGCGGTAACGGCACTTCCGTCGTCACTTTTCCAAGAGAACAGGTCACTGTCCATCTTTTTTTCATCACGGTCGGGACGCATGAACACGTAGTTTTCCATCTCCGCGCCGCGAAGAAGCTTGGGCAGAGAGGCATTGTGTCCAAAGCTGTCCACGTTATAGCCGCTTTTTGCGGTTACACCGAACTTTTCCTGAAAATATCGCTGTGCGATCAACGCATGACGCGCAAAGCTCTCACCGCACGGCATGTTACAGTCGGGCTGCAAAAACCATCCGCCAACCAGATTCCACCGTCCCTCCTTGACCCTTGCGCGGATCTCCTCGAACATTTCGGGGTCGGTCTTTTCGATCCATTGATAGTAAACGGCACATGCCGAGGTATATTGAAAGTCATCGGTTTCCTTCATACGGTCAAGTGCGCTTCGAAGTGACGCAAGCACCTCCGAATATCCGTCCTGCCATCTCCAAAGCCAAACGGGATCAATATGGGAATTTCCGATCATATACATCTTTTTCATAGCCATACTCCTTCGTTTTTTTTCATTGTAACATTTATATTGAAAAAAATAATATGTTTTTATTGTCTTTTTTTAAGATTTATGGTATAATGACGTCAAGAAACAATCGGGAGGTACTTCCATGCAACGGTTTACCAAGGAGCATTACATCGGTGTCGGGGCAATCGTAGCCAAAGAAAAAGAGATTCAAGGCGAGTATAAAACCCACCGTCACGAGTTTTACGAGCTTGAATACGTCCTTTCCGGAAGCGGAGAATACCGCATCGACGATAAGCGGTACGAAATTCAAAGTGGGATGCTTTTTTTTATGACACCCTTTCATTTCCACAGCGTGTCAACCACAGGCTGCCGCGTATATAACGTGATGTTTTCCGCCGAGCTGTGCGACACGGGCTTTCTGATCCGTCTTTTGCACGGTGACGCTCCCCCGGTATTGAACACAGCCGAAGAAGACACGGCTTTTTGGCGTGCGGCACTTGGTGAAATCGTGATCGCCGATCGGGATGCTCGGTACACCGCATATCTGTTGAATGCCCTTTTGGGAAAGCTTGCCGCACGGCAACCCACCTCTCCGTCGCTTGGAACCCCCATCAAAAACGCGATGCTTTATCTGTTGCAGCATTTTCGGGAAAATCCAACGCTTTCCGAAACTGCGGCACACGTCGGATACGCACCCTCCTATTTTTCCGCCATCTTCAAAAAGGAGGTCGGCATGGGCTTTAAGGAATACGTAGACAATTTACGCTTTGATTACGCAAAAAAGCTGGTTCGGCATGCCGAGCTTTCGATCATTGAAATCTGCCGTGAAAGCGGCTTTGACGATTACCCCAATTTCATTCGCCGTTTTCAAAAGCGATTCGGTGCCTCCCCGGTACAAATGATGAACGATGCGCTCGCGCAAAGAAACGCCAATACCGCGTCCAAAAGAACGTAAAAAAATCCTCGCGGCTTCCCAATCGGAAATCCGCGAGGATTTTGACCCTTTGATCGGTCGAAAAAAGGCTTATGCCCAAGCCATCGTGCCTGGCTTCGGCTCGTCGATGATGACGTCCTTGAGGAACGCAACCGCCTTGCGAAGACCCTCGTCAATGCTCATCAGGCTGTCCTCATGCTCGATAGAAAGCACGCGGTCATATCCGCACAGACGCAGATTGGAAACCAGATCTCTCCAATAGGTTTCGTTGTTTCCGTAGCCAACGGTACGGAATACCCACGCACGGTTCAGCTCATCGCTGTAATGCTTGGTGTCCAATACACCGTTCTTTGCGGTGTTGTAGGGATCGATCTTGGTATCCTTAGCGTGTACATGGTAAATAGCACCCTTCAATTCACGGATTGCCGCAACGGGATCCATGCCCTGCCAAATCAAGTGCGAGGGGTCGAAGTTTGCGCCGATCACGGGACCGACAGCCTCGCGCAGACGGAGCAGTGTTTCGGGATTGTATACGCAGAAACCGGGATGCATCTCAAAAGCAATGTGCGGAACGTGATGTGCTTCTGCAAAGGCACCGGCTTCTTTCCAGTAAGGAATCACCTTTTCATTCCACTGCCAATCCAGAATGGCAAGGAAATCCTCGGGCCACGGGCAGGTTACCCAGTTGGGGTACTTTGCGCCCTCGTGATCTCCGGGACAGCCCGAGAAGGTAATCACGGTGTCAACGCCCATCTTTTCTGCCAAAAGCACCGCATTGCGGAAATCGGTATCAAACTGCTTTGCAACAGCCGCATCGGGATGCAGTGCGTTTCCGTGAGTTGCCAATGCACAAACCGTTACGTCATACTTTTTCAAGGTTGCCATAAAGGCATCATACTTCTTCTCGTCCGCCAACAGCTCGGCAGGGTTGCAATGCGCCTTTCCGGGATATCCGCCCGCACCGATCTCAACGGTATGTACACCAAGTCCCGTTAAAATCTGCAGGGTTTCTTCCAACGTTTTTTTGCCGTAAAGATTCGCAAGAACGCTCAGTTTCATGTCATCTAACCTCTCTTTATCTGTAATTTCGACGCCAATGCAGGGCAAAAGCCCTTTCCATCGACATTTCTTAATGCTATTATACCATTTCCAAAAAGCCATTGCAAGTCTTTTTTTATTTTTTTTAAAAAAGACCCTTTTTTTATTTTTTGAGTAAAGGACTTGTAAAAAGAGCAGATCTGTGCTATAATGAGGTGCAACGTTATATAAATCAAGTAAACAGGAATGAAACTATGAGGAAAAGCTTGAAAGTCGGATTCGTTTCGCTGGGATGCCCCAAAAATCAGCTGGATACCGAGGTCATGCTTCACGAGGTTGTGGAAGCGGGCTACGAGATCACCCCCGAGGACATCGAAGCGGACGTTATCATCGTCAATACCTGCGCTTTTATCGAAAGCGCAAAGCAGGAAGCCATCGACAATATTTTGGACGTGGCTTGGCTGAAAAAGAATCGCAACCTCAAGGCGATCATCGTCACGGGCTGTCTTGCCGAACGCTACGGAGAGGAAATCTTCAAGGAGATGCCCGAGGTTGATGCCGTTTTGGGTGTCGGAAGCATCCACAATATCGTCAAGGCAATCCAAACCGTCACACAAAAAAAGCAAAAGGGTGTTTCCAACAAATATTATTCTCACGAGGATAAGGACACGGTTCGGCTGGGCGGCGACCGCGTGTTGACCACCCCCAAATACACCGCATATCTCAAGATTGCCGAGGGCTGCGACAACCGTTGCGCCTACTGCGCGATTCCCTCCATTCGCGGCAAATTCCGCAGCCGTCCCATGGAGGACCTGATTGCCGAGGCACGTCAGCTGGAGTCGCTCGGGGTCAAGGAGCTTGTCATCGTTGCGCAGGATATTACAAGATATGGCTTGGATCTGTACGGTCACTATGCCCTCTCGGAGCTGCTTCACGGCATCACCGAGAACACCTCTATTCCGTGGATTCGCCTTTTGTACTGTTACCCCGACAAGATCACCGACGATCTGATTGCCGAAATGCGCGACAATCCCCGCATTCTCAAGTATATCGATCTTCCCTTGCAGCACGTCAGTGACCGTATGCTCTCCGCGATGAACCGCCACGGGGACGCTGCCATGATCCGAGAGGTGCTTGCAAAATTGCGCAAAGAGATCCCCGACATCGTCATCCGTACCACCTTTATCGTGGGCTTTCCGGGCGAAACCGACGCCGATTTTGAGGAACTGTGCGAATTTGTAAAGGAGCAACGCTTCGATCATGCCGGTGTCTTCACCTACTCAAGAGAAGAGGATACCCCCGCGTACGACTTCCCCGATCAGATTGACGAGCAAACCAAGCAGGATCGCATGGATATCCTGATGCGCTCGCAAATGGATATCAACGAGGAACTGAACCGAGAAAAGATCGGAACCACCGTGGACGTGATCTGTGAGGATTACGACTCCGTAGCAGAGGTTCATTTCGGCAGAAGTGCCGCCGATGCACCCGAAATTGACGGAAAGGTTTATTTCCGCGCCGATACCCGCATTGCCCCCGGCACCTTCGTTCGTGTAAAGGTTCGTAAGGTGATCGACTACGATTTGTACGGTTTTTTGGTAACCGCCAAGAATTAAGGAAAGGATTTTATTATGAAACTGAATTTACCCAACAAATTAACCGTTTTGCGTATGTGCATGGTGCCCGTTTTCGTGGTGATTATGATGATCTCCAACGCGCTTTGGGCAAACATTTTGGGACTTGTCCTGTTCGTCGCAGCATCGCTGACCGATATGCTGGACGGAAAAATCGCACGCAAGCACAATCTCATTACCGACTTCGGAAAATTCATGGATCCGCTTGCCGATAAGTTTATGGTCATCGGTGCACTCATGGTAACGCTCTACAAAACCATGCAGTACGGTCAATCCGAGTTTTTCTACGCTCTCTTTTTCTGGGCAGTGCTGATCGTCATTTTCCGTGAGCTTGCGGTCACCTCAATCCGACTTGTGGTTTCTGGCTCCAGCGGCATCGTTGTTGCCGCAAATATGCTGGGAAAAATCAAGACCTGCACGCAGATCGCTTGCGTGGTCTGCTGTATCGCAGAGCCTATGATCTATCAAAACGTCGATTCGCTCAACGACATGCTCAAGGTTATGCCCGCATCGATCGCAACCACCGCGCTGATGCTGGTCTTTACGCTTTGGTCGGGCATCAACTATATTGTGTCTTATTGGAAGTACCTCGACCCCGAGAAATAAACGGCTAACCGCCCAACGCGCGTTTCTGCGTTGGGCGGTTTCTTTCAGTTCTTTGAAAATTGCTGCTTTGCCTGTTGGATCTTGGTTTCCTCTGCCTTTTCGGTTTGATAAAATCCCTTTTGGCTCATCGTTTGAAACAGCTCCTGCTGGATCCGATGCTCGTCCTCCAGCATCGACATCAAGCAGCTCTTCACCGAAGGCTCAGCCGCCTCACAGCAAAAGGTGTTGTAGGCACCCGTAATGAACTTCTGCGATGATAAGAGATCGGTCAAAACCTCTTTTTCGCTCATTCCGGACGTGTTTTGCATACCCGAATTCATCACGATTCCTCCTTACTTCAGATTTGCATACAGCTCATCATAGTGACGCCGGTGCCGCGCCGCGATCTGCTCGTATTGATTTTTCAACGACACATCGGTGGTCTGACAAGCATAGCATTTGTATTTCTGTACCAGATTTTCTTCCATTGTCAAAAGATCCGAAATTGCCGAAAGCTCTTTTTGTGTGATCTGTGCCATCTTTTCTCCCTCACAAATATTCCTTCATTTTTTGAATCCGCTTTTCCTCAAACGTACATACGTCGCGACTCAATCGAAGAGCACTCTCCGATACACCGAGGTTTTCGGATTCCCGTAAGGTACGCGTCAATTCGCTAACCCCCGACGTCGCGTTTTCAATCATCAATTCGGCAAGGCGCGAGTTGCCCGAATCCAACAGCGTGTTCATCATGCTTCCCAATTTTGCCGACATTTTTGTAACGGTGCTTTCCTCCTCGGGCTTGGCATTTTCCTCTGCCAACAGCTTGACCGTACGCGAAGAAAATGCCTCCAATGCACTCAGGTGTACCGTCATATCGCTCTTCAATTGCTCGTCCTTCACCTTTGGCATCAGATTCAAGATCAATTCGCTTGCCGATTTGACGGTTTTGTATGCCGTATTCAAAAGTGCTTCTGTCCTTCCTTGTGCTACTGTTTCCGTCATTTTTTCACCCCCTTTCCCTTTTTTGAAGCTAAGGTTAGTTTGTTCTGCTTTTCTCAAATTATACAAAAGGGGACCAAGAACTGCGAATACAAGAAAAAAACGATCCGTATATAAAGACAATCCACACGGGTGTCTTGACAAAAGAGAGGAAAACTGCTATAATAAATAGGAATCGTTTGAATGCGTCGGAAAGGAGCCTTGGCATGAAACCTGTTTTTTCGGATATGGTTGGAAACCGCGAGCTTCTGAAACGGCTGTCGAACGATATTCTAACGCAAAAGCTTGCACATGCCTACGTCATTGAGGGACCGCGCGGCAGCGGAAAGCATATGCTGGCACAGCGGATTGCCGCGGCGATCGGATGCGAGGCACAACGGGATGAAAGTGCCGCACTTCCCTGCATGCACTGCACGCAGTGCCGGAGGATCTTTGGCGGAAATTGCCCCGACATCATCTACGTCCGGCGCGAGGATACCGCTACGATCGGTGTGGACGTCGTACGCTTTTTAAAAAGCGACGTTCTGGTTCCGCCAAACGATATCTCAACAAAGGTTTACGTCATTGAGGAGGCGCATCTGCTCACCGAGCAGGCACAAAACGCCTTGCTTCTGACCCTGGAGGAGCCTCCCCCATACGTGCTGTTCTTGTTACTGTGCGACACCGCAGCCACGCTTTTGGACACGGTTCGAAGCCGCGCGCCCACCTTGCGCCTCGAGCCAATCCCGATCGAGGCGATCGACCGTTGTATTTCCAAAACAAACGCCGATGCCGCACAGCTCAAAAAGAGTAACGAGCAGGAATATTTCGAGGTTCTTGCCGCGGCAAACGGAAGCATCGGAACCGCGTTAAGGCTCTTGAATCCAAAAACCAGAGAACCGATTTTGCAGCTGCGAAACAACGCACGCGAATTTGCAAGGCTGGTTTCCGTCCGTAAAAACAGCGCGACCTCTTTTCTCTTCTTGAAAAAGCTGCCTCAGAAAAGAGAGGAGCTGATTGAACAGATGCAGCTGTTTTTGTATTGTATGCGCGATCTGCTGCTGGTGAAGCAAACCGAAACGGCACCCCTCTGCTTTTTCGCCAAAAGCGAGGATGCATTCGATTTTGCCTATCACTTCACCACACCCGAGCTATTGTCGCTGTGTGCAAAAATCGACGAAACCGTTGATACGCTGCAGCGAAACGCAAACGTGCGCTTGACCTTAACCGCGTTTGCAACCGCAACCGGATTGTTTTAATGGCACTTTGCCATGAGTTCCATAGAAAGGATTGTACTATGACAGATCAGAATCAAAATTCTGCCCCCGTTTCCGCAGAGCATACGGAAAACGGCGGTGGAAAGGCGGGACATGGCCGCAGAAATCACCACCGCCGTCACCATAAACACCCAAACCGTCCGCATCCCGAAAAGAGTGAGATGACAACCGCCGCGTCGGCAGATCCTGCCGCAGAAGCAGTGCGGGAGACACCCGAAAAGCCTGCCGACCCCACTCGCACCGAGAAAAATCAAGCGCATCATGCGCATCATAACCGTAGAAATGACCGTTCGGGCAACAGAAGACAACAGGGGAACGGATACCGCCGCGATCCCGAGAGCCGTCCCTACGATCCTTACGAAGCCCCCAATAAGCAGGAGATCGCGCTTTCCGAGTTGCGCGCACAGATCGTTTTGAAGGCGGCAGACGGCACCGTCCCCACCGCTTATTCGGCACAGCCGGAGCCCGCCCCCGTTTCGGAAGAGCCCCCAAAAATCGCAGACACGGAACAGTCTGCCGATCTACAGCTCGATAACTCTCAGGCAATCGATCCCCCAAAAGAGGAAGCACCGCCCATTGAGGTTGTCGGTGTCCGCTTCCGTTCGGCAGGAAAAATGTATTATTTTGATCCCAATCGCTTGCAGGCGGCAAAGGGCGACTCGGTAATCGTTGAAACGACGCGAGGTCCCGAGTTCGGTGAGGTCTGCCTTGCCAACACCAAAATCAGTGCCGATCACGTGGTTTCTCCCTTGCGCCCGCTACTGCGCATCGCAACCCCCGCGGACGTGGCAAAAAATGAGGAAAATCGCGAAAAGGAATCCAAGGCTTTCGGAATTTGCCAGGAAAAGATTGCAAAGCACGGTCTTGAAATGAAGCTGATTGAGGTGCAGTATGCGTTCGACGGCTCCAAGCTTCTCTTCTACTTTGCGGCAGAGGGACGCGTAGACTTCCGCGAGCTGGTCAAGGATCTGGCATCGGTATTCCGTACGCGCATTGAACTTCGTCAGATCGGAATCCGCGACGAGGCAAAGATTCTCGGCGGAATCGGTGCTTGCGGAAGACCCCTTTGCTGTTCGACGTTCCTGCCTGACTTTGCACAGGTTTCGATCAAAATGGCAAAGGATCAGAATCTCTCGCTCAATTCGGCAAAGATTTCCGGTGTTTGCGGAAGACTGATGTGCTGTCTGCGTTATGAATCCGAGGTTTATGCGGAGGAAATTCGAAAAACCCCGTCCAACGACTCGCTCGTGCGTACCCCCGACGGTGTTGGCGTGGTCATCGGGTCCACCCCCTTGGCAGGCACGGTTCGCGTCGTCCTCAAGGACAATCCCGACACCGCCCCAAAGCAGTATCACCGTGACGACGTTACCGTCATCGGCAAGGAAAAAAAGGGGAATGACCCCAAGGAAAACGCGGGCTCTTAACCGTTTTCTCCCTATTGACGTAACGTTGGTCTGAAATTTTGAAAAAAATTCAAAAAAAATTGTAAAAAACAGTTGCAAAAACGAAAAAATATGATACAATAGTAGTATCAAACGGTGCCGTGCTGTGGCGCGGTACTGTTAAAAAATCACACAGGAGGTGTAAAACCAATGGCATATAAGATTTCTGATGATTGCATCGCTTGCGGCGCATGCGCTGAGGCTTGCCCTATGGATGCAATTGTTGAGGGCGACGGTAAGTATGACATCGATGCAGATAAGTGCGTAAGCTGTGGCGCTTGTGCCGAGGCTTGCCCTGTAGCAGCTGCTCAGGAGGCTTAATCTACATCCACCCCGCAAAAGGCGGAGCAAGCTTTTCTGCCTGCTCCGCCTTCTGTTTTGAACACACACAATCCCTTGGATTGATTCGATATAAAAGAGGAAACCGCTATGAATCCCAGCTCCGATACGTCAGCTCCAAGACTTTTTGAGGATGAGCGATTGGACGAGATCAACGAAAATCTATCCCTGATCCAAAAGAAAAACGGATTGACCTTTGGAACCGATGCGTATCTGCTCGCGGCATTTGCACGGAAAACTCCCTCGGCACGCGCGGTCGATCTCGGAAGCGGCACGGGAATCATCCCCCTCTTGTTGCTTTCCAAAAACAAAATCGCATCGGGGGTTGCCGTGGAAATTCAACCGGCTTTCGTTGACCTGATCGAACGAAATGCCGCCATCAACGAGCTTGGCAACCGCATCACGCCCTTGTGTGCCGATATCCGCACCCTTTCGGCAAGCACCCTGGGAAGAGAGGTGGATTTGGTCACCGCCAATCCTCCCTATATGCGCACCGACAGCGGAAAGCGCAACGTCCACGACGAAAAATACGTCGCGAGACATGAGGTTTGCGGCGGTATTGAGGATTTTTGCGCCGCAGCCGCAAGGCTTTTGAAGCACGGCGGTCGATTTTTAACCGTCTGGCGACCCGACCGACTCAGTGAGTTGTTTTACGCGTTGCACGAGGCAAAGCTTGCCCCGAAACGCATGACCGTGGTCTATGCAGACACCGAAAGCGAGCCTTGTATGGTCCTTACCGAGGCGGTCAAGGGTGCTTCTCCCGCCATGCGCGTAACGCCCCCCCTGATCCTCTATCAAAAATCGAAAGGTGCGAACGAAAAGACACGACGCCTTTCCGAGAACGCGCAGGCAATCTATGACACCTGCAGTTTCCCCAATAGATTCTATCAATGAAAACTCTATGACAAAGGAGATACACGATGAATAAGAAGCTTTTAATCGGTCTTGGAATTGCCGCTGTTGCGACGACGCTGGTTGCAATCGGTGTGATCCACGAGCTAAGGCACATCCGTTCTTTGACGGTTGACGCCGACGAGTTGCCGGATGGCTTGGAAAACGACAAAGAAAAAGAGGAAGAATAACAGCTTGAAAAAGCCTTCCACACAGGTGGTTCACACATCACGGTGAACCACCTGTTGTCACTTATTTTCAAGGAGATATATGGAACAAATCAAACGAATTTTAAGCTTTACACGGCGCGCATTGGACGACTACCAAATGATTGAGCCGGGTGACAAAATTGCGGTGGGCGTGTCTGCCGGCAAGGACTCTTTGACACTTCTTTGCGCCATGGCAGAGCTTCGCCGCTTTTATCCCGTTCCGTTTGAGCTGATCGCAATCACGATTGACATGGGATTTGAGGGTACCGATTTTTCTCCCATCCAAAGGCTTTGCGACGAATTGAACGTCCCCTACCACATCGTGCCCACCGAGATTTCCAAAATCATCTTTGACGTGCGAAAGGAAAAAAATCCCTGCTCGCTCTGTGCCAAGATGCGGCGCGGTGCCTTGAACAATGCCGCCAAGGAGCTGGGATGCACTGCCGTTGCGTTGGGACACCATTTCGACGATGCCGTGGAAACCTTTATGCTCAACCTCTTTTTTGAGGGAAGAATCGGTTGCTTTTCGCCCGTCACGTACCTCTCCCGCGTTGGAATCAAGGTGATTCGTCCCATGCTGTACATGCCCGAAAAGGACGTACGGTATTTTGCCAAGAAGGTCGATCTGCCCGTAGTCAAATCCTCCTGCCCTGCCGACGGAAACACCCAGCGTGAGGAAATGAAGCAGCTGATTACCGAGCTGGACCGCAAGCACGACGGCTTACGCTACCGCATCTTCGGTGCCATGCAACGGGGAGAGATCGACGGCTTCAAAATGAATGCGGGGATGCAAGGAATCAAGGCTTACCAAAACGAAACGACTTCAAACGAAGAAGAAGGATAATCATGGAAACCAATCAATTTTTACCGCTTTGCCGCAAGGATATGGAAGAGCGAGGCTGGGACGCGCCCGATTTCGTGTACGTCACGGGCGACGCTTACGTCGATCATCCGTCCTTTGGGGTTGCCATCATTTCCCGTGTGCTGGAGCATGCGGGCTACCGTGTGGCAATCCTTTCTCAGCCCGACTACAAAAGCTGTGATGCGTTCCGCGAATACGGGAAGCCTCGTCTCGGCTTTTTGGTGACGTCGGGAAATATCGACAGCATGGTGGCACATTACACCGCCGCAAAAAAGAAGCGCAGCTTTGACTACTATTCCCCCGGTGGAAAAATGGGGAACCGTCCCGATCGCGCCGTGATCGTGTACTGCAACCGCATTCGCGAGGCATACGGTGACGTCCCGATTATCATCGGCGGACTGGAGGCATCACTCCGTCGCTTTGCGCACTACGATTACTGGGATAACAAGGTGCGTCGGTCGATTCTCGTGGACAGCCGAGCCGATCTGCTCACCTACGGCATGGGAGAAAACATCCTTTTACGGATTGCAGATCTCTTGTCGCGCGGTGTTCCGATCCGCAAGATCCGTGACGTACGCGGAACGGTCTATCTTGCGAACCCCGAGGACCCGATCCATTACGAGGTTGCCAAGACCTTTGATTACAACGAGCTGAAAACCGATCCCAAAACCTATGCCGAGGCGTTCGGAATCCAATACAAGAATCAGGATTCGATCAACGGCAAAGCCGTTTGCGAGCGTTACGACGGCAAGCTGTTGGTACAAAACCCTCCCATGCCCCCCTTGGAGCGCGAGGAGCTGGACCGCGTATACGCACTTCCCTATATGCGCGATTACCACCCCGTCTACCGCGAAATGGGCGGTGTTCCGGGGATCGAAGAGGTCAAATTCTCGGTCACACACAACCGTGGCTGCTTTGGCGGCTGCAATTTCTGCGCGCTTGCCTTCCATCAAGGAAGAACCGTGCGCTCACGCAGTATCCAAAGCGTAGTCGAGGAGGCAAGAAAGATCACGGCTCTCCCCGATTTCAAGGGCTATATCCACGATATCGGAGGACCGACCGCCAATTTCCGATACCCCGCCTGCGACAAGCAGCTGAAGGACGGTGTTTGCTCCACGCGTAAATGCTTGGCTCCCACACCTTGCAAAAACTTAAAGGTCGATCACAGCGAATACCTACGCCTTTTGGAGGCGGTAGAGGCACTTCCGCGTGTTAAAAAGGTGTTTATCCGAAGCGGCATCCGCTTTGATTACCTGATGGCAGATAAAAACGACGCGTTTTTCAAAAAGCTTGTCAAGGATCACGTCAGCGGACAGCTCAAGGTTGCTCCCGAGCATTGCTCAAGCGCGGTGCTTGCCTCGATGGGAAAGCCGCAGTTCGGTGTGTACGAGGCATTCCGAGAGAAATTTTTCGACATTACGCACGCGCTCGGCAAGGAGCAATATCTCGTTCCCTATCTGATGTCCAGTCACCCCGGCTCCACGCTGTCGGACGCCGTTGAGCTGGCACTCTGCCTCAAACGAAACGGCTATGCGCCCGAGCAGGTTCAGGACTATTACCCCACGCCCGGCACGGCATCCACCGTCATGTACTACACGGGCATCAATCCGCTTACCATGAAGCCGGTTTACGTTGCCACCGACTATCACGAAAAGCAGCTCCAACGTGCTCTGTTGCAGTATAACAAGCCGCAAAACGCAGCACTTGTGCGAGAAGCACTGCTCCGTGCGGGTCGTTCCGATCTGATCGGATACGGAAAGGATTGCTTGGTGCGCCCTGCGGGGGCGGGACAACCCTATCGCAAAACAGACAAAAAGGGAAATCCCTTGCATGCCACCAAGGAAAAATCCGACAACCGTCACAACCTTCAAAAAGGCTCAACCAACCCGAACGGTAAAAAAACGCGCAAATCACAGGTCGGCAAGCCGCAGAATTCCCACATAAAAGCAAAAGGAAGTGCTAAAAAAAGATAATCGTATTTTTTGTCAAAAAATTTGTTTTTGGGATTGCCTTTTATATGGACTTGTGCTATAATGGTAGAAACAATGCCAATCGACACCTGCAATGCTTGCGGGTATTGCATCAGGACGGACAATTCGCCGCGTCTTGAACGGAATGCGAAAGGAAAACAGCCATGAAATTGTTATCGGGAAAGAAAATCGATGCCACGGAGGGTCCGCTTTTTAAAGGGATCATTCTCTACGCGATCCCTTTGATCCTCAGTACCCTGATCCAATCCTGCTTTAACGCGGTTGACCTCGTCGTGCTGGGAAACATGACGAAAGAATCCACAGCCGTGGCATCGGTGGGCGCAACGTCCGCCATCGTACACCTGCTGGTCAATACCTTCGTTGGAATTGCAAGCGGCGCAAAAATTATCCTTTCCCGACAGTTCGGCGCACGCGACAGCCATGGAATCCGCAGAACCGTAAATACCGTTATTCTCACCGCTACCGGATTGGGGATCCTGATTGCCTTGTTCGGCGTTCCCTTTGCGCCACAGCTTTTGCATATGACCAAATGCCCCGGTGATTGCTTTGACGGTGCAAAAATCTATCTCTGCATCTACGTTGCCGCCGCACCTGCAATTTTATTGTATAACTTTGGCTCTGCAATTCTGACCTCCTCGGGAGATTCACAGCGTCCAATGGTTTACATCATTATCAGCGGTCTTGTCAACGTCGTTTTGAACGTCATTCTTTGCTTGATTTTACCGCAAAAGGTGGTTGCGGTTGCAGTTGCCACCGCGACATCTCAAGTCGTTGCGGCATTTCTCGTCATTCGTCGTCTTTGTGTGATGGAAGGCGACGGTCGTTTGATTCTCAAAAAAATTCGCTTCCATTTCGGCGCGTTCCGTCAGATTATGGCGCAAGGAATCCCGTTGGCACTCACCACGGCGCTTTATCCGCTTTCCAATCTGCAGATTCAATCCGCGATCAACGACATCGGAGTTGCTGCGATTGCGGGAAACTCGGCAGGCTCCACCATTGAGGGCTTTACCTGCAGCGCAATCAGCGGACCGATTGCCTCCACCACTACGGTTTTCATGGGTCAGAATATCGGCGCACATAAGCCCGGTCGTATCAAAGAAACCTTTTGGAAATGCTTGGCTTTGAATATGTCGCTTTGCGCCGTTATCGGTTTGACCGTGTATTTCACAAGTACGTTTTGGCTTTCGATGTTCCTCCCGGGTGACGTTGCCGCCATCGGATTCGGGAAATTACGCTTGTTCTTCGTTGCGGGTTTCTATTTTATCGCGGCGGCAAACGGTGTGCTTTCCCACGCGATCCAATCGTTTGGACACGCTACCTACAGTGCTCTGTCTTCCATTTTGTGTGTATTCGGCTTTCGTATGTTTTGGATGTGGATCGTTTACCCACCGTATGCCAATGCCGACGAAACCACCTCGTTTACCATGCTGATGGCATGCTTCCTGGTATCGTGGTCGATCCTGCTGTTGTTCAATATCGGCGGCTTTATCTTCTTCCGCCGCAGATTCAACAAGCAAATCATCCTGGACGGTCACCGCTTGAACCCTTAAAAGGCACACGACAAACAAAACCGCATCGGCTCTCGCAGCATACGCGTGAACCGATGCGGTATTTTTTATTTTATGATTGCTTCAAGCCCTTTAACAAATCCCCCACCCCGTTCAAAACGTACTTGGGACGGTACGGGAAGCTATCGATATCCTCTCTCGCGGTTACACCGCTGAGCACCAGAACGGTATCTACGTTTGACTCAATCCCCGAAATAATATCGGTATCCATGCGGTCACCGATGAAGGCGATGTCGGCACTGTGACAGCCCAGCTTACGCAGTCCGTGACGAATCATCAATGGGTTTGGCTTGCCGACAAAATAGGCTTTTTTCCCGGTTGCGATTTCAATCGGTGCCATCAAGCAACCGGTTGCAGGCATGATTCCCTTTTCGGTTACACCAACAGTATCGGGGTTTGCACCGATCAGTTTTGCACCGTTATTCACAAGTGCGATCGCCTTTTCAATTTTCTCGAAGCAGTAGGTACGCGTTTCTCCTACGACGACATAATCGGGATTGACATCGTTCATATAAATATGCTGGTCATAAAGAGCTTTGGAAAGCGCCGCTTCGCCAATCACGTAAGCAGTACAGCCCGGTGCCTGCGTATGCAAAAATTCGGCAGTTGCCATCGCACTGGTATAGAAATGATCGGCAGAAACCGAAAGTCCCATACGCTCAAGCTTCATGGAAAGCTCGTGCGGTGTTTTTTCGGGGCTGTTTGTGAGAAATACGAACTTTTTGTTGTTTTCAATCAACCACGTCACGAATTCGTGAACTCCGTCCAAAATCCGATTGCCGTGATAGATCACGCCGTCCATATCACAGATAAAGCCCTCTTTTTCCAAAATCTTTTCCATTGCCAAATCTCCTTTGCAAGCATTGATCTTTCTTACATTATAGCAAGATTTCCCCCAAAAAACAAGTATAAATGAAAAAAAGAACCGGGAATAATCAAAAATTGTGCGCATATACATAGAACAAAACCGCAAACAAACGAAACGGAGGCGATTCTTTGTATACCGATCAAAAAAGGACTGTCAAAACCTATATCATTGCCATCTTAATTCCCCTCTCCATCGGTGCGCTTGCCGCTTTTTTGACAAGAAACAGCATGCAAATCTATCAAACGCTGAAAACTCCGCCACTCGCCCCACCTGCATGGCTCTTCCCCGTGGTTTGGACGGCTCTTTACGTTTTGATGGGAATCAGCTCGGCTTTGATCCGGTCGGCTCGACGCGATGACCGCCGCGCGGCAGACACAGGCTTGGCATATTATGCAATCAGCCTGGGGTTTAACTTCGCATGGAGCCTAATCTTCTTCAATCAGCGTTGGATCCTCCTTGCGTTTTTCTGGCTGTTGGCTCTTCTGTATCTCGTCATCCGCACCGTAATTGCCTACCGACGCGTCGTCCCGCTTGCCGCATATCTGCAGATCCCGTACGTCCTTTGGCTTGGCTTTGCGGGCTACCTCAATCTTGGAATTCTGCTGCTGAATTAAAGGAATAACGACGCACGTCCTCTCGGAACGTGCGTCGCCTTTTTTATAAATATCCGCGAATATCAACGGCGAGCTTTTCCTCCAGATTCACCAGCCGCTTGGCAATATCCTTAGAAACCTCATCCGCCGCCCGATACTGATTCATATACCGATTCAAAGACTTTACCCCCATATTACATCCGTCGGTCATCAAATCGGCAATGGTATGATCCGATTCGTGCAGAATCAGCTTGACGTTGGTTTTCATCCAGGACATCCCCTTGGCAATGGGGTTGGGGTCCTTCCCGTCATCCTGATATTTGTCAAGAAGGGTCTGTATTTCGTGGGCAAGCTTCGTATGCTCCCGTCGGCAGACCTCAAGAAGCTCCTTTAATCGGTCGTCTTTGACGTATTCGATCACCTCGTCAATCGACTCTACCCCCATTTTGACCCCTGCATCACATTCTCGCAACAGCTTGATGGTATCCTTTTCTATCATCGGCTCTTATCCTTTCCAATTTCGTTATAATAAGCATCCCACGAAAAAACGAATTTATACCTCTGAAAATGCTTTTTTCGAAACGCAAAAACGTCGGTATCTATTGACATTTCTCTTGCTTTGTGCTATAATTTGAGAACCGTTCTCATTATTGGGAATTATTCTCAACCAACAACAAGGAGCAATATGAAGAAAACCGTTTACCTGACCGACGGGAAACGGGCACTTTGCGATTTTTTGGCAAAGAACCCCGACCGTCAATTTACAACCGAGGAGCTTTGCTTGGCACTCCACGGAAACAATCAAAAAAGAAGCAGCGTCTATCGACATCTGTCGGAGCTTTGCGCCGATAACATCCTTCGGAAATTCAGAAATGAGGAGCAGAATTGTGCCGTTTACCAGTACGTTGGAACGGGCTGTGATTGCGGCTCTCATTTTCACGCAAAGTGCCTGCGTTGCGGTGCCATCCACCATCTTGCATGCAACGATTCGCTTACCTTTGCCAAGCACCTGCAAGCAGAGCACGGCTTTTCGGTAGACTGCGGACAATCTATCCTGTACGGAGTCTGCCAAAACTGCAGAAGACACGCGGAGGGAACGTAACATGGAGCATATCATTGAGCATCTTCCGCATATTCTGTTGCACACACTGGAGGAAACCGCGCGGCTGATCCCTTTTCTCTTCCTGACCTATCTTCTGATGGAATTTTTAGAGCACAAATCGGGGGACGTCAGTGCAAAATGGCTGCGCAGCTCGGGAAAAGTAGGTCCGCTGTTGGGAGGGCTCTTCGGAATCGTCCCGCAGTGCGGCTTTTCCGCTGCCGCTTCAAGCTTGTATAGCGGCAGAATCATCACCGTCGGAACCCTTTTGGCAGTCTTTCTCTCCACCTCCGATGAAATGCTGCCCATCCTGATCTCTCATGAAGCATCGGTAGCACTGATCTTAAAGTTGCTTCTCACAAAACTCGTCATCGGGGTTGGCATCGGATTTGCCGCCGATGCGGGAATTCGTGCGATTCGCCGCAACCGAAAGCTGACACCGCGTGAGGAACCGACGATTGAAGATCTTTGCGAGCGCGAAAATTGTCGTTGCGGTGAGCATTTTGCCGTTTCGGCATTTCGCCATACCGTTTATATCACCATTTTTATTTTTCTGTTTACGCTTGCCATCAATCTCACCGTTCACGGAGTGGGGGAGGACAAGCTGGCAGCACTCTTGAGCTCGCGCCCGATTCTAGGGAACCTCCTGGCGGCATCGATGGGTCTGTTTCCAAACTGTGCCTCGTCGGTGGTGTTAACCGAGCTGTATCTGTCGGGGATGCTTCCCGTCGGCGCGCTTTTGTCGGGACTTTTGGTCAATGCAGGCATTGGACTCGCAATCCTGTTCCGAAACAACCGTCCCCTGCTCAATTCCCTTCAAATTCTTTTGTTCCTTTGGAGCATTGGTGTTCTCTTCGGAATCGTAATTGACCTCTCGCCGTTGCACACACTTTTCTGATTTGGTCGGTTGAAATGATAAAATATTATAAGTGCTTGTTAAAATTTTATATTTTCAATCGGGGATCAAACTGTTATAATGAACGTAGCAGCCAATAAAAAGGAGGCGATTTTATGAAGGTGACCTGGCTTGGTCAAGCAGGACTCTTGTTTGAGGGCAAGCAAGTGAAAATTATGGTAGACCCGTATCTGTCGGATGCTTGCGGTGAAAAAAATCCGCAAAGTCACCGCCGTATTTCCGTTGATCGCAGATTTTTGGAAATGACTCCCGACGTCATTATTCTCACACACGATCACCCGGATCATACCGACGAGCAAACGCTGTCCCATTTTTTGAGTGCAGAAAGCAACGTCACGGTGCTTGCCGCCCCCAACGCATGGGAGCACGTTCGTACGTTTGGCGGAAAGAACAATTACGTCCGCTTGTCGCGACATACCGAATGGACGCACGCATCCGGCGTTCGTGTTATCGCGGTTCGAGCCGAGCATTCCGATCCCACCGCAATCGGCATCATCCTGGACGACGGCAAAAAGAAGTACTACGTAACGGGTGACACGCTGTATAACACCGAAATCTTTGAAGATCTTCCCGACGCGATCAATACGGTTTTCCTCCCCATCAACGGAAAGGGAAACAATCTCAACGTCACCGATGCCGTACGGTTTGCCGAAAGAACCAAAGCAAAGCACGCAGTCCCCTTACATTACGGCATGATGGATGATCTCACACCGGAGAATTTCACTTGCGAAAATCGCGTCATTGCCACTGTATATCAAGAAATTCCACTGTGAATCCAAGCGGAGAAATCAACATGAAAAATATTTTGATTACGGGCGGTACCGTAAACACGGGACTTGCCATCGCACGGCAGTTTGCCCAAAACGGATATGGAATTGCCATCACCAGCCGAGATCAAAAGAAAGCGGAACGAACGGCAAGTGAACTGGCTTCGGAATTTTCGGTTCCCGCCAAGGGCTATGGGCTGTCGTTTACAAGCGCGAATGAAATTCGGGAGGTCTTCTTATCGGCAGAGCGCGACCTTGGTTCCATCGACGTATTCGTTGCCAATGCAGCCCATCTCGGCATAAATTTCGGTGTCATGAACACCGACGAGCAAAGCTTTTGCGACATCGTTGACGTAAACATCAAGGGAACGTTTTTCTGCTGTCAGGCGGCAGCGGAGGTTATGAAGCGGCACGGCGGCGGAAATATCGTGACCATCGGATCGGTTCAGGGAACAGGTGCGGTTCGCGGCAGAGCCGTTTATTCCATGACCAAGGCGGCAATTTCGTTGCTCGTCAAAAATATTGCGTTTGAACTGGGAGAATACAACATTCGCGCCAACAACGTGGTAGCGGGAGCCATTCATTCGGATCGATGGAATGCGCTTTCCGCTGAAGAGATTGCCGCGCGCCGCGCACGCTATCCCGTTGGCAGAGAATCAACCGAGCAAGAGATCGCCAATGCAGTCTATTTCCTTGGTACCGACCAATCCGCCAGCATCACGGGAACCGATCTGACCGTTGATTCGGGCATCTCGGTCTGTATTCTGCCCTACTCAAAAGAAAGCACTTGAAAGGAAAACGATCGATATGAAAATTACGGATATCAAAACCTATATTATGGATGCATACCGCACCAACTGGACCTTTATCAAGGTGGAAACCGACGAGGGGATCTACGGTTGGGGTGAGGCATCGCTTGGCACGCAGGAAATGGCTCTCAGCGGATGCGTTGAGGATTTGAAGCGCCTGATCATCGGACGCAACCCCTTTGAGATCGAAAAGATGCGCTTTGAGGTCTACCGCGACATCTACTGGAAGGGCGGCCCCGTTCTCATGTCGGCAATCAGCGGCATCGAAATGGCAATGTGGGACATTATGGGAAAGACCTTAAACGTCCCCGTGTACACGTTTTTCGGCGGAAAAATGCGTGACCGTGTCAAAATGTACGCAAACGGCTGGTTCTCCGGCTCCAAAACCCCCGAAAACTTTGCACAAAAAGCCAAGGAAACGGTAGCTCTCGGCGTAAAGGCATTGAAATGGGATCCTTTCGGGAAATCCCACATGACGATCTCCAAGGAGGATATGAATCTCGCCGTAGAAATCGTAGGCGCGGTACGCGAAGCGGTGGGGGACAATGTGGAGCTGCTGATTGAGTGTCACGGACGCTTCAATCCCTACACCGCCATTGAAATTTCCCGTGAGCTGGCACCTTTCAAGCCGATGCTGATGGAAGAGCCCTGCCCGCCCGATAATTTGACGGCAATTGCCGAGGTCAAGAAAAAGTCACTGATTCCGATTGCGGCAGGCGAGCGCGTTTACAGCATTTACGGCTTCGAGGATCTGTTCTCCAAGAACGCCGTGGATATCGCACAGCCCGATATGTTCCATACGGGCGGCATGATGGAATGCAAAAAGATTGCCGCGATGGCAGAGTCCAAGCATATCCCCATTTCCTTCCACAACCCCTCGGGTCCCATCTCCAACGCGGCAATTCTTCAGCTTGCCGCCGCAACGCCCAACTTCCTGATCCATGAAATCATGATCAACGACGGATCCTTCCGCAAAAAAATCACAAACGAAGAGGTCGTATTCGAGGACGGCTGTATTCTGATCAACGATAAACCGGGACTGGGCATCGACGTGTTCGTGGAAGAGGTTGAAAAGCGCCCCTATCATCCCATCAATCTGCGCCATTATACGGGAACGCTCACCGAGATCCGCCCCAAGGACGACACCATCTTTTATTTCAAAGGGATCGGAGAAAACGTATGACTTCCATGGAATTTATCAAAACCTACAAATTCATCGGAATCCTTCGGCACATCTCCCCTGCGGTAGCGGCTGATACGGTGCGCGCCATGTACGAAGGCGGTGTGCGTATTTTTGAAGTCACCTTTAATCCGAGTCTTGCCTCCACCGTTGCCGACACGCAAGCAATTATCCGCACGGTCAAGGAGCTGTACGGGGACTCGGTATCGGTTGGTGCGGGAACGGTGATCTCCGAGGACTTTGCACGTGCCGCACACGAGGCAGGCGCAGAATTCATCGTTTCTCCCTGCACCAAAGAATCGGTCATTGCCTATACAAAAGCCAACGGAATGCTTGCCATCCCCGGGGCATATACCCCCACCGAGATTTTGCACGCGTACGAAATGGGTGCCGATATCGTTAAGATCTTCCCCGTAGCTCCCCACGAGATCGGATACCTCAAAAACGTCATGTCACCGCTTTCGCATATCCCGTTCATTCCTACCGGCGGTATCAATCCCGATACCGTGGATGCCTTTTTAAACACGGGTGCCGTTGCCGTTGCGGCAGGTGCAACCATCGTCACCAAGGAGCTTGCCGAGGGCGGCTGCTTTGAAAAGATCACCGAAAACGCACGCCTGCACACCGAAATTGCAAGGCGTCACACCGTCGACAACCAATAAAAACCGCCATTGAAGCGAGGAGAAGCGTATGTCCGTACAATTACTTGTCAATCTTCGAATTTACCGAGAAGAATTTCAAATGGAGCGATATCTCGGCTCCGACGATATCTTTGCGCTGGTAAAATCGGGAAGCTTTACCTTTTCCTTTGACGGCGAGCCGATCACGGTAGGTGCCGGCGAAGGCGCACTGTTTCGAAAAAACGTCTTGTACGAACGCAAGATCATCACTCCCGTGACCATGTATTTTTTTCGGTACCGTTCCGATACCCCGATTTTTTTGCAGGATAAGATCACCTTTTCCGATACTGCCAGAATTCAATCGACGATTGCTCTTTTGGAAAAGCTGGACACGGGTGTGTTCAAAGAGGAATTTTCCATGCGTTGCTCACTGTTTTCGGATATCGTCACCCAATATGCCATTGAAAATGCAACGCAAATGAACGAGCTTGCCGTGCGTGACGCGAGAATCGAACGGGTAATTGTTAAAATCAGCGAGAGTCTTCACAAAAAGCTGCTCTTGTCCGAGCTTGCCAAGGAAGCAGAGCTGTCCTACGTACAGTTCCTGCGGTGCTTCAAGCAATATACGGGAATGAATCCCTCCGAGTATCTTGCGGTGCTTCGACTGCAAAAGGCGAAACAGCTGCTCTCCGAAACGGCTCTTCCCATCAAGGAGATTGCCTATACCTGCGGATTTGAGAACGAATATTACTTCAGCAACTTTTTCAAAAAGCATACACTGACCTCCCCCTCCGAATTTCGGAATGCTTCAATGTAGCGAAAACCGCCCCACCGCGCAACTCTATGCGCGGTGGGGCGGTTCTGTTTTATTGGGGATTATTTGTTCGCAGCGGTGAACGTATTCTGCAACAGCATCGTGATGGTCATGGGACCAACTCCGCCCGGAACCGGTGTGATTGCAGATGCAATCGGCTCAACCTCGGAGAAATTGACGTCGCCCGTCAGCTTTCCGTCCTCACGACGATTCATACCGACGTCGATCACAACCGCGCCCGGCTTGACCATATCCGCGCCAACAAAATCGGCACGTCCGATCGCAACCACCAAAATATCGGCTTCACGGCAAACTGCCGCCAAATCCTTGGTGCGGCTGTGACAAATCGTCACCGTACCGTTTGCGTGCAAAAGAAGCATTGCCATCGGCTTTCCGACGATATTGGAGCGTCCGATCACCACGCACTTCTTTCCTGCAGGATCGATATTGCTCCGCTTCAACAGCTCCATCACACCCGCGGGGGTGCAAGGCAGGAAGCGATAGTCACCGATCATGATATTCCCCACGTTGTACGGATGGAACGCATCCACGTCCTTATCGGGATTGATGCGCAACAGCACGTCGGTTTCATCCAAATGCTTGGGAAGCGGAAGCTGTACCAAAATTCCGTGGATCGCGTCGTTTACATTGAGCGAATCAACCAGCGCGTTCAACTCCTCTTGGGTGGTTTCTGCGGGCAAGCGGTAAACCTCGGAATAAAATCCGACCTCCTCACAAGCTCGCGCCTTGTTCCGTACGTATACCTGCGACGCAGGGTCTTCGCCCACGATAATCACCGCAAGACCGGGAACAATTCCCTTTTCAGTCTTCAACGCGGCAGTTTTTTCTTTGATCTCTTCGCGAACGAGAGCAGAAATTCTTTTCCCGTCAATCAGCATTGCCATTGTTTTGGTTCTCCTTTTCATTCGTATCGTTTTGTTCAACTTCATTGATCGGTTGCTCGTTGTCGGACGTTTCCTCGGCATGGGGTTGCACTGCCGACGTTTCTACCGCCGCAAACACAGGTTCTCTCGTTTTGCGGAAGAAAAAGACCAGCAAAAGCGTAAGTCCCACTCCAAAGCACAAAAGTCCCAAGCATTGCGAAATACGCCACGTCGTCGTACCGGGAATATAGAGGCTGTCGGTTCGGAAGCCTTCAATAAACATTCTGCCAAAGCCGTACCAGGTAAAGTACAGAAGCGCGATCTGTCCGTCGTATTTCTTTCGCTTATAAAACAGATTGATCAAAATAAAGCCAACGATATTCCAAACGCATTCGTAAAAGAACGTGGGATGAAAGAACACCGTTTGCACGGGTGTAACAGCGTGCGAAACTCCCATACGCAGCGTGTGAAAAATCGTTCCCTTGCCGGAGGCAAGCGCGTGCTCGGTATTGAAGAAATAATACGCGGTTTTGTCAAAAATAGGACTTCCGTACGCTTCTCCGTTGAAGAAGTTCCCCCAACGGCCAAGAGCCTGCGCGATCATTACACCCGGAGCAATCATATCAAAGGCGCGACGCCACTTCAATTTCTTGACCTTGCAAGCCACGAAAATACCCGTACATCCGCCGATGATACCGCCGTAAATGGCAAGACCACCGTCCCAAACGGCGAAAACGTCGATCAAATTGTGATAATAGCCCTCGTCTAAGGTTGTGAGCACGTAATACAAGCGCGCCCCCAGCACACCGAGAAGCACGGTCACCAAACCGATATCAATGACGTCGTCAAAGATGATGCCCTCGTTTCGTTTACCGCGCCATGCGGCATACAAAAAGGCAAGCACGATTCCGATCGTGATGAGAATTCCGTACCAACGCACTTCAACCTTTCCAATCGAAAAGGCAATTTTATCCACGGTGAAGGGATCGATCCCAAGCCCCGGGAAAGAGATGGTCGTCGGGTCTATATACGTTGTTGCAGCGTAATACGCAGGCATAATACATCCCTCTTTCTTGTAAATTTAGTGACTTTCGGACGGCAAAACCACCGAAAGTGAGAATCGATTTTCAAAAACGGTTGCGCGTAGCAGCTCCTCCAATTCTTTCTTGGAGATCTTCTGCAGCAGCGCGGGACACGAGAACAGCTCGGTTCCCTCGAAAGCAAAGGTCAAAAGACGTGTTGCAATTTCCTCGGTGGAATCGTAGGTACAAACCTCGTCCGCATACAAAACGCGTCGCGCACGCTCAAAATCCTCATCGGCAATGCCATTTTTGCAAACCGAGGCAAGATAGGACTTCAATTCGTCAAGCACCGCTTGCGGATCATCGGCTTCGCCCTCCAAGGAGTAAAAGGAGAATCCATCTCCCACCGAATACCCCGAAGAATAGGACGGTGTCAAAATGCCGCGTTCAAACAGATCGTTGTAAAAATGACCCGAGCGTGAAAACAGAATTTCGTCCAGCATCGCGTGACAAAGCTCCAAGCGAAGACGCTCGTTCGGTGTACCTCCAAGCACTCCGTCCTTGATGCCGATCGCGTAAATGGGCTTTGAAATCGGCATAGAAATCTCGGCATACGAGCCTGCCACGGCTCCGGTTTCTCGCGGAACACGCAAGCCCGTTGCCCGACGCAAAAGAAATTCTTGCGGCAGTGCGCGGTCGACAACAGCCAGTACCGTTTCGGGAGCGACGTCCCCACAAACGATCAGCACCATATTTTCGGGTGCGTAGAAGCGGTTGTAGCACGCATACAAAAGCTCGGGGGTGATTTTTCGAATCGACGACTGCGTTCCGCAAATGTTTTTTCGAACGGGGTGCTTGCGGTAAAGCAATTTCAACAAGTTTTGATAGCAACGCTCCCAAGGATTGTCCTCATACATACGGATTTCCTCGGCAATGATTCCCTGCTCCTTCTTGACCGATGCATCGGTAAAATGCGGGTGCGTCACGAAGTGTAACAGCTCCGCCAGCACGTCCTCGACGTTTTCGGTACAGCTGCAAAGATAGGCAGTGCGATCGTAGGAGGTATAAGCATTGGCATCGGCTCCCAGCTCGGAAAAACGGGCAAAGGCATCCGATCCATCCTCATTTTCAAACAGCTTATGCTCCAAAAAATGCGCCACTCCGTCGGGGTCTCGCATCGGATTTCCCGAGGCATCCACCCATTCACAGTTCTGCGACCCGTAGCGTACGGCAAAATAAGCAAACGTGGTTGTCATTTTTTTTGGGAACACGTAAATGGGAAGTCCCGAGGGGTGCGTAAATTTGATATAACGCTCCCGCAAAAGAGCCGAAGAGAATTCAGTCTTCTTCATCAACGTCGTCCTCCTCGTTCAAAGTACCCTCCAAGAAATAAACCGTGTGCAAAGAAAAAGCTCTTGCCACCTCCGTCACATCTTCCCGTGTAACGGCTTCGATTGCCCGACGCAAATCATCCAACGTCGTTTCATTTTGCGTAAGCGCACGGTTGTAATAGAAGCTTTCCAATGCCGCAGGACTGTCCTCCGACTGTCGCAAAAAATGGCGGAGCGACTTTTTCGCCGCCTCCAGCTCGGCATCCGAAAAGCTTCCGCATATCAAGTCTTCCATCTGCTTTTTGATCTCTGCCTCTGCCACCTCCCGATTGTCGCGATGCAAGCCGCAGGCAATCTGCAAGGTTCCCTTCATCGGGCGGTAGGAGGAAGAACAACTATAGCAAAGGGAAAGCTTTTCCCGCACGTAAACAAACAATCGCGATACGGGCGATGCTCCAAGCATCTCGTTGAACACCATACATGCGGCATGCCGCGCGTCGTTCAGCGTCAAAGAGGATCGGTAGGCAAGCAGCAAATGACTTTGCCCCGCTTCAATCGTTTCGGAAACGGTCCTTGGTGCTTTGGGCAGTGGAACCGACGAGCAAACGGTTGGATACGCGGTATGCGAAGCGGTCAAGGAGGTTCCCAGCGTTGCCGACAGATGCTCTGCAAGTCGGTCCGTATCCATAGACCCGATATAAAAGCAATCAAGCGTCAGATTTTTGACAAGATTTCTCCAATGCGCCGTCAATACTTCGGGAGTAATCGCCATGATTGCCTGTTCCGTACCGTAAGCAGGAACTCCGCACGGTTGCCCCTCATACAACAGCGCGCGTATCCGTTCCGCGGCATAGACACGCGGATTATTTTTGATCGACCGAATCGAATCGCATTGCAATTTTTTCTCGCTCTCCACGTATTTTTCGGTCAAATATCCGTTTTCATCCAGCAGGGGATGGAACAAAATCTGATCTACAACGTCCAAAATTTCACGCGTCGGATCCTCCCCTGCCAGATACGCAACGTCCAACAGCTCCGCCGAAAAACCGATCACCTGTGCGTCCCCGCGATAAAAATTGCGAATTGTCAGCTCGGTTCCAAACAAATAGTCCAAGCGGCGGTTGATTGCCTCAAGGGTTGGATATTTTTCTGTTCCGCGCAAAAGAACCGACAGCAAAAGAGAGGTCATCGGGGTTGTTTCCGCTGTAATCGGCAACACTGCCGACAGCGACAGCATCCCCGCCTTGAATCGGTCGGTTGGCAACACACGCAAGGAAAGCGACTGTGTTACGGATTTCAAAATCGGTTTCAAGAAAGCTCCTTTCCGAGAGAAAGGAAACACCGCGCCGTTTGCCGTTTCGTTTTGCCAAGCGGCTCGGTCTTGCCTTTCTTTCAAAGAAAACGGTGCCCTTCGCCCAATCGACACGCATCGGAAGGCGAGGGGCAACCGCATCTCGTTTATTTGTGTTTTGCTTAATATCGCTTCGTAGCGTCATCCTCGGTGCCGTTTGGAAAGCCGTTTTCATCGGTTGGCACTGCGGTGGAAAAGGATTCGCTTGTCGGTGACTCGGTAGAAGACGGCGGCTCGGTCACGGGTTCGGAATCTGCGGTAAGCTGTTCCGTAGAAATCGGAGTACTCACCCCCGGATTCCCCGTGGTTTCCTCGGGACGCCTTTCGTAATGGATACACCCACAAAAAAGGCTTGCCGTCAACAGCAGCGTAATAGCTGCGATGATGGACTTCGGTGTCAAATGCCCATCCATTTTTGATCCTTCTCACTCATATTCAAGGGAGTTCCGTCCGCCATTCTGTATCCGTCTGCAGACGCACTTCCGCGATATTCTCCCACAAGCTCCGGCCATTTGATCCCGATCTTCGGGTCATTCCAAGCCAAACCGCCTTCGTCACCGGGGTGGTAGAAATCGGTACACTTATAGCAAAATTCAGCCGTATCGCTCAACACCAAAAAACCGTGTGCAAAGCCCTCGGGAATATAAAACTGCTTATGATTTTCAGCGGTCAATTCAACACCGTACCACTTTCCAAAGGTTTCGCTGCCCTCTCGCAAATCAACGGCAACGTCAAATACGGCACCCTTGATGACACGAACCAGCTTGCCTTGCGCATACTGCTTCTGGAAATGCAAGCCACGCAACACGCCCTTTACCGACATGCTTTGATTGTCCTGCACGAATACCATGTCAAGACCCGCCTCGTGCATATCGTTTTGGTTGTAGGTTTCCATAAAATAGCCGCGGTTATCACCGTGTACGGCAGGCTCAATGATGCAAAGTCCCTCGATCCCGCCTACGTTCTTCTGTACTTGAATCTGTCCCATATACGACCTCACTCAACGGTTTCCGTACATTTTTTCATAGTAGTTCTGATACTCACCCGAAATAATGGTTTCCCACCATTCACGGTTGTCAAGATACCACTGAATGGTCTTCTTAATACCGTCGGCAAACATGGTTTCGGGCAGCCAGCCAAGCTCGTTGTGAATCTTGGTGGGATCGATGGCATATCGCATATCGTGTCCCTTGCGGTCGGTTACGTAGGTAATCAGCGACTCGGGCTTTCCAAGCTCCTTGCAAATGATCTTGACAATGTCAATATTCTTCATCTCGTTGTGACCGCCGATGTTATAAACCTCACCGACACGTCCCTTATGGATAATAAGATCGATTGCCTTACAGTGATCCTCCACATACAGCCAATCACGAACGTTCAATCCCTCACCGTAAACGGGCAAGGGCTTATCGTTCAGCGCGTTTGCGATCATCAGGGGAATCAGCTTTTCGGGAAAATGATAAGGACCGTAGTTGTTCGAGCAACGGCTGATGGTTACGGGCAAGCCAAAGGTGCGGTGGTATGCCAGCACCAAAAGATCGGCACCCGCCTTGGAAGACGAATAGGGGCTGCTGGTGTGAATCGGGGTTTCCTCGGTGAAAAACAGATCGGGACGATCCAGGGGAAGATCACCGTACACCTCGTCGGTAGAAACCTGATGGTAACGCGTGATGCCGTACTGACGGCAAGCATCCATCATGACAGCCGTACCCATGATGTTGGTTTCCAAGAACACACCGGGATTTTCGATCGAACGGTCAACGTGGCTTTCTGCCGCAAAGTTGACCACGATATCGGGATGCTCCTCTTCAAACAGCCCGTACACCGCCTTGCGGTCACAGATATCGGCTTTCACGAAGCGGAAATTCGGGTTGTCCATTACGGGCGCAAGGGTTGAGAGATTGCCCGCATAAGTCAGCTTATCCAAGCAAACGATACGGTAGTCGGGATACTTTTTCAACATGTGGAACACAAAGTTGCTTCCGATAAATCCGGCTCCACCGGTTACGATAATAGTCATAGTTCCGTTTCCTTTCCGATTGATCAGTATTGGAATTTTCCGTCGGCAACATTCTTCAAATGCTGTCCGTAAGGAGATTTTCCGTATTTTTCGGCTGATTGCAATAGACCTTCCTTGGTGATCCAGCCGTTTTTATAGGCAATTTCCTCGGGGGCGGAGATTTCGATTCCCTGTCTGCTTTGAATCATGCGAACGAAATCGGTAGCTTCTGCCAAGCTGTCCATCGTTCCCGTATCCAGCCAAGCAAAGCCGCGGCCGAGAAGCTGAACGTCCAAGGAATCCTCCTTGAGATACATTTCGTTGAGCGTGGTGATCTCCAATTCCCCGCGAGCCGATGGCTTTACCGTCTTTGCCTTTTCGCTCACACCGGCAGGATAGAAATAAAGACCGGTTACCGCATAGTTGCTCTTCGGCTGCTTTGGCTTCTCCTCCAAGGAGATTGCCTTACCGTTGGCATCAAACTCCACGATACCAAAGCGTTCGGGATCGTTGACGTAATATCCAAACACGGTAGCTCTTGCCTCTCCCTCTGCGTTGGCGGTTGCGGCACGCAGCGTTTTTCCAAAGCCGTTTCCGTAGAAAATATTATCTCCCAGCACCATCGCACAAGCATCGTTGCCAATAAACTCCTCACCGATGAGGAATGCCTGCGCCAAGCCGTCGGGCGATGGCTGTACCTTATAAGACAAGCTGACGCCGTACTGCGAGCCATCCCCCAAAAGGCGTTCAAAATTGGGAAGATCCGTAGGGGTCGAAATAATCAGAATATCCTTGATCCCCGCAAGCATCAAGGTAGACAGCGGATAGTAGATCATCGGTTTGTCATAGATCGGTAATAGCTGTTTTGACGTTACCATCGTCAACGGGTACAATCGAGTTCCTGCGCCGCCTGCTAAAATAATACCTTTCATGATGTCTGTCCGTCCTCTCTTCGTTTCTCATGCAGCGTATATCCTGCTACAGTTGGTTTCATTATACCATATCTTTTACAAAATTACAATATATAAAGACGAAAAAAACACGTAACCTATCCACAAAACGCCAAAAAAATCGGATCCCCTCAAAAGAAAGGATCCGATTGGTTTCATCAGTTCGTGTAATTATCAAAGTAGCCCTGCACCAAAACGACGGGAGTACCCTTGTCACCCGATCCGCTGGTCAGGTCGCACAGCGAACCGATCAAGTCGGTGAGCTGGCGAGGAGTTGTACCCTGCGCTGCCATGTTACCAACCAAAGACGAACCGTCCTTGGAACGAATGCTCTCGGAGATCGCCTTTTTCAGCGCCTCGCCCGAAAGATCCTTATAGTCGTTGTCGGCAAGATACTTCAGCTTCAATTCGTTCGGCGTACCGATCAAGCCGTCGGTAAAGGCAGGAGATACCACGGGGTCAGCCAGCTCCCAAATCTTTCCCTTGGGATCCTTGAACGCACCGTCACCGTAGACCATAACCTCCACGTGCTTTCCGGTTCTTTCCAGAATACGTGCCTGAACCTCTTCTACCAAAGGCTGACAATAGCGCGGGAACAGCTTTACCTTATCCTCGGTAGACTTATTAGATCCAAGCAGACCGTACTGCTCATTGCATCCGCTGCCGTTCACGGGAGCATTCAAAATATCGTCCAATCCGCAAACGATCTTCGCACCTGCAGCCTTCAGAATGCGCTTGGTACGTGCACGGGTGTGAATATCACAAGTCAGAACACAATCGGTATAGTTCAAGATCGTTTTGGCTTGGTTTGCAAAAATGATTTCCACCTCGGTACCGCAGGACCGAATCAGCTCGCCGTAATATTCCACGTAGTCAACGCCCGTAAACTCCAGCTTGGTATCGTTTCCGAACAGTTCACGGTAACGCTCCAGCGTCAGAACGTCGCTATAGGGGTTCACGCCTGCCTCGTCAAGCTGATCGAGGGTGATCATCGAGTTTCCAACCTCGTCGGAGGGATATCCCAGCATCAGCACGATCTTCTTTGCGCCCTTTGCAATTCCGCGCAAGCAAATCGAAAAGCGATTTCTTGAAAAGATCGGGAAAATAACGCCAATCGTTCCGCCGCCAAGCTTTGCCTTCACATCGGCAGCAATATCATCAACAGTCGCATAGTTCCCCTGTGCACGCGCAACGATCGACTCCGTCATCGAAATGACGTCGCGGTCACAAAGAGAGAAGCCATCGGATTCAGCAGCTTCCAAAACGCTATCGGTTACGATAGCAGCGAGATCATCGCCTTCGCGAATAATCGGACAACGAATACCGCGGGAAACCGTACCAACCTTACGATCATTTGTTTTCATTGTTTTCAAACCTTTCCCTATGCAAGAAAATAAATCTTTCTTGCAAAAAATAGATTGTACTGGATCATTACCTTACTATTATAAACTCTTTTTTCCGCTTTGTCAAGAAAAAATGCAATTTCAAATAAAAAAATTTCTCTTTTTGAAAGGGAATTTTTGTAAAGCCAACACCGACCGTGCAGCTTACTGCTCCTTGACGCAGAAAAATTCGACTTCCTCCCCTACGGGTCCGATGCAAAAGGCAATTCTTGCAGGGTAAGGAGGACATGAGGGAATGACAATATCCTTAGGCTCCATCGTTACCGTATACCCCTCACGGCGAACGCGCTCAATGGCAGCGTCAGGATCGTCGCAAGCAAACGCAATGTGGCGAAGCGCACCCGCGCCAAGCACGTCGGGCGCATTGGCAAACAACTCCAGCACAGCCCCGTCACCCGTATCAAGCATCGCGGCGGAGGAATCTCCCTCGCCCCACGTCCGTACGATCGGCATTCCCAACAGTTCATGATAAAAGCGTATCATTTTTTGAAACGATTCCAACCCCGCGGCTTTCAGCGCAACGTGGTGGATTCCCTTTGTTCTCGGCAACTGATTCATCATCATTCAATTCCTTTCTCAATCGGTTATTTGGGGTCTTCTTCCTCGGTGGAAAGCGGTGTATCGGCATATTCTCTTCTGAATTTCTTCCATACGGGCGCAATCGCACCGCAAACCACAGCACCTGCGGCAGAAATGCCAAACCACAAGAAAAAGACGAACGTCCAGTCGAAATGCTCCTTCAGGGCGGCAAAGCCGTACACCGAAATCGATGCACCGACGTATGTACAAGCATTCAAGATACCCGACATGGTAGAAACCTTACCGGTTTTCAAAAACCGTTTGGGAACCACGGTGATCAGCATCAGATTGATACCGTGCATGCAAGCAATGATCAACGCCATCAAAAGAATTGCGATGGCAGGAACCCGGAACCACATATCCGAGCATGCAAGCAAAAGTGCGCTGATAGCCGAGCCGACGAAAATCACGGTTGCACAAGTCACCTCGTTACGAAACAGCTTCCGATGCAACAGATCAAAGCCCATAAAGCTGAACACACTGAAAATCGCGGGAATCACGGTATACAAAATCGCATTTTCTGCGGGAAGATCAAACCGAGCGTGCAGAATGGACGGCATCCAGTCGGTCACACCGTCGCGAAGCGAGCCCTGCAAAACGATCCCCAGCATAATCATGGGAATGGCAAAAAGAACGTAGCGCGGAAGCTTCTCGCCAACCGTCTTGGTCTTCTCGGCACGGTTCGAAGAAACCACGGGGGACAGCGGCTGATCAAACAGTCGTACGTGAAGAATCTGCCAAACCACCAAAATCACAGCACCGATTGCTGCGCAGGCAAGAATCACGTGCCGCCACGAGATTGCCATCAAGAGCGCGGGGCACAGAAGATACAAGAGAATGGTTGCAAACGAAGAGCCCCAAGAAACGCGAACGGCTGCGTAGCTGTATTCATCGTTGGTGAGATAGCCCGACATCAAGCGAACGATGGGCGGCCAAAGCATGGAATGCGCAAAGCCGTTGACGCACCAAACCGCCATCATCAGCGGAATGGCTTGCGCGAAAGCCATGCAAACGTTGCAGATCACCGCCAAACCAAGTCCGAAGGACAGCATATACTGGGGCTTGATTTTATCGCCCAAAAAGCCGTTGATAATCTGTCCCAAGCCGTATGAAATGGTCAGCATCGTCAAAACGATCGCGAGATCGGTTTCCGCCTTGTTCATATCCGCGCAAACCTTAACGATCATCACGGCAAAATTGATTCGCATGAAATAGCTTGCAAAATACACCAAGGTCAGCATCCACGCAATGCCTCTTGCCCTTGGACGAATCAAACTGTTCGACATAGATGAATCCTCTTTTCTTATCTTGAATGAACAGCTTATTATATCACACTTTATATCCCTTGTCAAGGAATATTTTGGGCAATTTCGCATCCTCTCCCAAAGCAGAAGCTCTCCCGACAAACCGCTTTGGGGCTGTCGGGAGAGCCTATATTCACCTATATTCAGTTGATCAGATATTTATCGGTTTTGCCCTCCAGGAGCAGCTTGATCATGTCTACAACACCCTTTGCGATGATTTCATGACCCTCGTCACCGGGATGCAAAAGGTCCGGGAACTGAGAAGCCGTCGTATTGTCGGTGGTATAAGCATTCATATCATAGAAGTGAATGTTATAGCCCTTTTCCCGCAGATCGAGAGCAGCCTGCTTTTGCAGGGCAAGCACGCGAGGCGAGGAGTGATAATGGCTTGCGTGCGTTGCCGCAGTGCGATAGTATACGGGGCAATTCATAAGAACCATTTCCGTGTCGGGAGAGTAGCGTTTGATGGTCTTTGCCATCAGCTCAACGCTGTTGAGGAAAGCGGTATCATCGGCATCGGTCCAAACGCCGTCCCAGGTATCACCGGTTTTGGTATCGGTATAGCTGTCGTTCGTGCCCAGCATAATCAGCACGATGTCATAGCCTTTCTTCACAAGATCCAACTTAAAGTTGGTCCAAAGCTGAATGGTAACAAAGCCGCTGAGATCCTGGCGCATACAAACACCGGGCTGTGCATATACGGTTACCGTGCATTCCTGCCAATACATTCTGCCAACCTGATTGGGGTATCCCAGCAAAGCACCGTTGGTGGTGTAGTTGGTAGCCAACGCGCCGTAGGTAATGCTGTCGCCGAGCATTGCGATGCGCTGCAGATGGTAGCTGCCGGAAAGCTCGGAGCTCTCGTCAATCGCGTACGCGCTGTTTTCGACCGTGGTTGCAAAATAAGCCTCCAGGTTGTCGAGCGCGTGGTAGGTCGAGCCTGCAACACCGCCGCAGATCACCAGCTTTTCCCCTTGCATACCGATGTAGAAATCATCATCGGTCAAGGCGGTTACAGCATCGCAGGAGGATTCGGTACGGTTGGTTTTTCCAATCAGAATTTCGTGTGAGCCGACAGCACGCGTCTTATCGCGATATACCTTCAATTCCACACCGAACTTGGCTTGAATCATCTCTGCCAAACGGGTTGCCGTTACCTTACCGCTATCGTACTCATCTCTCCAGTAAGCCCCCATCTGGGATCTTTCCGCAGGCGTTTCGTAAATGATGACGTAATCGGAGATATCAAAGTCGCCCAACAACAAGGTCGGCACGGTCGGTTCGATCGTTGGCTCATCACCGGAGCTTTCGGGCTCCTCAACGGAAGACGCGGGCTCTTCAACGGAAGACTCGGGCTCTTCAACGGAAGATGCGGGCTCTTCAACGGAGGACTCGGGCTCCTCAACGGAAGACGCGGGCTCTTCTACGGAGGACGCGGGCTCTTCATCGGAAGACGCGGGCTCCTCAACGGATGACTCGGGCTCTTCAACGGAAGACTCGGGCTCCTCTACGGAAGACGCGGGCTCCTCTACGGAAGACGCAGGCTCCTCTACGGAAGACGCAGGCTCCTCTACGGAAGACGCGGGCTCTTCATCGGAAGACGCGGGCTCTTCAACGGAAGACGCGGGCTCCTCTACGGAAGACGCGGGCTCCTCTACGGAAGACTCGGGCTCTTCTACGGAAGACGCGGGCTCTTCATCGGAAGACGCGGGCTCTTCATCGGAAGACGCGGGCTCTTCTACGGAGGACGCGGGTTCTTCAACGGAAGACGCGGGCTCTTCTACGGAGGACGCGGGCTCTTCATCGGAAGACGCGGGCTCCTCTACGGAAGACGCGGGCTCTTCTACGGAAGACGCGGGCTCTTCAACGGAGGACTCGGGCTCTTCAACGGAAGACGCGGGCTCCTCTACGGAAGACGCGGGCTCCTCTACGGAAGACGCGGGAGTTTCTGCGGAGCTTGCGGGCACCTCGGTCGTTTCTGCCGGCTTGTCATCGTTTCCACATGCCGTCAGCACCAAGGAAAACACCGTCAGCACGCAAACGAAAAGCATGAATCTTTTGAAATAGCGTTTCATAAAAAGTCCTTTCTTTCACCGAGCTCGGCGAACTTGTTTTAATAGATTCATTATAGCACACTCAAATCCGGTCTGTCAAGGAAAAAGGCAAAAAGAAATACGGTTCTGCAAAATTCACAAAACCGTATCTCTTTTTTTGATCAATCCGATCAAGAATCGGAATCAGCGCTTCAACTGCAGATCATAGTGCAGATCGTATGCCTTTTCTTCTTCGGTAAACTTGTGACGGGTGTTGATCACCTCGCCGCCGTTCCACTTTCTGTCCTCAACGTCCTCGGTCGTACCCATAACCGTGATGTTCACCTGTCTGCGACGCGCAATGACGTGGTCCCAGTCGATGAAGTAAACGTGCGCGAACAATCCGCCATCCAGAACGCCGTCCTTGATGGTCATAGTTTCGCTTCTGCCGAAGAATACGCTGCGCAGATGTCCGTCTGTGTTCATGCTGGAGTAGTCACCGGGCTCGTTTACGTATCTGCCGAACTGCGCATGGATCGGACCGGGATGACGGTACTGATGCTCCTCTGCAAAATCGGGGATCATCTTTCTCATGATGTCGAGCAGGTCGTGCTGGAGATACTCCAAGTCAAAGCTGTCGATATCGTGAGAGCATTCCTGGACCATAACCGAGCAGGTAGTGTGGTGAGATACGATTGCAACCGTACCGTTCTTAATGCCCGATGCGGCAACGATCTCGTTTACCTCTTTGGAAATGTCGTGGAAGGTCGGAATCCAACCTCTGGACTGCAGCTCAAGCTCTTTTTGATAAACCTTAAATTCCATGATTTCAATCTCCTTGTTTATGTGTTTTTTAGTTTCTTATTTCTTGTTCAGGCGTTCGCCAACGGCACCGCCGGGATGAATCACGGCGAATTGCTCGTTTTTGTAATCGGTTTCCTCAATCAACGCGGTTTGCAGAGCGTGGAAGATCATGCAAAGCGCGGTGGACGAGGTGGTTCCCTGCGAATTGTATTTGTCGGTTTCGCGATTGACATATTGCTTCAATACCACGTCAGCACCGGTAGCCAAGGGGGACTCCAGATTTTCGGTGACCGTAATCACGCGGATTCCCTTTCGTTTGCAGATATCCAGAATCGGCAACAGCTCCGCCGTCTTTCCGCCGCGAGAGGCAAGCAGCATCACGTCCCCCTCTTGCAAAAAGCCGGTGGCACCGTGAATTGCCTCGGCAGGCGAAACAAAGCGTGCGGGACGCTCAATGCAGCACATCAGGTGCGCAAAATGCTGACAGATAATTCCCGAATGACCGCAGCCCGATGCGCCGATACGCGGTGCATCTTTGAGCAGCTCAACCGCCGCGGAAAATGCGTCCTCGTCAAAATACGACAGCATATTTTGCAAGCATTCCGCCTCAATTCCATACGCGGTCTTTGCCGCTTGTAAGCTTTCCTTCTTCATGTTGCACCGCCTTTTTTAGGGGTGAAGCTCATCCCACGCTTTTCTCAGGTTGTAGATCATCTCCTCAACCATTGCGTAGGGATCTGCCGCCTTGAGAATACCGCTGGTCGAGCCGGTTGCCTGCGCACCCAGCTTGATGGTGTTGTAAACGTCTTGTCCGTTGGAGATTCCCGCCCCCTGAAGCACCATAATGTCGGGGTTGATGTCACGAACGGTCTTGATCGTTTCGATCACGTAATTGGAATCACTCGTGGTACCCGTTCCGATCAGATCAGTGGGCTCGGCAACGATTAGGTTGGGGGCCATGTGTGCAATCCGCTTCACGTCCTCCACCGTATCTGCACAAACGATGGTTGCCAGCCCCACCTCATCGGCACGGCGAATCGTTTTTTCCAGCGTTTCCATATCCAAAGGCTTCTCTGCATGGTTGAGCATAACGCCCACGGCACCCGCAGCTTTCACCGCCTCGGGAAGTACGCTTCCCAAGCCGCGTCCCGGCACCAGTGCATCCATGTGCTGTGCAAAAACCAAAATGCGCTCGGTGTTGTCGGCAAGCAGCTTGATGTCGGTATACTGCGGCGTAACGATGATGTCAACGTCGTACTTCATAGCCGTTTTGTCGATCACCTTTGCCAGTGCCAGCATTTCCTCGCCCCAAATAATTGCCTTGGGTCCCACCTCAAAAAACGGAGGGTTGATCTTAAATCCTTGATACATATACATACCGCCCTTTTTACAATTTTTCACAGTTCCTATTATACAACAGCTTTGTCATCTTGTCAAGATAATTTTTGTCTTTTTCTTTCTTTTTGGGAGATCTCACAATGAAAACGAAAGAAAATCGCAGACTTGACAAATACGCGCGCACATGGTATACTAATAGCAGATACCGTAAAACCACCAACGAGGATGCGAGGAAAAGGATATGACCGCAGAACAACGAAAGCAAAAAATATCGGAGCTGTTAAAGGAAAACGATTCGGTTCGCGTTACCGAGCTGAGCCGTTTGTTTGACGTTTCCGAGGTAACCATCCGCAGCTATTTGGAGGACATGGAGAAAAAGGGACTGCTCTCCCGCGTGCACGGAGGTGCCGTCAGCTCCTACAAGCCGTACTACAGCATGAATCTCAACCAACGTCTGGAAACCAATCAAAAGGAAAAGGTAGAGATCGCAGAGCGCGTTGCGGCAATGATCTGTCCCAACGATACCATTATGCTCAATGCGGGAACCACTACCCTTTTGGTATTCCGTAAATTTCCCGCCGACTATAATCTGAGCATCGTCACCAATTCGATCTCGATTGCCTTGGAGGCATCGGGAAACCCCAATTACAACGTCATTTTGGTGGGCGGCGCGGTAAACACGAAATACCAGTTTACCTATGGAAACGACGCGGTGAAGCAGCTGCGCAAATACCATGCCGACAAGCTGATTCTGTCGGTAGACGGCATTGATAAGGAACGCGGCTTTACGACCTACTATAACAAGGAATCCGACGTAGATATCGCCATGCTGGAGCAATCGGATACCTGTATCGTGGCAGCCGACCGTTCCAAATTCGGTCACAAAGCCTTTGCCAAGATCAGCGATATCTCGGTTGCCGACTATATCGTCACCAACGGCAGCTTTTCCGACGAAGCAAAAGAAGAATTTCAAACCCTCGGGGTGACACTGCTGACGTAATTTCATCGTTCCATCCTGCGTGATGCAACGAAAAACAATCCCTTTCACGAAAAAAATCTCGTTGAAAGGGATTGAAAAAAATATAGGGGAGAAGCTTTTGAAAAGCCTCTCCCCATAAACGGTCAATCGTCGAACAAAGGGGTGGAAAAATAGCGTTCAGCCGTGTCGGGAAGCACGGTGACCACCGTTTTGCCCTTTCCAAGCTTTTTCGCAAGCTTGATCGCGGCGGCAACGTTCGTACCGCTGGAAATACCGCACATAATGCCCTCCTTGCTTGCCAGCTCCTTGGACGCGCGGATCGCTTCCTCATCCTTAATGATGCAGATATCGTTGAAGATCGACTGATTCAGAATCACGGGAATCACACCGTCACCGATGCCCATCTGGATATGCGTACCGATCGAGCCTCCCGAAAGAATTGCCGCATGCTCAGGCTCAACCGCCCAAATTTCCATATCGGGATTCTCTGCCTTGAGTGCCTCGCCGATACCCGTGATGGTACCGCCCGTACCAATGCCCGAGCAGAAGCCGTGGATGGGACCGTCAACCTGCGAAAGGATCTCCTGCGCGGTCACGTTTTTCTGCACCCAAGGATTCGCGGGGTTTTCAAACTGCTGCGGAACAAAGACCCTCGGATCCTCGTCGCGCATTTTCAGTGCCAGCTTGACACACTCGTCGATGCAGTCACCGATATTGCCTGCGTCATGCACCAAAATGACCTCCGCACCGTAGTGGCGCACGAGCTTCCGTCTTTCCTCACTCACCGAGTCGGGCATGATAATCTTGGTTTGATAACCGCGCACCGCGCCAACGAGAGCAAGACCGATGCCCTGATTTCCGCTGGTGGGCTCCACGATAACCGTGTCCTTGTTGATGAGTCCGCGCTTTTCGGCATCGCGGATCATATTATATGCAGTTCTGGTTTTGATCGAGCCGCCAACGTTCAAGCCCTCAAATTTCACAAGGATCTGTGCGCTGTCGCTGTCAACCATTTTTTGCAATCTGATGATCGGGGTATTCCCCATCGCTTGTAAGATGTTTTCGTAAACCATAAAAATTCCCGTCTTATCTATAAACTATTGCGGTCGCACGCTCACTAACATAACATGCACCGCGCGGCAAAAGGTTCGCCGTTTTGCTATTATACCATAGTTGATTAATAGAATTATTCCCACTCGATCGTTCCGACGGGCTTCGGTGTCAAATCAAGGAGCACGCGGTTAATGCCGTCGACCTCTGCGGTGATGCGTGCGGTGATCTTGTGCAGAACCTCGTAGGGGATCTCCTCGATGGTTGCGGTCATTGCGTCCACCGTGTTGACCGCGCGGATGATTGCAGGCCAACCCTCATAGCGGCTGTCGTCCTTCACACCAACGCTCTTGATGTCCGGCACGACCGCAAAATACTGCCATACCTTTCCTGCAAGTCCGCTGTTGGCAAACTCCTCACGTACGATGGCGTCTGCCTCGCGCAAAGCCTCCAAGCGGTCACGCGTGATCGCGCCCAGGCAACGAACGCCAAGTCCGGGACCGGGGAACGGCTGACGGTACACCATCTCGTGAGAAAGTCCGAGTGCCTCACCGACGACACGCACCTCATCCTTATAGAGCAGCTTGATCGGCTCTACCAGTCCGTCAAACTTCAGATCCTCGGGCAAGCCACCTACGTTATGGTGCGACTTAACCGCCTTTTTACCCTCTGCCTGCTTAATGCTTTCCAAAATATCGGGATAGATGGTTCCCTGCGCCAAGAACGCGACACCGTCCAGCTTGCGTGCCTCGTCGGCAAAGACGTTGATAAACTCCGCGCCGATGATCTTGCGCTTCTTCTCGGGATCGGAAACTCCTGCCAACAGATTCAAAAAGCGGTCGGTTGCGTCAACGTAAACCAAATTTGCGTCAAGCTGATTGCGGAAGATCTCGATCACCTGCTCACTCTCGCCCTTGCGCATGAGTCCGTGATTGACGTGTACGCAAACGAGCTGCTTGCCGATTGCCTTGATCAACAGTGCCGCCACCACCGAGGAGTCAACTCCGCCGGAAAGTGCCAACAGCACCTTCTTATCTCCAACCTGTGCGCGAACCTCGCGAACCTGTTCCTCAATAAAAGCCTCTGCCAGCGCGGCATTCGTGATGCGCGCCATGGTTTCGGGACGTACGTTGCTTTGCATATTCATATCCCCCATTTTATACGTTTGATGATTCATTATAGCAAAATCATCTAAAAAATTCAATAGGTTTGTCGAAAAAAAATCGACCTCTATTGCGATTTTTACATATTGATTCCAAATAACAGTCTTAAGAATCCCATTTTTGTAACTTTTGCCGCCGCAAAAACCGTTCAGCTGATCAGTCCGTCCTCCACGGAAAAGACCGCATCCAAGCGGTTCTTCAAAAGCGGATATGCATTCAGCGCGGCATCCTCGGCAAGCATGGCACGTGCATCCTCCGTAGCGGCAGTCAAAAGCGAAACGTCCGCCCCCGCATCCGCCAAGCGGAACGAAAGTCCACCGCTTTGACGCACTGCCCCATCGGCAGAGGTGCTCAAGAAGTCACCCGGTCCTCGCTGTGTAAGATCCTCCTCCGCTATGGTATAGCCATCGTACACGGTTCTCATGGTACGCAAACGAGCCAGCGACTTTTCTCCCAGTGCTCCCGTATCTGCCGTCACCAGCACGCAATAGGATTTTCGCGATCCACGTCCTACGCGTCCGCGAAGCTGATGCAACTGGGAAAGTCCGAATCGCTCGGCATTCTCCACGATCATCAACGAGGCATTCGGAACGTTCACGCCAACCTCAATCACGGTGGTGGAAACCAAAATCTGAATTTCGTTTTGAGCAAATGCCTGCATCACGCGATCCTTTTCGGCACTTTTCATACGTCCGTGCAAAAAGCCGATACCGAGATTCGGGAAAACCGATTCCAGATCCTTGGCGTATTGCACGGCGGCTTTCAGCGGTGCGCGCACCTCCTGCTTGACACCGTCCTCAAAAATCTGTGACAGCGTAACTTCATCGGGAGCCGCTTCCTCTTCCTCCACGGCGGGGCACACGATATAGACCTGCCCGCCCTCGCTCACCTGCTTCTCAATAAATCGATTCAAGCGTTCGCGATAGGATTCATCCACCGCAAAGGTGTCCACGCGCTGTCTGCCGGGGGGCATTTCATCGATCTTGGAAAGCTCCAGGTCACCGTACAGCACCAATGCCAACGACCGCGGGATCGGTGTGGCACTCATCACCAAAAGGTGAGCGTGTGCGTTTTTTTCGGAGAGCCGCGCCCTTTGCCGTGCGCCAAAGCGGTGCTGCTCGTCGGTGACCACCAAGCCGGGGGCGGCGAATTCAACTCCGTCGCTCAGAAGCGCGTGCGTCCCGATTACCACCTGCAAACGCTTTTGGGGATCCTGCTCGGCAAGAGCCGCCTTGATCCTGCGCTTTTGTGCAGCCGTAGTTGCACCAATCAAAAGCTCGCAAGAATATCCCATTGCCGAAAACTGTGCCGACAGCTCCTCGTAATGCTGCCGCGCCAAAATCTCGGTGGGTGCCATGAGTGCCGCCTGCCGTCCGTTTTGCACAGCAATCAGCATTGCCGCTGCCGCACAGACCGTCTTTCCGCAGCCAACATCACCAACCACGATTCGGCTCATGGGAACGTCACACGCCATATCGCGCCGAATATCGGCAATCGCGCGCTCCTGCGCTCGGGTCAGCCGATACGGCAACAGACGAAGCAAGGGCGTAATATCTCCGTTTTCACAAGTGGGAGCTCCGTGCGCCTTGGCACGCTTGTAGGTCATTGCCGCACCAAGCGCAAAATGGAAAAATTCATCGTACACCAAGCGTTTTCTGGCGGTGCAAAGCGAATGGTAATCAACGGGACTGTGAATGTTCCGTTCTGCAAACGCGCGGGTACAAAGTCCTCTTTTTTCACGCAATTCGATCGGCAACGGGTCTTCCGAAATCGGCTCCAGCAGCATCCGTGCGGCGGCGATATCCTTGGCAATCTGCGCTCCCGAAAGTCCCTCGGTCATACGGTAGACCGCACAAAAGGGTGGCAGTGGCGTATGCTCGGTCCATGCCTCGGCAACGGGGGCTGTCATCGCATACCGCTTTCCTACCCGTTCCACCTTTCCGAAAAAGCGGTACACGGAGCCAACGGGAAATCGGCTTTTCAAATAGTCCTGATTGAAATAGGTAATTTCACAGCTTCCGCTGTCGTCGAAGGCGCGAAACTTCAAAAAGGATTTATGGCTGCGCAGGCGCACGCTTTTCGGCTCGGTTGCAACCGTAAGGATCACCGCACATTTTCCGTCGGTGCGTGCATCCGCCAGCAGACGCACGTCCCCACGGTTTTCATAGGCGCGCGGATAATGGGCAATGAGATCCCCAAGCGTAAAAATCCCCAATTTGGCATAGTACGCCGCACGGGCCTTCCCCACTCCGCCAAGCACGGTAACGGGGGAGCGTTCGGTGATCTGTTCATTCCGCAGGTCTGCCATATCGCACCTCCTTTTTTCAAACGTTGATTCTTCCCTCTTATTATACAGCAAAAAAGGCGGTTTGTCAATCAAGAAACGCGTGGAGGTGCGGAAAGAATTTTTTTCGGTAAATTGGCAGAATTTTCTTGACAATCGGTTTTTGCTATGGTAAAATGATTGTACAATCCAATATCGAAAAGGAGAATTTCAAAATGGCAACCAATAAATATGCAGGCACGAAAACCGAAAAGAATCTTTGGGAGGCCTTTGCGGGCGAATCTCAGGCAAGAAACAAATACACCTACTTCGCATCGGTTGCAAAGAAGGCCGGTTACGAGCAGATCGCCGCACTCTTTTTGCAGACCGCCGAGAACGAAAAGGAGCACGCAAAGCTGTGGTTCAAGGCTTTGGGTGAGCTGGGTGACACCGCACAGAATCTTTTGCACGCTGCCGAGGGCGAAAACTACGAGTGGACCGATATGTACGACGGCTTTGCAAAGGATGCCGAGGAAGAGGGCTTCCTTGATCTCGCCGCACAGTTCCGCGCTGTTGCCGCAATCGAAAAAACGCACGAGGAGCGTTACCGCGCTCTGCTCAAGAACGTTGAAACCAAGGCAGTTTTCGAAAAGAGTGGCGTAGAGGTTTGGGAATGCCGTAACTGCGGTCATATCATGATGGGAACCAAGGCTCCCGAGGTCTGCCCCGTTTGCAAGCATCCGCAGGCATACTTCGAGCTTCACAAAGAAAACTACTGATTGCTTTGATTCAATCGCAAGAATTGGGACGGGATACACGTGGGGGTGTTTCCCGTCCCTTTGCTTTTCGGAAAATAATTTTGGAAATTCGGAAAATAATCCAACATTCACACTTGACAGAATGCCACCGATATGGCATAATTAAGGTGTATGTTTTATTGAAAGAGATTAAAGGAAAGGACACACGTGCTATATGAAACCCGAACTTTTGTACCATCAATCGCTTGCACATCTGCACGTAAACTGCGAAAAGCCGCATGCATATTTTATCCCCTACGGCTCGGATACCGCCGCAGCCACGGGGAACCGTGCATACAGCGATCGCTTTTTCTCCCTGTGCGGTGAGTGGAGCTTCCGCTACTATGCGTCGGTTGAGGATATCGAGGACTTCACCGCCCCCGATTGGAGCGAGGAGGGTGCCGACCGCCTGACCGTCCCCATGAGCTGGCAGTATGCGCTGGGCAGGGGCTACGATACTCCCCACTATACCAACGTCCGCTATCCGATTCCCGTTGATCCGCCCTATGTTCCGAGCAAAAATCCCTGCGGCTTGTATCAGCGTGATTTTGCGGTTGACAAGGATACCCTTGCTTCACGCGACGTCAAGCTGGTCTTCGAGGGTGTGGACTCCTGCTTCTATTTGTACGTCAACCGCCGCTTTGTCGGCTACAGCCAGGTCAGCCACATGACCTCCGAATTTTCGGTCAATGAATACCTCCACGACGGTATCAACACCATTCAGGTGCTGGTTTTGAAATGGTGCGACGGTACCTATCTGGAGGACCAGGACAAGATCCGTTCCTCGGGTATCGTTCGCGAGGTCTATCTCCTTTCGCGTGATAAAGCACACGTCACCGATCTTTACGTCCGCGCACTTCCCTCCGAGGATTTCAAAACCGCAACCCTGAGTGCCGAGCTGCACTCCAACGCACCGCTGTCGGTCGGCTACCGCTTGCTTTCCCCCGCAGGGGAAGAGCTGGCACAAGGTGTCTGCAACGTAAACGCCAAGGAAACGCTGACCCTTTCGATCGATTCCCCCATGCTGTGGAACGACGAAACCCCGTATCTGTATCGGCTTTGCTTGACGGCAGGCGAGGAGCATATCTGCCAGGAGGTGGGTGTGCGCCGCTTTGAGGTCAAGGGACGCGTGGTTTACGTCAACGGCAAAAAGGTCAAGGCAAAGGGCGTCAACCGCCACGACAGCCATCCCGAGCTGGGTACCTCCACTCCCGTGGATCACATGCTCCGAGATCTGTATCTTTTGAAGGCGCACAACGTCAATATGGTGCGCACCAGCCACTATCCCAACGATCCGCGCTTCTATGAGCTTTGTGACCGTCTCGGCTTCTACGTCTGTGATGAGACCGATCTGGAGACCCACGGATTCCAGTCCAACGGAACTCCGTTGACCGAGGGTGCCTATGCATGGGATCAGCTGACCGATAATCCCGAATGGAGCGAGGCATATCTCGACCGTGCCGAACGGATGTTTGAGCGCGACAAGAACCACGCGTGCGTCTTGATGTGGTCTGTCGGCAATGAAAGCGGAACCGGACTCAACCACCGCATCATGAGCGAATATTTCCACCGCCGCGCCCCCGGATGCATCGTGCATTGCGAGGACGCATCGCGCCGCGCAAGCGACCTTTACAGACACGCAGGCGGCAAAGAAAAGCGCATTGATTTTGATTACATCGATATTGAAAGCGGCATGTATCTGCCCTTTGAGCATGACCCGAACCGTCCCGACAAGGTCAGCGTGATCTCACACCTGACGCAAAAGGATTTCGCTTCCAAGCCTCTCTTCCTTTGCGAGTATTCGCACGCAATGGGCAACGGCCCCGGAGATCTGGAAGCATATTGGGAGCTGATCTACAAATACGACAACTTCTTTGGCGGCTGTGTTTGGGAAATGATCGACCACTCGGTCAACGTGGGCACGCTTGCCGATCCGAAATTCATTTACGGCGGTGACCTCGGCAACACGCCGCACGACTCCAACTTCTGCGTGGACGGCTTGGTATATCCCAACCGCCGCGTGCATACGGGCATGCTGGAATACAAGCAGGTGTTGCGTCCCTGCCGCTTGACGGCATACGACACGGCAAAAAATACCGTCACGCTCAAGAATCTGCGCTACTTCACAAGCCTTTCCGATCTGGATCTTTATTGGTCACTGGAAAGAAACGGCAAGGTGATCCGCGAGGGTCGCGTAACGGGGCTTCAGATCGCGCCGCAGCACCGCCGCACCTACAAGCTTGATCTTGGCAACGTACAAGCACTCAACGGCTACTGCTACCTCAACCTCTCGTTCCGTACAAACAGCTCCCAGCCTTGGGCTGCCGCGGGATACGAGGTGGGCTTTGAGCAGATCGAGCTGCACGCCGCATCGGTTCCGATCACCGCAGAAAAAGCAACCGCCTTTGGATATGCAGTATCCGAGAACAACTCCGTTGAGATCACCAACGGCGATACCGTATACACCGTCGACCAAAACAGCGGTCTGCTCGTTGGCATCACCCACTGCGGTAAGCAGATGCTGACCGCGCCCGTCACCCCCACCGTTTGGCGCGCGCCCACCGACAACGATCGCAAAATCAAGCGCGATTGGATCGATCGCTTCTACAACAAGCTCAAATGCCATGCGCGCGACTGTAGGATCACCGAGGCAACCAAGGATCGCATCACACTGGAAGCACAGCTCCTGCTTGCCGCCGATTGCAAGCGTCCCTTGGTTCGCATGACGGTTACCTACACCGTGACAAAGGGCGAGGGCTTGACGGTATCAACAAAGGCAAAAACCCTGATCGAAAACGCAGTTCCCCTGCCCCGCTTCGGATTCGTTTACAAGATGCCCGCAGACTGCGAGTACCTTTCCTATTTCGGCAGAGGTCCCGTGGAATCCTACCGCGATAAGCGTCACGCATCGCACATGGGCGTTTTCCAAACGACCGTGACCGAGCATTTTGAGCCTTACGTCCGTCCGCAGGAAAATATGGCGCATACCGACACCCGTTGGATGCAGGTTTCCAACCCTGCGGGTCAGGCATTGCTGGTGACCAATACCGAGGACAACAACAGCTTCAGCTTCAACTGCTCGCACTTCACCGCCGAACAGCTCACCGAAACCGCGCACGATTACGAGCTGGTTCCGCTGGACGAAACGGTGGTATACGTCGACTATCTCCAAGCAGGTATCGGTTCCAACTCCTGCGGACCGACCCTCTCACGCTCGTTGCAGATCTTGGACGAAGAAATCAACTTCTCCTTCCGCCTGCTTCCCGTGCAGAAAAACGACGTTTGTCCCTTTGATAAAATTGTATAAGAAAATCCCACGGGGGCTGCCGCAATGCGACAGCCCCCGTGAAAATTATTTTATTTCCTTACTCTACAATTGGAGTTTCTTGAATATAAATCGACTGTGATTCAAGTGTCTCGGAAACATCCATATATCGCCAAACCATATACAACCATACACGCTCAATAAAGACCTCCTCAGATCTCACTTCAAAAAGAAGATCAAACGTATTTCCGGGGGGTTCCAACAATATATTACGTCCCTCATATTCAATAACGCGGCGGGTCACATTCAAAACATACGTTTTTCCGCGATACAGAACCGTCACTTCTTCGTCCGACGTCCAAGTTACAGTTGCGTCATTCAGTGCTTTCACGATGGATAGAAACGGAAGTCCCAGCAAATGATCCTCATTGTAAAAGCCATACGTATCAAGTTTCTCACCGTTTACATAAACGGCGCAAATATTTTCAGGCACATCGGAAACTGCAGGTTCGGTTACAAACTCATAGTAATTCGTAAGCGCGTGCACGTTGGGATATTCCATGCTTTCCTTGTTGGTAGGATCACCGAGATTGGTATACTCAAAGCACTTGCAAATCACCATATCTTCCGGGTTTTCGGGAAGATCAGCGCGATCGATTACCATCAGGTAACCCCAGTAGACATAAGTGGGAGTCCCTACCAAAACACCGTCAATTACGCCTTCGTAATCCGTGGTATGCGTTGCAATCAGAAGTTTTTCATGGCGAACCAAACCGATAAATTCTCGGCTTTCCAACTCCGATACCCAATCCGACATCAGCAACACAACCTTTTTCGTATAATCAACGGCTTTCAGCTGCTCGTAAACAGCAAGGCAAGAATCCAAAACCGAGCCGTCCTTTGTAAAATAGGCTTCCACCTCGGCAACATTGGTAAACAGCGCGGAATCATAGAAATAGGGGCGGTTAACAGGAGCACTCGTGCCTGCTGTATAATCTAACAGCTCGTAAGGAACTGCTTGCGTAGGCTTCTCATCGGGAAGTCCCAAGCCTTCCAACCATGCAGCCTTTTCTTCTGCATTGCCGTACGGACGATCTGCCAAAACGGCTTTTATAGAGGGATCATCGGAAGTTGTCGGCTCTTCGGAAGACGTAGGCTCTTCGGAAGACATAGGCTCTTCGGAAGACGTAGGCTCTTCGGAAGACGTAGGCTCTTCGGAAGATGCAGGCTCCTCGGAAGACGCAGGCTCGTTGGAAGATTCGGGCTCCTCGGAAGATTCGGGCTCTTCGGAAGACGCAGGCTCGTTGGAAGATTCAGGTTCCTCGGAAGATTCGGGCTCTTCGGAAGACGCAGGCTCGTTGGAAGATTCAGGTTCCTCGGAAGATTCAGGTTCCTCGGAAGATTCAGGCTCCTCGGAAGACGCAGGCTCTTCGGAAGACGTAGGCTCGTCGGAAGACATAGGCTCGTCAGACAATGAAGCATCATCCAAGCTCGATGCATCGGTCTTTTCATCCGTCGTTACAGATGGGTCATCACTTTCGGCTCCGCAACCGTATAGGCAACCAAGAACTAAGCCGAGTAGCAATAGCATGATACATAATTTTTTCATGGTCAAACCTCCTATTATTGGTTGTTTTGAACAAAAAACAGTTTGTTTTGTGAACATTTTTATTTCTTTTGTCCTACAATCTCATTATAACAGAAAAAAATAAATCTGTCAATGTTTTTTTATATTTCTTTACTTTTTTAATTAAACAATTAAAGAACAAACAAAAAGGAGAACCCCCACAGGGATTCTCCTACCTTTGTGATAAGACACATTCCCGTCAAAGCTTGGAATACCCGAAGCTGTTGACAAGTGCGTCAATTTTTTCGCCCTTCTTGCAAAGCGGGCAATCGTGAGAGGGATACGTTTTGTAATCCTCCAAATCCTTGGTTTGGAAGATCGCACGCACGGGATGTCCCATGCATTCCTCCATCGTGGTAAAGATCGCGCTGATGCCCGCCACGTAACCGCCGTAATAGCCGATTGCCTCGGCAGCCGCCTGCACCGTATAGCCCGTGGTCACCGATGCGGCAAGAACCAACACGTGCTTGCCCTGAATCATCGGTACGATATTGTCGCGGAACAGCAGCTGACTGCCCGAGGTATGCTCGGGGGTTGCCACGTAAATGGTCTGATGCGCATTCATGTTCAAAAAGTCACTCTTGGTCAGCTCGTTTGCAAGGCAGGTTCCGATAACCTCCGTACCGTCAAGACACAGAACGGTATCCACGATCGTACTTTGATTATAGTAGGAAACCAGCTCCTTTGCCACTGCCTTTGCCTCGGACAAACGCGTTTTTTGCGTTGTGACGTCAATATAATGATTGATATGGCTATGGCTGGTTGCAAAATGACCCTTCGTCACGCGCAAAAATAAGTTCTTCTGTTTGGTTTTTACCTTATAGGATGTTCCGTTTGGCATAAATAAAGCCTCCTCTTCTGTTGATATTCAATCGTTTTCATGCAAAAAATCGCAATGCCGTTTCAATTCACTTCGTTTGAAACTTGACCAACTGTTCCAGAATGCTGTTATCCTGACCGTCCTGCTTTTCCTCGGAGATTTCAATCTGCTCCCACTGCTCGCGAGTGCCCGCATATCGAATGACCTGCACGTTTTCGCACTCGTACAAAATCGCTTCCCAAATGTTCGTAATGTTGGACTTGAATTCCAGCTCCCGCAGGGCTTGGCACCGCCCAAAGGCATAGCCGCCGATTTCAAGCAGGCTTTCCGGCAAGACGACCGACTTCAGATACGCGTAATCGAAGAACGCGAAATACGTAAGCGTCGTGATTCCCTCGGGAAGCACCAAATCCTCCACCAGCTCACCATTCAAATACAGTCCCGCGCCGTACGACAAGGGATTGGAGTAATTGGACAGAAAGCGGATTTGACACCAGTTCTTGATATTGGAAATGCGGACGGTTGAAAGTGCGGTACAGTTTTCAAATGCCGATTCCCGAATTTCAAGCATGCTTTCGGGAATGGTGATGCTGCTCAGCTCGTCACAGTTTTGGAACGCACTCTGACCCAGAAGCAGAACGCTCTCGGGCAAGACCACGTCGGTCAAGCTGTCGCAATTCAGAAATGCTCTGTGTCCGATTGCCTCTACACCGTCCGGAATTGAAACAGACGACAAAGATGCGCAACCGTCAAACATATCGTTGGAAATCAGCTTGAGTGTTGCGGGGAGAATAATCTCCGTCAGCTTGGAGCAATTGCGGAAGACATATTTTCCGGGTCTTGTAATTCCGCTGCCCATGGTAAATTTCGTCATTGCCGTACAGAGGGCAAACGCGCCCTCGTCAAGCAAGGTTACGGAATCGGGCAACACAACCTCCGTCAAGCTCTCGCACCCCATAAATGCGCTGTTGCCAATACTTTCCAAAGAGTCCGGCAAACGAAGCTCGCTCAACGCCACGCATCCCAAAAACGCTTTCTTTTCAATACTCCGTACACTCTTCGGGATCAAAACCTGCTCAATAAAAAGATGGTAGGAAAAGCACTCTTCCCCAATCGCGGTAACGGCAACTCCCTTATATTTCGACGGAATATTGACAACCGTTGCCGTGCCCTGATACTTGGTAACCGTGCAAGCACCGTCCTTGATCTCAAAGGACAGCCCTCTGTTTACATAGGCTTCTCCGCAAATTTCACACAAATCGTTTTCGCCGTATGCGTGCGAATGGGAAAGATCGCCCGGGGAATTCTCGATCGGCGGCTGGGTTTCCACGGGCTCCTGATCGTCGTCCTTCGAGCAAGCCCCAAAGCACACGCATAGCAGCAAAAGACAAAAGATCAGCAAGTATGAATATCTTTTGTTCATGAACGTTCCTCCTATATCGGATCTGCGCAGGAACGCAGAAATATGCTTCCGATAGGTAGATTATAACATAGAACCTACCGTTTGTCAACCCGAAAGGCATGTCACTTACGAAAAATATCCCCAATCCTACTGTGCGGAATCCAACCGATTCCACAAACACCTCAGGTTTCCAAGCGTCTAAACCGAAAAACTGCAGCCTCCGCACAAAAAGCACGAAAGCTGCAGTCTTACGTTCATTTTTATTAAAATGATGGATTGGAGGCAATCCGCCCCCGCAGATTCAATCCTCTTCGGTCAAACCGCTGTTCAAAAATGCATCCTCACCGATCAACTCCACCGATTCGGGAAGAGTCAGCTCGGTAAGTGCCGTGCATCCCATAAATGCCTGTCTGCCGATCTCCTTGAGCGAATCCGGCAAAACGACCTCGGTCAAGCCATCACAATTCATGAAAGCGAACGCGCCAATCGATACAACACCGTCGGAAAGCGTCACCTTGACCAGCGTTTTGCTTCCGAGGAACGCGCCGGATGCGATGAGCTTACAGCCCTCCTTCAGCGTGATTTCGGTTGCGTCGTCGGACGCAAGCTTCACAGCAATCAGGTAAGGTGCCTCTTCGTTTCCAAGGTAGCAGACACCGTCCTCGGTCTTATACGGCAACGCATCGCAACCGCCAAACACGGAATCGCCAAGCGTTGCAAGCGCGGTAGGTACGGTCAGATTCTCAAGCGCGGAACAGCCGGAGAACGCGTAAGCACCAAAGCTCTTCACGGTTTCGGGCAGGTTGATTTCGGTCAAGCCTGCGCATCCGTAGAATGCATAGGAAGCAACCGCATCACCGGTCTTGACGGTTACGCTCTTCAAGGTTGCGGGAAGAACGTCACCGTTGTCGAAATAAGTATTCGCGCCAAAGACAAAGCCAAAGTGAGTGTTCAGTTCACCCGTAGCGGATGCGCCAAGGAACGGAATCTCAAGGCTTGCCAGCTTTTCCATACCGCCAAATGCTGCAAATCCAATCGAATCCACGGCATCGGGAACGATAAAGCTCGTGATTTCCTTACAATCGGCAAAGGCATATGCACCGATCGATTTCAGTGTAGACGGCAGTTGAACCGTGGTCAATGCCGTGCATCCCTGGAATGCCGTATTTCCAATAGCAACGACACCCTCGGGAAGAACGATCTGAACCAAGCCTGTACAACCGGAAAGCAAGCCGTTCTCAATCACGGACACGCTGTTGGGAATCAAAATGGTGTCCAATGCAGCACAGTTGGAGAATGCCTTTTCGGCAATCACGGTTACGCTGCGGGGGATCTCCACGTCGTGCAGCTTCACGCAAGCCGCAAACGCAGACTTGCCGATTCGCTCAACACCCGTATTGATCTTCACCTCCAAAAGCTCACGGCATTCGGCGAATGCGTAATCACCGATCACTGCCACGCTCTTGGGAATCTCGATCTCCACAAGACCGCTGCCATAGAAAGCATAGCTCTGTACGTCGGTCAAGGTTTCGGGAAGCGTCACCATCTGCAAAGCGGTACAGCCCGCAAAGGCAGAGCTCTCAATTCGGGTAATTTCCTTGATGGTTATCTTGGTAAGTGCCGTACAGTTCTGGAACGCAGACATTCCGACAACCTTTACGGAGTTCGGCAGCTGAACCGCGTTCAAGGCGGTACAGTCGCGGAAGGCGCTTGCGCTGATCGCGGTCAAGCTATCCTCGGCAATCGTCAAGGTCTTCAAGGACGTACAACCCGCAAACGCACCCTCGCCGATCGAAATCACACCGGCAGGAATGGTTACGGAGGTAATTTCCGTGTTATATGCAAATGCATCCGCATCGATGCGGTAGGGCTTGCCGAGAACGTCGGCGGGAAGATTCAATTCGGAGAGGGATGTCATATCCTTGCCCAGCAAACGGAACTCCGAGCCGTCCTCAAGGAACTTCAAGCCGTCGATAATATACAGCTTGGGAACACCGTTGTGTACTGCAACGGACGAATCGATGCAAAGGCTCTCTGCTGCCTCCCCTGCGGTCAGCTCCCATGCGGCAAGGTTGATCACCTCAACCAATTCGGAGCAACCGTAGAACGCTCCGTCACCGATCTTGAGAACCGTGTTCGGGATCACAATACGAAGCGCGTTTTCGCATTCGGAAAATGCGCCCGCTGCAATTTCGGTTACGGTATATCCGTAGATCTTTTCGGGAATGACGATAATCTGACAGCTGCTGTCAGCGAAAGACCTAAGGGTTGCGGTCATCGTACTGTCCTCAAGGTGGTAAATGCCGTGATGGGATCCGTCCTCCAAGGCTACTCCGCATACCTCACACACCCCGTCTTCACCGTAAGCATGCGTGGGAGCAACCGGAATCTCTTCGACCTTTCGCGCATCGCAAGCAGAGCAGAAGACCTTTTGCTCGCCCTTTTCCTTACAGGTTGCGGCACGGACCACTTCCCAACGGTCATAGTTATGTACGCAAGCGGGAGGGGTCGGCTCGGACGGCTCCTCGGGCGCATCGGTCGAGGGCTCGGATTCAGAGGGCTCGGAGGCATCCTCTGTCGAATCGCTCTCGGAAGGCTCTTCGGTTCCGATCGGGTCGGTGGTTCCAACAGGCTCGTTGGATTCATCGGGCTCTGTTATCTGCTCGGTCGGCTTTTCGGTAGGCTTTACGGGATCATCGGATTTTTTCGAGCATCCCACAAACACCATGCTGAAAATCAACAAGGAGATTACAAACAAGAGCAAGCTTCTCTTTTTCATGTGTTCTTCCTCCTAAACTTGAATAGAGCGTGCGCGGAAAACAACGCCGCAACATCGCTTTCATCATGCCGTACGTGCATATCGGCGCATTTTTGGGGGATCGTTTTCCCAAAAGTGCTTTTCATGGCATGCACATACTTATGCCATTATGCTTATTGTAACACAAAAGATGCCTTTTGTAAAGTCCCAAAGTGCAAAAAAAGAGAAAATAATATAATTATTTTATAGAAAAGCGCAAAGAAGGCACCGCCTGCGGCAAAAAGAAGCGCAGCGATGCCTTTGTCTCTCGGTTCAAAATCAGAAGTTCCCGTTCTGTGCGTTGTCGGACAAATCTGTGTATTTTTCGAATTTCCCTTGTTTAATCTTCGCCGCGGGACGAAAGTCCCAACAGAGAAAAGGTTTTGTAAATATCCCCTGCCCCCATTACGATCACAAGATCACCGTTCCTTGCATCGTGCAACAGTGCCTCGGACAGCCGTTCCAAAGAGCCACAGTAAGCCGCCTTTTCTCCGATACGCGCGGCAAGATCCTCGGAGGTCACCCCGTATACGTTCTCCTCACGCGCGGCGTATACGTCGGCAAGATAGACCCGATCGGCATCCGAAAAGGCACGCGAAAACTCCTCCAAGAGCCCGGCCGTTCGGCTGTAGGTATGCGGCTGATAAGCGCACAGCACGCGCGAAAATCCCATCTCCCGAGCCCCCGCCAGCGTTGCCTTGATCTCGTCGGGATGATGTCCGTAGTCATCGTAGACCACTGCCCCACAAGGAAGCGTCCCCTTTCGTTCCATCCGTCTGCCGGCACCTCGGAATGCCGCCAAGCCTTTTTGAATGGCATCTGTCGAAATGCCGCACAGATATGCGGCACTCGCTGCGGCAAGCGCGTTGTACACGTTATGCCGCCCCGTCGATTGCAGCTCCAAGCGAGTCAGCACACTGCCCTCCCGACAAAAATCAAACGAAATCCGTCCGCCGTCCTGCACGACGTTTCGCGCGCAAAGGGTCGCATTTCCATCCACTGAAAAACCGATCTTTTTCCCGCCAAACGGTTCCAGTGCCTTGACGGTTTCGGCATCATCGGCATTGTACAAGACGCATCCGTCACTCGCGCTCGCAGTGCGTTCGGCAAAGCGCAGAAAGGAGGCTCGAATCTGCTCCATGCTGTGAAAATAATCGACGTGATCCAATCCGATATTCAAAATAACCGCCAAGGACGGATTGAAGTCCAAAAACGAATCCATATATTCGCACGCCTCAAACAAAAAGTGCGAGCGTGCCTTTCCGATCCGACAGGGAGAGCCGTCAAGGGATGCCAGCTGTGCACCGCACATCACGGTAGGATCGGCGGCAGCAAGCAAAATATCGGCGCACATCGCGGTGCACGTGGTCTTGCCGTGCATCCCCGAAATGCCGATTCGCCGTTCAAATTCGGTCATCAAATACCCCAGATAATCCGCGCGCGAAAACAGCGGCTTTTTCAAACGCTTCGCCTCCAGATATTCGGGATTGTCCTCCCCGATGGCAACCGTATAAACCACCGCATCGTAATCGGCAACCCGATCCTTGCGGTGCCCCTCAAACACGCAAACGCCTTTTTTTTGCAGTCGATCGGTCAACGCGGACGTATGACGGTCCGAGCCGCCGACTCGCAATCCCTTTGCCACGGAAAGCTCCGCCAGTGCCGCCATGCTGATCCCACCGATTCCGATAAAGAAAATGCTATCGGCAGAACGCATTGCGCACGCAATTGCTTCCGGACCGAAATGTGTATTTTCAACCGACATACAGAACCTCCCATCACCACCGATTTACCAAGCAAATCGTGAAGTTTCATCAATCGTATAAACCAAACTTGAATTTTGTTGCGAAAATCCGACCGTTTTCGTCTGTTTTTTTAAACAAGCCCTCGGAAATTCACAAAAATATCTTGAATTCATTGAATAACCGTCACAAAAAAATTTTATAATATATACATCAACAAAGTCTTGCAAAGGAACGGAGGAGCATTTATGCAGATTACAGACATCAAAATCAGAAAGCTTTTTGAAGCAGAGGGTCCTATGAAGGCCATCGTTTCGGTAACGTTTGACGGTCAGCTTGCAGTACACGACATTAAAGTCATCAATGCGCGCGACAAGTTTTTCATCGTCATGCCCAGCCGAAAGAACCCGGACGAAACCTATCGAGATATTGTACATCCCATCAACGCACAGTTCCGTGGGATGGTTGAAAATGCAGTGATTGCCGCTTATGAAGCTGCACTTGCTGAAGCCGAGGCAGCGGCAAGTGCCGAAACCGAAGCAGTAGAAGACCCCATTTAAAAATGACACCTCTTCAGAAGCACCCTCGGGTGCTTCTTTTTTATCGCGTTCCGTGCGAAAAAAACACGGTCTGTCGGTTCAACGTCAAAGTGCCGAAGCTTCCGTCAAAGCCTCCGATGCTTCCGGGATTGAAGAGATAGATCGGACGCTTTGTAACAGTTCCCCCAATCGTACTTCCCGCATCGATCACCTGTTGCATCGGCACGTGCGTGTGTCCGAACATCACGATATCGGCATCCACCTCTGCCGCACGCGAAAGCAAGGCACCGATACCACCCTTAACACCGTAACGGTGTCCGTGCGAAAGGAACAGCACGTGTCCCTCCAAAGCCATTACGATTTCCTCGGGACGGTCGGAGAGGAACAGATCGCAATTTCCTCTTACCGTATACCAAGGGAGCTCCCCCTCTATCGAATCCGCATCGCGCACACCGTCCCCCAAAAAGATGACGCCGTCAGGCTGTCTGATCTGCCGCGCAAGGACGTCGCGCATTGCCTCCCTCTTGCCGTGCGAATCCGAAAAAATCAACAGTTCCAAAAAGACCTCCCCCTTGCCGCCGTCGGGCAGACTGCTCCGCGTGCGACAATTTGACTCCTAAACAGTATAGCACAAACAAAGACTTTTGTCTACCGTCCGCACAAATTTTTTTGAAGCTTCCCGCAAATCTTTTGTAACCGCACACAGAACGGATTGACTCCACATACACTGTTTTCGAAGGCAATATGCCGCTATGAAAGGAGCTTATACCATGCAACTCGACCGAAAAAAGTTAGACCGTTTGTTACAAATGAATGACGAGCAGCTCGGTGCGGTCATTCAAAGCATCGCCAAGGATGCGGGCATCGACCCCGCCCTTTTGGGCATCAATCCGCAGAACGTGCAAAGCATACGGCAGGCTTTGGGCGGAGCCACCGAGAAAGATCTGGAGCAGCTCAACCAAATCTATGATACCTACCGTCAAAAGAAGCCGTCACACTAACGTCAAACGAAAGTAGCAGGTATTCGATATGTCCGATATGCCCGATTCTCCGATCATTCCGTCCGACCCGAACCAAGCAGGCAGCTCTCACGGGGAGGTGCCTCCCGTCAATCCGCAGCTGTTGCAAATGCTGGGAAGCCTGCTCGGCAGTGCCGGCAACACATCGGCAGAAAGAACCGATGCTCCGCAAAGTCCCACGGAAAGTCCCCCCAAGGACGGCTTGGCAACGCTGCTTTCCAACCCCGCAGTGCTGGAGAGGCTACCGCAGATCATGTCTATGTTGGGTCCGATTGCCAAGACCGCGTTGCAAAATAACGATCCTCAAAAAGCTGTGGCTCCGTCTGCCGCCTCACCGATGCCGCCTGCCCCGACGGCAACCGTTTCCAATAGCCGCGATCAGCTTTTGCTTTCCTTAAAGCCCTTTCTGTCACCGCGACGCTGCGAGGCGGTTGATACCATGCTCCGCATCGCAAAGCTAGGAACGCTTTTCCAACAAATGAAATAAGGAGTATTCCTCATGTACTCACGTTACCACACAACACCGCAAAAATCGGTTGTACTTCCAAAAAACTACAGCGGTTGCGCTTTTTCCGATGCGGGAGAGGCGAAAAAAGCATCGGTTTCAAGCAACGCTCCCCGCGTTGAGGTTGCAAAGCCGACACCCGAGAAAACAGCAGACGCTCCTCAAAGCAGCCAACAGATAAAGAGCGAGCCGCCACTTGCAAAAGAAGAAGAACCGAAAAAAGAAGCGCACGATGCCCCCGTTCTGCAACAAGCTCCCGTATTGCGAAGCCCGATAGACGCCAAAAACGGATTTCCGTTTGGGCACGGCTTGGGCTTTGAAGAGCTTTTACTGCTCGGATTGATTCTCTTGCTTTCCCAAACCGAGGAAAATTCCGATATTGCACTTTGGCTGGTGCTCCTGCTTTTTTGCGGATAACGCTCGGATAACTTTCGAATAACTTTCCTCGGGCGTTCGACAAAAAAACTCTTGATTTTTTGCCGACTTTATGATATGATGAAAACGAAGGATTGCGGCCGTGCTCCAACCGACCGCAAAATATGATGTATGAAGAAAAAAATTTTACTTTACGTTCTGCGTGCGATTCTTTTCGTGCTGATTCTGCTCAACGTGGGATTCATCTCGAAGCTATCCTCCCAAAGTGGGCAAGAATCCCATCAAACCAGCACCACCGTCACCCAACAAATCGCGCAAACCGTCATCAAGGATTTCGATCAAAAGCCTCCTGCCGAGCAAGAGAAGGTCGTCCAAAAAATGCACCCGTTCGTTCGTGATCTGGCGCACATGGCAGAGTTTGGCTCCTTGGGCGGATTGATCCTTTTGCTGCTGCTCACGTGGAGAGGATTTCCGATCCTCCGTTATTTCATATCACTGCTTCTCACGTTTGCCTATGCTTGCATCGACGAGCTGCACCAAAAAGCCTCCTCGGAACGAGCCGCGCAATGGATCGACATTGGGATCGACGTATTGGGCGCGTTTGTGGTTTGCAGTGTGATCCTCCTTTTGTATTTGCTGCTGACCAAAAAAATGCGAAACGACTGCTACGGCATGAAAGTAACATACCGCCAAGTAAACCGTCCTGCTCCCCGTCTTCGCGTGGCGGTTGCCGCCGACCTGCACGGAGCCGTACATGAAAGGGTGATCGCGGCACTTCAAAAAGAAAAACCCGATATGATCCTGATCCCGGGTGATCTTTCCGATGACATCTGCCTTGCCGACCCCAAAAACGCGGCGTATGATTTTTTGAAACGCTGTGCCGAAATCGCGCCCACCTATTATTCCTTGGGAAATCACGAAATTGCATGCTATCATAGGGGCAACCCCTGGCGGCACCCCGTTCCCGTGCCGCTGTCCGAGGAAGTCCGCAGCCGTATCGAAAGCACGGGGGCGATTCTTTTGGACAATGCCTGCGTTCACGTCGGAGAGGTCACGGTATGCGGCTTGACGTCCGGCATCAACCGAAAGCTGAACCAACCGAACGAGGAGATCCTGAACGGCTTTGCAAACGAAAAGGGATTCCGCATTCTGCTCTGCCACCACCCCGAATATTACGTCCCTCATATCGCGAAAACCGATATCGAATTAACCGTTTGCGGTCATGCGCACGGCGGTCAATGGCGCTTTTTCGGACGCGGTGTCTACGCACCCGGTCAGGGCATTTTCCCGAAGCACACGGCAGGAGTCATCGAAGACCGCTGTTTCGTCAGCCGAGGTCTTGGGAATCACACGTGGATTCCCCGCATTTTCAATGCGCCCGAGCTTGTGATGATTGATTTGGGACAAGAAAAATGAGAGAATCGACCGATTCTCTCATTTTTCTGTTACAGAAAGCTCTTGATCCAAATCAAAAGTCCGATTGCAATCAGGATGACACCGCCGAGGATACACGCTTTCCCTGCGAGCTTGGTACCCGATTTCTTTCCAATAAAGATCCCCGTCAAGCAAATTTCAAAGGTCACCACGGCAATCATGGCAGCGGCAAGAACAGCCGCCAAGAAATTGTAATCCGAAATCGTACTTCCAACCGAGAACGCGTCTATAGAGGTCGCAATCCCCTGCACCAAAAGCGATCCGAATCCAAGACCGCAAGCACAGTTTTCCTCTTCCTCGCCTGCGATTCCATCATAAAGCATCTTCCCGCCAATAAATCCCAGCAATGCCAATGCCACCCACGGAATCAATTTTTCCATAAATCCAAAATACTGTACGAGGAAATGGAAGCAAAGCCAACCGAGCAAGGGCATCAAGCCCTGGAAAATGCCAAAAATCCCGGCAACCGCGCACATCTTTCGCGTGCGCATCCCGGGCTCGTTCAAGCCGTTCGCAAGCGACACCGAAAAAGCATCCATGGCAAGAGCCACTCCCATCGAAATGCAACTAAAAAAGAAAAAGAAATCCAGCTTCATAATAGCTCCTTTTTTTTTGCAAATATGCGACAGTATAGCATAAAACGCGCACCGTGTCAAGTTTTTTTGCAAAAATACCCCTTGCAAAAAGAAAAAAGGTATGTTATACTCAATCCATACCAAAAAGGAGAGGTACAACATGGACACAAAAACGCTGCAAGACCGTCTTTTGAGGGAAGCCGAGCCCGAATACCGCCGTTTTTCGGTGTCGCTGTTACCAACGCTTGACCCCCAAAGCATTCTCGGAGTCCGCGCACCGCGTCTGCGAAAAATCGCAAAGGAAATGACCCCGACCGAGCAAACGAAATTTCTCGACACGCTGCCGCATACCTGCTACGAGGAGAACAATCTGCATGCCTATCTGCTCTCCGAGCTGCGCGATTTTGAACGGTGCCTCGAAGAAATTGCACGGTTTCTGCCGTTTGTTGACAACTGGGCAACCTGTGATTCCCTGCGCCCGAAATGCTTTGGCAAAAATCGGGAACAGCTCTCCTTGGCAATCGACCGTTGGCTGTCCGACGCGCACCCTTATAGCGTACGCTTCGGCATCGAAATGCTGATGGTACATTTTTTGGAGGAAGCATTCGATCCCGTATACCTCCAAAGAGTTGCCGCCGTTTCAAGTGAGGAGTACTACGTCAACATGATGATCGCTTGGTACTTTGCCACCGCGCTTGCCAAGCAATACGAGACTGCGATCCCCTATTTGGAAAACCGACGGCTCGCGCCTTGGATCCACCGAAAAGCCATCCAAAAAGCGGTGGAAAGCTACCGTATCAGCGGCGAGCATAAGCAATATCTGATCACACTTCGGTAAAATCAGCCCCGTGCAATTTGGGTTGCACGGGGCTGTCGTTTTCACTGCACGGGCAAGCGCGCACGCTTTGCAAGACTGCGAAGCAGTTGGCTCAACGGTAAAATAAAGAGCCCCATCAGTACGTTTCCAACACCGTGAATCAGGTCGTACGGAAGTCCCGCCAAAATCCAAACCCACATTTTGGAAAGATCGTAGTTGAACATCAATGCTTGCGCCGGTGCATACAGAATGCCGAATGCAAAGCCGTGCAATCCGCACAAAAGCGGATACACCACCGCGCAAAGAGCGCGCGGCATTCGCTTTGGCAACAGCATCGTAAGCCCCCACAAGATCGTCCAAATATACAGATACGGCATCCACCAAAGGTCAAAGCCTGCATACAAGCCGTTCAAAAAAACGTAGACGTAGATGGGAATCAGCGCCTTGACGCGAAAAACCAGCGTGTAGGTCATCGTCAACATTCCGAGCAGGTGAACGTTTGGAAAAGCCTCCATCACGATCTTTGAGCAAAACATCAGGCTGCCGAGCATGGCAAACAGAACCAGCTCAAAGAGATGCCGTAAGCTGTAAGCGCGTCGGTGAGCCGTGGGTTTATTTTTTGTAGACGAACTCATAAGTTGCCCCATCGGTCAAGGGAGTCGAATCAACACCCGTAAAAAGCTCTTCGCCGTTTTGTTGTAACGACCAGTAGCTCTTATCGATGTCATAGTCGGCAAGAATCCCGTTCACCTTTTTTACGTACAAGCCGTATGCGCCCTGCTCCCCCTCAAGCAACGCATGATCTACCAAGGCAGCCCCCACCGTATCACGGTCGGTCTTCACCGTAAAGGTTACCGCATAGCTCTCAAAGCGAACCGTCAAGGAAAAGGTTTTCGAGCCGGTTCCAAAGGAGGTGTCCTCGCGATAAATCGCATCCTCCTGCCAGATTTCCTCCGGGGTACGTGTATCCTCCGTGTCACAGGCAGTGCCGATCAAAAGAATTGCCGCAAGGGTCAAAAAAGCGCAGGTCACCGTTAAGATTTTTTTCAGTTGTTTCATTGTTTTCATCCTTTCCGTTTTTGCGTTTACAAAAGGACACAAAAAAGCACCCCTCCAAGGGGGTGCTTGCAAGCCACAGAGATACCCTGCCGTATCCGTCGGTCGCGCTCCCCCATTTGCCCAAAGAGCCTTTTTTGACACACAGATCGGTCAGCATTCCGACTTGAAAACACCGATGGCGTTTAGTTACGGTAATGGCTGTTGCCGCGGATTTGCACCGCGATTTCCTGACCCCCGCTTTTGCCTATTCGGCAAGCGGTTTCGGGAGCGACCCCGACGGTCTGCGCTATTCTTTTGTAGGTTTGCGCTTTTTCAGCGCAACACGAGTATAGCATATTTTTTGCCACTGTGCAAGTAGTTTCGCATTTTTTGTAAAAATGCAAGCGTTTTATCCAAAGGAGATGGTTCCGTCTTCCAAGCGTCGAACGATATTGGCAATGGCGTGCTCCTCGTTGTTGACCGCAAGAACAACGTCCGCCGCCTCCTTGGCATCCTCGGTAGCATTCGCCACCGCAATCCCAACCCCTGCCGTGCGAAGCATGGGGGCGTCGTTGCTGTTGTCGCCAACGGCAACCGTTTTTGCGGGATCCAAGCCCAAAATTTCGGCAAGTGCCAAAACGGATTTGCCCTTGTGACAGCCCTTGGGCATGATCTCGTAATATTCTTTCGTGGTGCGCAGCATCGTGTAGCGGTCGTAGTCGGGATGCGCCTCCATCGCAACGATCAGCTCGTCCATTTTTTCACTCTCGATTCCGATCAGGATCTTACAAAGTCTGCCGGGGATATCAAACGAATCCACGTAGTTATCGGGCAAACGCTCAAATCTTCTCAATTCCTCGATGATCGCGTTGCTTCTGTACAGATAACTGGTTTCATAGGTCACAAGCTCAAAACCCGCCCCGGGAAAGAGCTTTTGTGCGTATTCCACCAACGCAAAAACGTCACGTGAAATCAGTGTATGCCGAACATACGCATCGGTTTTCGGATCGTACACACCCGCACCGTTCATGCATCCGTAAGGAATTTTCGGGCAAAGCTGCTCCAAAACGGGTCCCATCGCAATCGGCGGTCGTCCCGTTGCAAAGGTAAAATATCCACCCTCGGATTCAAAGTATTGAATTGCCTGCAGATTCTCCTGCGAGATCGATTTGTCGTCGCGAAGAAGCGTTCCGTCCAGATCGGTCACCAATAAAATTCCGTCAAATTTTCCCATATTAAAGAACCACCTCTCCTGCGTCAAGCCGTCTGATGATTTCTGCGATTGCCCCCTCTTCGTTGGTCACGTCCAGTACCGTGTCAGCCGCCTCCTTTGCAAGCGGTGCGGCATTTGCCACGGCAATACCGACGTGAGCCTTTCGGAACATAGAAATATCGTTTTCGTTATCGCCAACCGCAATCGTGCGCTCGGGAGAAACCTTCAAATATGCGGCAAGACGCTCCAGCGCGCGTCCCTTGTTACAGCCCTTGGGCATAACCTCGTAATATTTGGGGTCGGAGCGAACCAGCTCGTAATTTGCCGCCAAGGGATGACTGTCCACCGCATGGCGAAGCTCCTCAAATTTTTCCGCGGGATAGGTGAAGAGAAGCTTGCAAAAAGGCTCTTGGATATCCTTTAGCGCATCATACCGTTCGGGCAAGCCGACGATTTCGCGGAAACGGTCGGCAATGGGCTCCCGCTTGGAGAAATAGATGTGCTTTTTTCCCATAACTACGAGTCCCGCGTCGGGGAGTTGAGCCAAAATATCCTCCACCAGGGGCAGCACGTCGAGTGTCATCGATTCAAAATCCACCCATTCCCCCGCATTCGGGTCGTATACCATACCGTTGTTACTGCCAACGGGAATCGGCGGCGTCATCATTTTGAAGATCGGTGCCATACAACGCGCCACACGTCCCGAAATGTACGTAAAGTAACCGCCCTCGGATTCAAAATACGCAATTGCATCACGGTTTTTTTGCGGAATCTGCGAGTGGTTGTCAAGCAGCGTTCCGTCCAGATCCGAAACAATTAAAATACCGTCAAATTTTCCCATGTTCAACACACATCCTTTTTTTATTCCGTGTCAGTATACCACAGTTCGGTCAATTTTGCAAGAGGTACTTTCCAAAATAGCATCAAAACGGAGTTTTTTCACCAAGCGCAATCCAAGAATTCAACAGATTCAACGCACAGCTTGCCGCAATGTCGGCAGTTTGGGGACGATACTGCTCCCCCAACAGCTCGTTATTGGAGATCACGCGAATCGACACGCAAGGCACCCCGCGGCTGTTCGCCGCCAGATACACGCCCGTGCATTCCATCGATTCGCAAAGAATCCCAAATCGCTCACGAAAGGCTTTGATCAGCTCGCTCCCCGTTGTCCAAACGTCACCGCTGCCAAGCGTTCCAAAGCGCAACACCCCCGAAACGGGTAAGTGAAGCGACTTCAACCACGTAAGCAACCGTGCATCGGTCTTCATCGAAATACACTCGCCGTCAAGCGTGCGGTATTCTCCCGATTTCCACGGATTCAGGCAGTCCTCTTCTCGGTCCCGCTTGGTGGCAAATTGCGAAAGATAAACTACCTGCTCACCAATCACCACGTCGCCCGTGTGAAGCGCTTCCTCGAATGCCCCCGCCGTTCCCTGATTGAGAATCCACACGGGGTCGTAGGCTTCAATTGCCAAGGTGGTTGCGATGGCGGCGCAGACCTCCCCCATTTTTGTCTTTGAGATCACAACGGGAATTCCCCCACTGTCACATTCATAAAACGAAAAGCCGCCGATCTCGCGTTTCGTATGCAATACCAAGGATTTCAAAAGCAGATCGATCTCGCTCTGCAAGGCACCCTGTATGATAATCGGTCGTTTTTGCATGACTTTTCCTCCAAGCTCCACAAAAAATCCTTTCGCGCGGTTCTGCTCCTATTGTACCACATTTTTTTCGCATCGGCAAGAGCCAAACGAAAAAATTTCGATTGACATGATCCCGCAAGGATGGTATAATTGCTGTAGAAACAAACCGGTCGGCAGATCGGAGTAAACAGAACAAAATGGAAAATCCACACCATAAACGTACTGCCATGATACTGCCCATTGTGAAAAAACAAATCGAAAGACGTGGCACGTGTTCCGTCCCCGAAACGATCACCTACGGTTATGATTCCGCCACGGCAAAAATCGGAGCCGAAGCCTTTGCCGATTTCGTATGCGGCGCAGAATATGCCCCCGAGAATGCTTGGATCGAATTTTGCCTTGACGCTTCCTTGGAGGCGCGTGACGAGATCTACTCGCTAACCGTTACGGAAAACAAAATCTCCGTCGGCTTTCGTGACGCACGCGGTGCAGTGAACGGTGCGGCAACCGCGGCACTCTTGCTTCGAAAGCAAATTCTTCCTTGCCAAGAAATTGTGGACTATCCCGATTTCGCTTACCGTTCCTTCCTATTGGATTTTGCGCGAGGCGTACCAACTGAGGACGACATTTTCAGCACCCTGCGCCAAATGGCACTCGCCAAATACAACCGCGTGCATCTGCACTTGATCGATTCCTACGGACCGCGCTACGTATCGGATGCGCTTCCCGAATACACGCTTGATCCCAAGAAAGGCAAGCCCTGCACCAAAGCATTCCTCCAAAAAATTGCCGACGTATGCAAAATCTACGCCATTGAGATCGTTCCCGAATTGGAGATCCCCGCGCACGGAACCGCGCTCTGCCGCGCACATCCCGAATTTTCCTGTTTGGCAGAGGGCAACCTTGGCTGGTCGATCTGCCCCGGAAACGACGACGTTTGGGACTTTTATAGGAAATTGGTCGCCGAGATCGTGGAGATCTTCCCGAACAGCGAATACATCCACGTTGGAACCGACGAATTGGAAATGTCCGATCTTGATCCCAAATATTATTGCTATTGGGATACTTGTCCGCGCTGTGCCGCGCTCCGAAATCGCGAAGGTCTTGCCGACAAACGTGAAGAATTTTACTACGTGGTGGAAAAATGCCTGCACGGAAAAATTGCGCAATATTACAAATCCCAACTGCTTGGTAACGGCACAGCATTATATCGAGCTGTTTGAAAAAATCGCGGAACAGATCGAAGAACAGTAAAGTTGATTCCAAGGAGAAAAAGCCATGCTCAATCCCGATATTCCCGTATTAAATTCCAATTTAAACGAAGCGACACGGAATACGCTCTTGAACCAAGCAAGAGATGCCAAGGCAGATCGCATCTGGATCGCTCTTGACAGAAGCTCGCTGTTTGACCGCGGCGATCATTTAACGCGACTGTGCGAAAATCTCCGTTTTTTCGAGGATCACGGCTTTGAAACGGGCGTTTGGATCCAAGCGTTCGGATTCGGAGAACCGCTTTCCTACGAAAAATGCGGATGGACAAGGCTGCGCTCGGTGACGGGCATTTCCCGCGAAGCCGACGCCTTTTGTCCCGAAGATCCGAGCTTCACCGAAGCGTATCTTGCGTGGGTTCGGGACATTGCAAGGCTTTCGCCCGCATTGATCATGCTGGATGACGATCTTTGCCTTTCCGTGCGTCCCGGGATCGGTTGCTTTTGCAAGCAGCATATGAGGCTGTTGGAAAACGAGGTGGGTAAGATAGAGGATCCGACCAAGCTGTTTACGGGGAAAAAGAATCAAGCGCGCGATGCGTGGTTTCGTATCATGGGTAACACGATGCGAGCCTTTTGCAAAAAGGTTCGGCACGCGGTGGACGAGATCAACCCCCGGATCCGAGTCGGACTGTGCGCGGGATACACGTCGTGGGATATCGAAGGCACCGATCCCATCGAGCTTTCCAAAATTCTGGCGGGCGGCACACATCCCTTTTTCCGCCTGACGGGAGCCCCCTATTGGGTAGCCCCCGGCAGAAACCGCTTTCCGGGTCAGCGGCTTTCCGCCGTCATAGAGAACGCGCGAAATCAGCTCGCGTGGAGCAAACGGGCAAACGTCGAATTTTTTGCGGAAGCCGATTCTTATCCCCGCCCCGCTTATCATACGCCTGCGATGCTGATCGAGAATTTCGATCTTGCCATGCATGCATCGGGTGTGAAAAGCCTGAAATATCTGTTCGATTACTATTCCTTGCCCGAATACGAAACCCAATATCTCAAAATCCATACCCGAAATATTCCGTTGTACGAAAAAATCGAGTCGGCATTCCAAAACACAACGCCCTGCGGTATTCGCGTTTACCGTCCGCCGCATCGAATCACAGATGCGATCCTGCCCGAGGAGTTCGTCGGAGAAAAGCCGATCATGCGAACCTATTTTTCCAAGACAGCCGCCATGCTCGCTTGTCACGCGATTCCCGTTTCCTATGAGGGGGAGAACACTTGCGCCGCCGTATTCGGTGACGACGCGCTGTATTTGGACGATCCGAGCAAAAAAATCGTGCTTGACCGCACCGCCGCGCTGATCCTGAAAGAAAAAGGCATCGACGTGGGCTTTGAGCCGAAAGAAGCAACCGTTCCCCCCACGTTTGAACTTTTCGGAGAAAATCGGGTTCTGCTTCAGAGCACCGATCGGGAAGCAGCCTTTTTCGACTTAAAGCTCCATGATCAAGCAATTATCAAAAGCCGCTTCGATACGGGTGCTGCGGCAAGCTTTGAATACAAGAACTTCCTGATTCTCAATTTTGACGCGTTTTCCGTGGGCGAAGCCTCCTCCTTGTATTGCTCTTATGCAAGAGGAAAACAGCTGCAGGAATTTTTCGGCACACCCTACCCCGCAATCCCGGGATTTGCAAATCTGTATTCGGTTTGTGCCGAGCGAAAGAACGCGCACGTCGTTTTTTTCCAAAACCTATCGATCGATCCCGTATTCGATTTTGATATCGTTCTTCCCAAGGCTTGCCGCGCGTTCAACCTGACGGGTGCAAAAGGAACCCTTATCGGCAACAAAATTCACGTCACAACCGAATTTGCACCGCAGGCTACCGTATTGCTTGAGGTGGAATACGTATAAAAACAAAAAGGAGTCCTGCAAATGGAAGCAAGACAATATATCAAGTTTCTCACCAAGATCGAAAAGCTGAAATGCAACACGCGGCATTCGTGGTCGTCAGAGGGACGGCGGGAGAGCGTTGCCGAGCATTCCTGGCGTACCGCCGTGATGGCGATGCTGTGCGCCGATGAATATCCCGAGCTTGACATCAACAAGGTCATTAAAATGTGTCTGATCCACGATTTCGGCGAGGCAATCACGGGCGATATTCCCTCTTTTTGGAAAACCGAGCAGCATGAAGCCGAGGAGGAGCTTGCAGTCACACGCCTGTTATCGATGCTCCCTGCCGAAATGCAACAGGACTTACAAACACTGTTTGCAGAAATGAACGAAATGAAAACACCCGAGGCAAAGCTGTACAAAGCCCTGGACAATCTGGAAGGAGTCCTCTCGCACAACGAAGCCCCGATCTCCACCTGGATCGAGCGCGAATACACCGAAAATCTCACCTACGGCGAGGAAAACTGCGAGTGGTCGGAGTGGACGAAACAACTCAGACAGATAATGCGAGAAGATAGCGTGAGGAAAATTGAGGCGGAGGGAAAAGATCATGAATAACCAAATAACCGTTCGGTTTTACGATTTTGTCAATGATGAAAAATTGAAATATGCTGTAATTGCCGCAAAATATCAAAACAAATGGGTATTTTGCAAGCACAAAGAGCGTGACACATACGAAATCCCCGGTGGTCATCGTGAACAGGGAGAGTCAATCGACGAGACCGCCAAGCGCGAACTGTACGAGGAAACCGGAGCGGTAAAATTCACAATCAAACCGATTTGTGTATACTCGGTTACAAGTGCAAATGAGCAATCGGAAAGCTTTGGTATGCTCTATTTTTCCGACATTTCAGATATCGAAACCGAACTCAAGAACGAAATCGAAAAAATCGAGTTGTTCGACGATCTCCCAACTTCCCTTACCTACCCACTCATACAGCCCTTTTTATTTGAACGGGCGAAAAAATGCTTTACCGAAAAGGAAAATACATGAACAAAATGAAACTCATACTCTCATCTTGCGATTTTGGGAATCCTATGTCTGCAAAATTTATCATAAATCATCTTTGCAAACCAATATCAGATTGCAGAGTGCTGTACTTCCCGAATGAGAAAGTCACACCCGAAAAGATAAAGAGTGGCAAATATGAAACACGCGTTACCGCGTTTGGCTTTCAGAGGAAGAATATCTATGTGGCAAACTATTTTGATCCGTCGCCGTTTTTCAACCTTGATATTGACGCGATCTACATCAGCGGCGGAAATACCTTTGGCACAATGAAGCTACTACGCGACTCGGGATTTGACAAAGCGATTGTCGATTACGTTCAAAACGGTGTCGTTTATATCGGTGGCAGTGCAGGCGCGCATATTGCAACCGCGAATATTTCTCACGTAGCGAAGTACGACACAGACACCTTTGGTCTGACCGACTTTGCGGGACTTGGACTGTATCACGGAATTTTGATATGCCATTATACAGAAAAACGCAAGTCACACTATGAAGAACTGACCGCCTTGGGTCAATACAGCGTACGCACATTGACCGATTCGGAATCCATCTTGATCAAGGATTGATGTCCTCAGCTATCATTCAAAATTTTCATAACATTTGATATGTTTTTATTTTCTCATAGTTGTTACCAAACAAGCACAAGATAAGCCAAAAGAGCCCTACGACATTAACTGTAAGGCTCTTTTGTTATTTTTATATGGCTCTTGGATCGATCTCAAGTTTGTGGCATATTTTAATTACTACATCAAATGAAGCTCCACCCACACCGCGTGTTAATAATGTTATAAGTGTACTATATGGAATATTACATTCGATAGAAAATCGACGTAGACTTGGATATTTATCTAATATTAGATTCCTTAATTTCATTTCGCGAGTCATATTAAATCCTCAACAATGATTACTTTAACGCCCACATCTTCAATAGCGGAAATATGTTCCTCTGCACAATCCCAATCCGTGATTAGCAAATCGAATTCATCAACGTCACACACTTTAATAAATGAATTTACCCCCACTTTGTTACTTGGCATCAGCAAATACTTCTTGCGGCTGTTTTTAATAACGGATCGCTGAAAGGTCGCAGTTTCGTCCGAACCATTAGAAAGCCCAAAATCATGAGTTACCCCTGCACCGGTAATGAAGCAACTGTCGAAATGTAATTTGCTAACAAATTCGTTTGCTAAACTGTCTACCAAAGATCCGCTCTGTCGCATTTTTCCTCCTGCAATGTAAACATCAATATTATCAAACGCGCGGAGTTCTTTGGCAATATCTACATTGTTAACAACCACAGTATATCTAAAATCACAAGGCAAACAGGATAGCATTATATATCCAAACGAACCGCCCGTTAAATATATAATGTCATTGGGCTGAATTATCTCAGCGGCTTTTTTTGATATTTGCTTGTAATTGTTGTAGATTGGCATAGCTGCATAATCTCGATTAGACATCGGTTTTACACTTACCTGCTTTAGTGCTATAGCCCCTCCGTGTGTTCTTTGACAAAAGCCTTTCTGCTCAAGTTGTCTTAAATCTCTCCGTGCAGATTCTTCAGATATGTCATAGTTGTTTACTATATCTGCAATTGTTATTTTTCCTTGGTTATTTATTGTATCAATAATCGCTTGATGACGTTCTTCAATAAACATAATTACCCTCCAAATGATATTTAGTATTAGTAATCGAATTCGACATCAACATTATATCACACAATCGGAAACAAATCAACATATTCGGTAATCGGATTTGCGATAATTTAAAAAGCCAATTCGCAAATTTATATTTTGACAGAAACCACGACAAACCTATCATATGAAAATTATGAAGATAAATCGTGTAACTAATAAAAAAGGATTATCAGTGTTTAACCGTAGCAAATGAGAAATCCAGATCGCAAACGAGCGTTCTCTTCCGCCAGTATAGATGTTTTCTTTTCACAATCCACTTTTGATAGCAAAAAAATAAAAATCCATGCAAAAAAATAATTTTAAAAAACAAAAATATTTTCAAATTAGGGCTTGACAAAATTCAAAACCTGTGCTATAATATCAAGGTCGTAAGGACGATCTGGGTGTGGCGCAGCTGGTAGCGCGCTACCTTGGGGTGGTAGAGGCCGCAAGTTCAAGTCTTGTCACTCAGACCAAATAAAGCCGTTGGAGCAACAGTTCCAACGGCTTTATTTTTGCTTTGTTACGCAAGGCTTTTTCGGCAATTAAGGAGGATGAAGTTTCCTCCTCCCTAATTGTGCTTTTTGATGCCCTGTCCCGCAGCTTTTAGGAGCGTGTTACGCAATTTGTTACGCAGATTACGTAATGCCCTTTTTTAATATATTTTGAAATCATGTGAAAACTACATTTTTCCTCTAGCACTTCTTTATTTAGAATTTGATTTCCTCAAATGTATACCTTTATTTAATCTTTACTTTCGTAGAAAAATATGGTATAATTATGGAAAAGTACTATTTCTATATTGATTAGTTTATAGATAATATTTAGTTAAATCTATGATTTGTTTTACAACGCCTTGTTGCGAAGTACGTCGGTTTTGAGTGTTTGCAACGATCCCGAAAGCTCTACAAGCTCGGTTTGCAGGCAGAACAGATTCACTGCCGTTGCAACAAACTCAAGAATAACATTCAATGCAATCACTACGGCAATCGCCTCCGTGGGAATACCGAGTTGCATAAACAAAATCGTGTAACACGTAAGTGCGGCTCCGGGAACAGGCGGCGCTGCTATCGCCAGAATTACGCTGATAATA
>SVST01000006.1 GCA_015064155.1 Oscillospiraceae bacterium | reverse complement strand
AAGAGAAGAAGCAAAAGTTCCAATAAGTTTCCAAAATAGTCTTGGGAAATACACCCCAAAAGCCTCAAAATGAAGCCGAACAGCGCAAAAAGAAGGACGACCAAAATAGTCGCCCTTCAAAATATTTTCCTTGTGTGGTAAGGATTTTTTTGATTAACCGAAGTATCTCTCCAAGAGACCTTTGAAAGCTCTGCCGTGGCGAGCCTCGTCGCGAGCCATCTCGTGAACGGTGTCGTGGATAGCGTCGAGGTTGAGCTGCTTTGCCATCTTCGCAAGCTCGAATTTGCCTGCGGTTGCGCCGTTTTCAGCCTCAACACGAACGGTCAGGTTCTCCTTGGTGGATGTGCTTACGCACTCACCCAAAAGCTCTGCAAATTTAGCGGCATGCTCAGCTTCTTCCAATGCTGCTTCCTTCCAGTACAGTGCGATCTCGGGGTAACCCTCTCTTGCTGCAACGCGGGACATTGCCAGGTACATACCAACCTCGGTGCATTCGCCCTGGAAGTTTGCGCGCAGACCCTCGATGATCTCAGCGGGAGCATCCTTAGCCACGCCTACTACGTGTTCAGCAGCCCAAGTCATTTCAGCGGTTTCAACGATCTCCTCGAATTTTTCGCCGGGAGCCTTGCAAAGGGGGCATTTGTCGGGTCTTACGTCGGATTCAACGATTTCTCCGCAGATAGTGCATCTCCATTTTTTCATGTTTGTGTTCTCCTTTTATTATGATAGTTTATTGATTCTTTGTTTGCAGTGCCAGCCTGCACGAGGCTTTACAGCGTTGTTTGTTTTCGCAGGTTTCCTTCTTTTCGGTGGGGCAGGCGCAGCCGATCTCGCAGACTGCGCAGTTTCCGTCTTCGACTACCAGCATCCTGCCGTTTACCAAGGCGTCTGCCAGCTTTTGGTGTGCTGCATTTAGCAAAATCGTTACGGTGGGGCGGGAAACCAGCATTTGTGCGGCAACCTCGGACTGTGTTAAATGCTCCAGATCGTGCAATCTCAAGACCTCGTATTCATCGGCTTGCAGGATGATCTCGTTTTCTGCTTCTTCTGGGATCGGAGCAAAACGACGGTGTCTTGGAGCTGAACAGATTACGCGTTCTTTCTTAGGTCTTGCCATAAAGAACTCCTTTCGTCGTTTTGTCATCGGATAACTTCCTTTGACGCCCATATTATAACACGGTTTTTAACATATGTCAATAACTTTTTCAAAAAAAGTTGAAAAATTTTTTAGGGAATACGAGATATGAGATCGTTTGCGACCTTTTTCAAGGCTTCAAACCGCGCGTCTTGGTCAGATTCGGGCAAAAACTCGTCTAATTCACACTCTAATGAGAGAACACCGTCAAACTTCGTTTCATGCAATGCTGCCATAAAGTCGTCCCAATCGATGGTACCCATGCCGGGAACCAAATGCGGATCGGGCAGCTGCATATTATCGTGAACGTGCAAGACCTTTAACGTCGAGCCAGCCATGCGAACCGCGTCCCCGGGAGTCGTGCCTCTGATCCAGCCGTGTCCCGTATCAAGACACAATTGAAAGCTTTCGTCGTTGATCGCACGGATAAACTCCAGTGTTTTGGAAACGGGGGAGATAGACAGCGAGCGCATGGGCATATTTTCGAAGCAGATCACGATGTCGTACTGCTTGGCTGTTGGCAGGAGTGCCTTGAAGAAGTTGAGATTGATCTGCCAAAATTCCTCAAAATCACCGTCGTTGCGGTGACCGAACGGCATCAGAGGGTGAATGACCCAATAGCGGCAGCCGAGGAGTGCCGTGCAACGCAGACTGCGCTTCATGGCTTCCATGCGCTCGGCACGCGCTTCCTCGGTATCATCGCGAGGCGGGAATCGCCAAGGACCGTGTACCTGATGTGCATATACACCTGCCTTTTCCATACGCTCCTTTTCCAAAAGGATGGCTGCATCGTATTCGTCCTCGGTGCGCCCGTTCAATTCACCGTTGATATTAAAATCTACGGCTTCGAAGCCAAGTTCTTTCATTTTTTTATAACAGTGATCGCCGTAGCAGGCAAAGGTTGATTGCATTGATCCGAGTTTCATGGATTTGTTCTCCGTTTCTGTAAATTTGAGATGGAAATCGTTCACTTTATTATATCATAATGCAAAACGCTTTTTCAAGTGGATTATTTGAGTTTTTTTATAAATCTTTGAAAAACAAATTGACACGGAAGTGAATTTCGGGTATAATGGAGAGCAGAACAAAGAGAGTAAGAAAGGGAAACATTTTGTAAATGAAAAGATTGCTTGCATTGTTACTTGCGGTTGTGCTGCTGTTTTCTTTGGTGGCGTGTGGCGACCAACAAGAGGGGGAGGACGAAACCGAGGATGTTCCCGCGCCCAAACTCCCAACCGCTACTGCTCAAACCAAAAATCTCGGTGGAGATTCCGCGATCAAATCAAAATACGTGCTGTTGATGGACGCCGAGTCGTGGGAGATCGTTGCGCAAAAGAATGCCACGGTAACATTTTCGCCCGCTTCCTTGACCAAGGTGATGACGCTGTTGGTTGCTTGCGAAAAGCTGACGGCGGCGGATCTTGACCGTATGCTGGTGCATTCGCAGGAGATCATTGACTACGTAACCTCCGGTGATTATGAGGGAACGTCCTTTTCCTTGCCGCGGGAAGCGAACTATATTGGCGACCGCTTTAAAATCCGAGATTTGCTGTATGGGATCGGGGTGTCCTCTGCCTCGGATTGTACCTATATGGTGGTCAAGGAGATTGCGGGCTCGGAGTCGGCTTTTGTGGAGATGATGAACGAAAAGGCTGCTGCATTGGGCTTGAAGGACACGAAATTCAATAACGCGGTTGGCTTTGACAGTGCAGAGAATTGCACCACGGCGAGCGATATGGCGGTCATTATGGCAAAAGCCATGCAAAACGAGCTGATTGCCGATATTTTGGCTGTGCGAACCGAGAAGTACGTTATTCGTGGGTATTACACCAAGAACGGAGAAGAAACCTCGTACAACGTCGGACTTACCCCCTCGATTACATACCGTACGAAATACTATGACTGCACGCTGACAAACTCGTCTTTGGAGGCAACCAAAACAGGCTATACCGAGCAATCCTATCTTGCTTGCACGGTGACCGGGACTCTTTCCGGCAAGCGATACGTTTTGATTTTGGGAGAGGCGGACGTGCCCGCAGCATCGCAGTCGGCAAAATTCAAGGATACGATGATTGACGTCGAAACCATTTGCAATGCGTATGTTTCTTAATAGGAAAACAAACGGGAGAAGATTGTGTGGATCTTCTCCCGTTTGTTACGTATCCTATATTTCTTTGAACAACTCGGGACAATCGGGATCAAAGCGGTATTTGACCACGGTGGAGGAATATTTCTTTTCTTCCTTGATGCTGTGAGGTTGAGAAAAATAAAATTCACCGTTTCCGAGTGACATCATGCCGGTTTGTCCGTATGGGAAGCGCGAGCCGTAGACCTTTGCGGAAAGATCGATTTCTCCAAGCCTTGCCGAGGTCAGGGTCAATCCCCGTTCACCGCCGCGACCCCACAAGGAGCTTTCCACGGGCGGCTTCGTGCCGTCGATTACGAAGAGGGGAAAATTGGAGTAGGTTTCCTTTGCACCGCAGTATACGGCAACCAACCAGTTTCCGCTATAGGGGTCATACTCCAAGTTTTGAATGCCGTAGCGTGTATTTCCCGTAAAGAAGAAGTACCGTGCTTCTGCCTTTCTCGGTCCGTTGTGATGCGGAGCCGATTGGTCAAGGGGCAGGGCATAGGTGTCGATTACCGAGGGGTCGTACTGCAAAATGACCTGATAATCGTTGTCCTTTCGTTCGGTATCTCCGTAAACACCGTAGGCTACCATGATCTTTTTGGGGGAATCCTTGGCTTCTCCGAACACGGGACCCAGTGCGGTTCCGTCGATGCCGCTGCAGCCGTAGCGGTGCTTTTTTTCGGAGGCTTCGTCGTCTTGCAGATAGTCGGTTACAACGTCGGCAAGATAGACGGCACGCATAACACCGTCCTTTTCCGCGTCCATTCCCATGCGGTCGATCGCAGAAAGATCGAAACTGACAAGATAAAAGGAATCCTCATCCGCCAGTGCCTTTCCCGTTCGGTTGACGATGCTGCTTCCAATGGCGTCGTGCTTCAATTCCAAAGAGCCGTAAAGCCGATTACACGTAGGATCAAATTGAATGCATCCGAGATGTCCCACCAAGTTTTCCACGCTGCCCAAAGGATTTCCGGCAAGGTCGGTTTTGAGCAGAATGGTGGTGAAGGAATAGTAGACGAATCCGCGCTCGGTATCCACCGCGATGCCTTGGACGTGTCCTTCCTTCCATTCACCGCTGAAGAGACGGTTTGGCAATACTTCCATAAGTAAACGTTCCTTTCCTTTTGCTTACCACTCATTATACTCTACTTTTTTCGGATTGTCAATCCTTGCGTAAATTTTGATAAAATTGCAAGCTTTTTTGAGCGTTCAATCAAATAACGCCAATTCTTTTCAGGCAACTGTCAAAACGGGCTTTACGCAGAGGGCGGAGCATCGATTGGCGCGCCGTTGAGGAGCGTTTGATAGCATAGATCGTCGTTGATTTCAATGCGAACTCCGTCGATATGCAAAAAACGAAACGCGGCGGCATTGGTATAGGTAGAGAGGGGACGGTTTCGGGCATCGTTCGATTGTGCACAGACAAGAATTTCTTCTCCGTCAAAGCCGCATACCAAAAGCGTATGATACCAATCTCCGTCCGAATTGGCAAGCTGAACGACGTCCCCGAGGAGAACCTCTTCCCGTCCCACCTCGCGTGCAAACGGACCGATTCCTCCGTTTTGCTCGGCAAATGTGGGGGCACCGGTCATGAAATCGTAGAAGTATTCCACACTGCTCCACGCGGGAGCGCGATCCTCGGCAGAAACGTAGTACCAGCCGAAATCGGGTGTGTAGTTCATGGTGCAGCTTCCTGCCAGGATGCACTGAGAAACAAAATTGGTACAGTTGCCGCCGATTCCCGTAAAATCAACAAACAAGGGATTGCGGTCAAGTGCCCATCGCAGGGCATATTCCACGGCGCGCTCTCGGTTATAGGGCTTGATTAACAGCATAGACGTTTCCTCGATTCCCATTTATCACTGACAGTATATGAAAAGAGCGAAAAACGTGTGCAAAACAAAAAGGGAAGACCGTGTAAAAAGCGGTCTTCCTCTTGTTTTTGCATGGTTAATTTGCTTTTTGGATCAATTCGGGATCGGGGACGGTAACCTCCTCGATCGACGCGCCCAGCTCACGAAGCTTGCCGACGATATCGTCGTATCCGCGCTTGATGTAGCGCACGCCCGTGATTTCGGTGGTTCCTTCGGCAACCAAGCCCGCAATGACCATTGCAGCACCTGCACGAAGGTCGTATGCCTCAACCGGTGCGCCCACCAATTTATCAACACCAACGAAAGTTGCCGTTCGCGTATCCAGCATGACGGTTGCCCCCATCTTGCGTAGCTCGTCAACGTAACGGAATCGGTTTTCCCAAATGTTTTCCTGAATGCAGCTGACACCGTTCGCCAAGCACAAAAGCGGCGCGAACTGGGGATGCATATCGGTAGGGAAGCCGGGATAGTACAGCGTTCTGATATTGACGTTTCGCAACTCCCCCGTGCCTTGCACCAACACCGATTCGTCCATTTCACGAACCTCTACACCCATTTCCAACAGCTTTGCGGTAATGGTTTCCACGTGCTTGGGAATGATTGATTGAATATGCACCGATCCGCCGGTTGCAGCAGCCGCAACCATATAGGTTCCTGCTTCGATCATATCGGGGATGATGGTGTAAGAGCAGCCGTGAAGCTTCTGTACTCCGCGAATCTTGATGACGGGCGTTCCCGCACCGGTGATGTTTGCACCGCAGGAGTTCAAAAAGTTGGCAAGATCAACGATATGCGGCTCTCGCGCGGCATTGTCGATCACGGTGGTACCCTCTACCAAAACCGCGGCAAGAATGACGTTTACGGTTGCGCCCACCGATGCCACGTCAAAATAGATCGAGCTGCCGTGCAACCCGTTTGGCGCGGACAGATGAAAATAGCCGTTTTCGTTGGAAACGGTTGCACCAAGTGCTTCAAAGCCCTTCATGTGCAAATCAAGCGGACGCGAGCCGAAATCACAGCCGCCGGGCCAACCCACGGTGGCTTTTCCGAATCTGCCAAGCTCAGCACCCAAAAGATAGGTGGAGCCGCGCAGCTTTTTGACCAGATCCATGGGGGACGTGCCCTGACGGATATTCGAGGTGTCGATGTGTACGGTATTCTTTTTGCGCAGCGATATGCGTGCGCCCATTTCCTCTAAAATTTCCAAAGAGGTTGCAATATCGCTGACTTGCGGAATGTTCTCCAAAACGCAAACGTCACCAACCAAAACGGTGGCAAAAAGAATAGGGAGAGCCGCGTTTTTCATGCCGCTGATCGCGATACTGCCGCGCAGGGGTCTACCACCCTCAATGATAATTTTTGTTGCCATTCTGCTGCCCGAGAACGCCGCGAGCGTTCCATTCCTTTGCTGCGATTTTCAGAGACCCTTTGATCTGTGTGAAGAAAGCGTTTTCGACGGTTTTGCAAATACTATAACTATTATAACATACCAAATAAAAAAAGGGAAGCCCTTTTTTTGATTTTTTAGGGATAATTTTTGGATTTTTTTGGGATAAAATCACATAAAAGGATGCGCCGATTGCGATCGCTCAAAGGGGTCCTTCGGTGATAGGATATGCAGCCGCCTTTGGGGATGTGCCGACGTCAGCCGAAAAAGGGGCGGTAGTACGCAACCGCAAGATCGACCACCAAGCCGTAGCTGCGTGTTCCCGCGGAGGCTCCCTGCGATTGCAGGTAGGCATTGTTGGTAGCCTCGCTGATATCGGCTGCGACGTTGTCGCGATATTTATCGAAAAACAGACTGTACGCCTGTTGCTCCGCGTGAATTTCGGAGGGGAGAGTCTTGTGAACCTCCCAATACTTTTGTGGGCTTGCCGAGTAGAGTGCCGATGCGACGTATTCGTATAGATTCAAGTATCCGCTGTAGCGGATATAGGGGTCGTTCGACTCCATGCAAACCAAAAACGCAATGAAATTTGCCTCGTCCTCGCGCGCAATGCCGCGCTGATGCGCCAGCTCGTGCGCCGCCGTGTAGGGAATGGTGTAGTCGGGGAAGTTGACGTTGATGTTGGCTTCTCCCGTAAAGAAGGAATACACTCCCGTGATATGCGTATATGACATGGGTTCGCTGAGCATCACGGGCTTGGTTCGGCTTTTGAAGGTGTGCAGAAAATCGTATTTTTGGCAAAGAATATCGTAGCTTTCAATCAGCTTTTCGTTCATGGTATCGTAGGAATAGGGCATGATCGATCTTCCGTTTTCCAAAAACACGATCTCTTCGGAAAGCTCGCTGATCTCAGACGCCAGCATGGAGGCGGTTTGCGCCAACTCCTCCGCAGTGCTTTTTTTGCGTTCCAATTGCAGCTTTTGCTCAAGCGGCGTTCCGTAGTAGCCTGCAGCGAAGTTCCAAACGAACAGAATGCCAATGACACAAACACCCGATAGCAATATTCCGATATAAACGAGCATGGAACGGTTGCTGTCGCAAAAATGCTTGATGCCGATCGTAATCAGGAGTCCCAGGAAAAAGGGAATCAGTAAAATCAAAAGCTCCGCCACCGAAAATGGCAAAAAGTCGGTCAGCTTTGCCAGTGCAAAGCGACCCCACGCGGAAACGTAGCGGTTAAACCAATCGGCAAAGGAGGTGCTGTTCATAAAGACGGCATACAGCACCGCGCTGACGGCAGTCAATAAATAAATGATTTTGCAAGCAAGCGGAAGCCTTTTGCGTTCCGATTTTTCGACTGCGTGCATATTGGGGGCTTCGTTCATGGCAGCTCCTTTCGGTTTGCTTGTATGTTTTGGAAAAAGCGGTCGATCAAAGAGGACATATCCGCGGGAAGAGGGGCTTTGAGGAAGATCGATTCTTGGGTGACGGGATGCGGAAAGGTCAGGGTATATGCGTGCAACGCGTGACGGGAAATCTCGGCGGAAGCCGTTCCGTAAAGGTCATCTCCCGTGATGGGAAAGCCCAAGTACGCAAAGTGGACGCGCAGCTGGTGTGTTCTTCCCGTAATCGGTCGGGCTTCTACTAAGGTATGCCCGTTTGCCACTGCCAGCACGCGATATTCGGTCAACGCCCAATCGGCATCGGGGGCATCCGGCTCGCAGACCTCGCGTACGATAATGCTTTCCGCCGTGCGATGTAAGGGGGCTTCCACGCGACCCTCGGCTTGCGTCATTTCTCCATCCAATACAGCTAAGTAGCTTTTTTGAATCTCACCGTTTTTCATGGCGTTGCTGAGCTTTCCCGCCGAAACTCGATTGCGCGCGATCAGTAACAGTCCGCTGGTGTTTCGGTCCAGGCGGTTGATCGGGCGGAATACAAAGGGAATCCCCTTTTGGGTATAGCGATAGGCAAGCGCGTTTGCCACGGTGTCGTAGTGATGGTCGTGCGAGGGATGCGTTGGCATATTTGAGGGCTTTGCGGGAACCACCACGTCACCGTCCTCGTATAAGATTTGGATCGGCAGATCAACGGGCGCAATATCGGCGGCATCGTTGTCCTCAAGCGCGAGCAAAACGAGATCCCCTGCGTGCAAGACCTTGCGCACCGTGACACGCTCCCCGTTGACCGCAATGCCGTCCTCCGAAAATTTCAAATGCTTGATGAGCTTGGAAGAAAAGCCCAATTCTTTTCGTAAAAGCTGTAATACCGTGATGCCGTTCTGCTCTTTTTTTACCGTCAGCTGCATTTGAAATTCTCCTTTCCGTCCTTTTCTCTTAGTATACCATTTTTCCTTTTGGAATACAAGCCGTTTTTGTGTGACAGAATTGAAATAATTATGAATTTGTGCCGGAAGACCTTGCAAATTTTCAAAAATATGGTACAATAAAGGGGAAAAGTAAAGGAAAGGGCAGAAAACGATATGACGATCAAAAAAATTGCAGTGCTGCTTTTGGCGGTTGTGATATGTGCGTCGGTTTTGGCTTCGTGCGGAAACAAACGCGAGGATACCGCCGCTGAAACCTTGGCACCTCTGGCACCGTTGGATCTGACCAAGCGTAACGATTATACTGCCGACGAACAAACGGTCGCGTATTTGGCGGAGCTTGAGGACAGCTTTTTCGCAGTGTACGATTCTCCCGTGGGAGATTTTGAATATACCGTCGAAAACGGCACCTGTACCGTCACAAAATACAATGGCGTAAGCACTACCGTGCGGATTCCCGATACGATTGCGGGAGCCTCGGTGACGGCACTTGGCGACGAGCTGTTTGCCGACGATGAAATTTTACAGGTCCTGTATATTCCCGACAGCGTTACGACACTCGGTAAAAATTTGCTTCGCGGCTGTACCGCGCTGAAGGCGTTGCATCTGCCGTTGACGCAAACCGAGGACGGGGCAGAGAACACCTTCTTTATCGGCTCCTTGTTCGGTGCGGAGCGTTATGAGGACAATCCGCGCGACGTGCCCGCAACGCTGAAATATCTGGAGTTGGGCGGTTCTTGCACGTCATTGGACGAGTTTGCCTTGTTTGAGTGCCGTCGGCTGGAGCTGGTGAAGCTTCCCGAGAGCTTGAAGCACCTGGGAGATTTCTCGCTGTTCGGATGCGAGTCGTTGCTGTCCGTCAACGTCGATTCGTTAACCTCCGTTGGCGAGTATGCCTTGTCCGAATGCCGCGCGTTGACCGTTCTGCGCTTTGGCAAGGAGCTGACTACGATTGAAATCGCAGCCTTGGAGGGATGCAGTGCTATTCGCAATCTGACGCTTCCGTTCCTTGGCGGAAGTGCCGAGAGCAATACCTATCTCGGGTATATTTTCGGCGCAAAGGTGTTTGATCTTTCCGCCGGCTACTATCCGCAATATCTGACACAAATCGAGATCCTCCCCGGTTGTGAAAAAATCGATGATTACGCGCTTTACGAGTGCCACATGCTCACCACATTGAAGCTTCCCGATGCGGTGAAATCCATTGGCGCAAGAGCCTTTTCGGGATGCTTGTATCTGTCCGAGGTGTCGCTGCCGCGCGACCTGACTACGGTTGGAGATGCCGCTTTCTTTGGGTGCAGAAGTCTTACCGCGTTGGATTTCAGTGCAACGAAATTGAACGAACTCGGTGTGAATACGTTTTATTTTTGCGACGGGCTCACCGCCGTGGTGCTTCCCGATACGCTCACGACTCTGCCTTCCTCCTCCTTTGCGGGCTGTGTGAAGCTGGCAAGCATCAATTTGGAGTCGGTGACCAAAATTGACAAAAATGCCTTTCACGGGTGTCCCGCATTTGAAGACCGCGACTGACGTACCATGATAAGAAAATAGAAAAACAGACTGTTTCCGCTTTGCCGAACGCAAGAGAGAACAGTCTGTTTTTGCTTTTGCAGTTATTTGTTGATGATGGTCACGCCGCTTGGCAGAATACCGGTTTGCTCGTATACGATGGCATTGATCTGTGCAATCTGTGCCACCTGCAAGGTATCTGCGCTGACAATTACGGTTGCGGTGTCACCGTTGAGTACCGTCACGCACTGATCGAAGCCCTTTGCGGTAATCAACGATTCGATATTGGCTTCCTTTTGAATTTCGTCTGCAATGGCTGCAATGCTTTCCAACGCCTCGGTTTTTGCACTTTCGGACGATGCCGTGTTGTCTACAACCGCTTGCAATACCTCAAGTGCTTCGTCACGTGCTCTTTGGCGGCTGATCTGCGTTGCCGAAAAATAGGAATTGGAGGTGCCGGTGTCGGAGCCGGTGCTTCCGTCGCCGGGTGTCAGGTTGTCGGAAATGTTTCCGCTGGGCTGATCATAGCCGTCGTAGCCGTCTGTTTTGTTGCCGGTAAACAGTACCCAGTTGAGAAGCACCGCAATGCCGATCAGCAAAACGGAGCAGGCAATGGCAATGTTACGTTTTCCAAGCTTGAGTACAAAGGTTCTGAATTTAGCGGGCTTCTTGATTTCGCAAAGTGCGGTGGATTGTGTTTTCATCGGTAGAGTTCCTCCTGTGTTTTTGTTCGCTACAGCATATGCGTAAGAGAAACAGAATATGCCGAGCCGATCGATTTTGTTCTTGATTTTTACGGGGATGACGAGGTAATGTAGATGCGATTTGTAGACGTGTGAAAGGCAGAAGAGATCAAAGAGAGCAGCTCGGCATGTCGCGCATCCGAGATGGGCGCACGAAAGACGATTCCGATGCCCATGATTTCGGGAGCTTTCCGCGAAAGCGGCAGGGCTTCTGCGGAAGAGCCTTTCCCAACCGTGACGTATGCCTCGTTGCCGTCCACCCATTCGGTAGCGTAGACCTCTTCAAAATCTCCCTCCAGCGTGACGATGGCAAAAACGCTTCCATAGCCCATGGATTCGCATAGCGCGCGGATGCGGGATTCCAAATAGTCCTGATAACGAATCAATGCTTCCTCGGCAACCGATGCTGTTTCTTGCGTGTCGTTTGATTGTTGTTTTCCCCTGAAGCCTCCAAACAGCAACAGTGTGATGCCGAGCGCGGCTCCCAGGAGCAGAATGATTGTTTGAAGCTTGCCGTCTTTTTCTTTCGTCCCTTTTTTGAAAAAAGAAAGCATAAATTCCTCCCTATTCGATTGCGGTGACGCAGTTGCATCCCACGAGATTTGTTACAAAGTCCTCTAATTCATGAGGGGATTTCCAAATTGCCTTTCCCGACAGCAGAAGCGTGATTTTTGAGGGGGTAAGCTCACCGTTTTCGGTTTCCCACGAAACGTGGCAACGAAGCTCTCCGGGGGTAATTTCGAATTCGGCTTCCAGCGTTTGGGTAAGCATGTCGCAAAAATACTCGGCAGAGGCATTTTGGAGTGCTTCATCAAAGCGGTCTTGGTAGTCTTTTTTTGCTTCCTCCTTGGAAAAGGACAGTGAAAATAGGTTGTTCCAACGATCCCTTACGCTTTGTATCGCACCGCAGACGGGGGAAATCAGCACGCAGAGCCATACCAGCGCGGCAGTAAGACGCAAATGCTTGGAGATTCCGCCGCCGTCCCCCTCGGGGAAAAGAATTCCAACCGCTGCCAATGCAAGAGCTGCCGCCAGCAAGGATATGAAATACGCTTTCATGCGATGATGACACCCCCTATCCGATGGCAGACGCACAGCGCGCCAGAAGAATCATGGACAGCAACAGAACCGAGGAACAGATGCTTACCGCCGCAATCAGATAGCCAAGGATCGATGCGAACTCCTCAAGCAGCTTTTTTTCGCGGTCACAACCAAGCAAATCGGCGGCGGAGGCACAAAGCTGCCAGGTCAAGCGCAAAAGAAAGAGCTTGACCAGCGTGGGAAGCAATAACAGCAGAACCAATAAAACACCGCAAATTCCCACTGCACCGCGCAGATATCCCATGCCGGCACTCACCGTGCGCAGTACCTCCGCCACCGAGCCTCCAACCACGGGGATCCAACTGCCCGCCGCGAATTTCAGACTTCGCATTGCCAGCGTGTCACTGCGCGTGCCGAGCGTGTTTTGCGCGGCAAGCATCGCCAGAAGCAGCATCATCAAAAAGGAGAGGGCAGTGGTATAATTCTTTTTTACGGTTCCCAGCAACCCGGATGTACGAAGCGAGGAATCAATCGATCCCATCAAAGCGAGTGCCATACAAATTCCGCAAAAGGGCAGAATGGTTTTGCCGATCAACTCCTCCATCACCGTCATATAGACGGAGAGTCCTGCCGAAGATGCCACGGCAGTGCCGGTATTTCCGCCCATCGCGTACAACGCACCGTTCAAGGGGAGAAAGGTTGCGGTGAGTGCGTTGAGATTGTGAAAATATCGGCTGACCTCCTCCAAGCAAAAGGAACTTTCGGCAAGAAGTGACAGCGTAATAATCAATGCCGTACAAAAGCCAAAGGCGCGTTTGATTCCGGCGGATCGGAAGGATGACTCCAAGGCGGAAAAAACGGCGGATAACAGCAAAAGACCGCAAACGCTTGCCAATACCCTGACGCAACCGTCGATTTCCGCACCGATGAGGCTTCCGAGCGTTCTCAGAAGATAGGAGAAATCACTCATTTCTTCCACGGCATGTCCCACGTCTTCCATGTCGTTGGAGAATAATTCTTGCGGGACGAGTGAGAAAAGCTCGGGAGGCAGCGAGTCGATCCATGCATGGTATTCCGAGGGCATCGTGTCACTTTGCTCGGTTGCTTCTGCGGCTTGTGCCGTGATCGGAAGCATCAAGCAGAGTGCTACCCATAGCGGCAAACAAAGCAGGACGCCCCTTTTTGTCTTCGCGCGTATCACGAGGCACCTCCAACCGATAGCAACGATTCGGCAGTATGAAGAATCTTTTCCATCAGCGGGATGCAAAGCAGTAAGATTTCGATCTTGCCAACCAGCTCGACGCTGTGAGCAAGTCCGCCCTCACCGCACGCGCGGCACAGCTCTGCGGCATACTGTGTCAAAAAGGCAATACCGAGTGCTTTGAGTAAGACCTCGAAGTAGGTCCCGTTTTCCTTGCCGATCAGGTCCGCAAGATAGGAAAGGACGGGCGAGATCGCGCCCAGTGCAACACCGCCGCACAGCAGAACGAGGGCTACCCGTAAAAGCGGCGAAAACTCTGCCTTCCACTGCTTGATTACGCTGAGCGAAAACAAGCCGAGCACTGCAAGCATACAGATCTTTAAGCTATCCATCTTACATCTCAAACAGCGATAAAATCAGGTCGAACAGATCACGGATCTCGGTAATCAATAGCATCAAAGCAACCAAAATCCCCGCGATGGTCACAAAGGTTGCCTGCTCGTCGCGTCCCGATTTGGATAGTACCTGCGATGCAACCGCTACGAGAATGCCGATTCCGGCAATCTTAATAATCAACGAGATGTCCATTTTTCATCCTCCTTTTTTACCATAGCAAAATCACGCTGCCAAGGCACACACATAAATGGAGTGTCAGGCAAAGCCTGATTCTTCCGGGCAGCTGTGCGCGCCGTACGTCCCGTGCTTTTTCTAATTGCGTCAGATAGTAATCGCACCTTTTGACCTGTTCGGTTCTGGAGTGCGTTCCGATCTCTTTTACCATTCCAGACAAGAGACGTGCGCACTCCTTGTCCACGTTCTCCCGCGATGCCTGCAAGAGGGAAGCCAGCGAGGTGGGAGGCTGCTTTGCGCCGAGAAGCGCCAAAAGGCTTTGGTCGGTATCCTTTAAAACGTCTTGTATCGGCAAGGAAAAGCAATCGATCTGCGTGCGGATTTCGTACAAAAGACGAATCCATGCCTCCAATACCTCCAGCCGCCTTTTTTCGGCTTGTACACCCCGTCGGGACAGCACGATTCCGATGAGAAGAAGAATCGTGGCTCCGATCGGTTTTGCAAGCGTCATACGGAGATCTCTCCGTGTGACGTGAAATGATAGAGAAAGCGGTCACTTTGTCTGGACAGTCCCACGTAGGTGTGAAAGATCTTCGCACTGTGCAGACGGGAGAAGGCGGGACGCTTCAATAATAGATCCAGCTTCAATCCGTGTGTGGAGGCAACGAGGGGAACCCCGCAGTTGGCAAGCTCCAGAATCGAACGTGCATCCTCGTCACTGCCGATCTCGTCGCAGATCACAAGCTGTGCGCCAAGGCTGCGTACCGCAATTTCGATCCCGACGTTGCGCGGATAACCGTCCAATACGTATAAATTCAGCTCGGTATCGTCCAACGTGTATTTCAGCTCCGAACGGGTATCGACGACCACGGTGCGGAATCCAAACTCCGACGAGGCGGCAAGCGCGGCAACCGAGCGCAGAAGCGTGGTTTTTCCAACGGTAGGTGGCGCATAGATCAGCATACCGCCCGTTCGGTCCGCGCTCAAACGCTTAACGATCGGTGAGGCGTCCGCAAAGACGCGCCTTGGAATCCGAATCATCAGTCCGCTGATTGAGCTGACCCCGATGATCCGATTTTCTTCGGTGGCGGCAGTTCCGCAAACACCAACTCGAATCCCTCCCGAAAGCGAGAGGTATCCTTGATGGATGGTTTGGCTGTAGGCATACAGTGAGCCCTTGCACATTCGCAAAAGGATTTCGCGGATTGCCTGCTCGTCCAACAAAAGATTGGTCCGATAGTTTTTGGATTCGCAGGAAACGGTTGCGTAACGACGGCTGAAAAGTCGAATTTCCTCTACTCTCGGGGCACCGCATTCTCGAATTGCTTCACAAATAGGTGCCGACAGAAGCTCCTGCAGGGAGAGAGGGAGCTTGCAGGACGTGTGTTTTCTCGGTGTTGTTTGCATTTGAAACCTCCTTTTTCTTTCCGATACGAAGATTTGGTATCCGTGTTGCTCTACTATATGCCGCTTTGCAAAAAAATAGAACCTTTTTTCAAATTTGTGCATAGGATGGTAACAAATCATGGGAGGGGGATACAGCCATGGAGCTCAGAAAAACGGGCGAGGATGCCTACTTTGCCGCATCCAACAGCGAAAAAGGGTTTTTCAGTTATTATCGGGAGTGCTTTGATGCGGCGCATATTCAAAGGGTCTTTGCCATCAAGGGAGGACCCGGAACCGGCAAGAGCCACTTTATGCGAACGGTTGCCGACCGAGGACGTGCGTGCGGTTGGCACGTGGAGTACGTGTATTGTTCCTCGGATGCCGACTCACTTGACGGCATCATCTTATCCAAGGGGGACACGGCAATTGCGCTGTTGGACGCGACGGCACCGCACGTATACGAGCCGAGTCGGCCCGGTGTGCGCGAGGAGCTGATCGATCTCGGTGCGTTTTGGGATCGTTCGCAACTTTTGGAGCGCGTTGAGCGAATCGAGAGCTTAACCCGAAAAAAAAGCGAGGCATATCGCCGCGCTTACCGATATTTGCATTCCGAGGGACAGCTTTTGCGCATTCGCGATCAGCTCGTTTCTCCCTATATGAAGAGCCAAGCGATTCGCGCATATGCCGAAAAGCAGATGCGTGATATTCCAAACGGCAACTTGTACGGTGCGCGCCCGGCATTGGTTCGTTCGGTGGGCATGCGCGGAGAGGTCATCTTCGATACGTATTTTGCAAGTGCTCAAAAAAGCATTCTCCTGGAGGATTGCTACGGAAGCGCACAGCTTTTTTTGGAGGCGATCGGAGAGCTTGCCGTAAAAAAGAAGCTGCAGATTCGCGTATCGCATGACCCCGTTTTTCCCGATCGCTTGGACGGTATCTTTTTCACCGAAAGCCGACGCGCATTCGTCTGCGTGCCCCGCACAGTGGCACCAACCGAGTGTAAACGCGTGTCTTTGCGGCGGTTCGTGCAGGTTGGTGCAATGAAACCGATTCGCGGGAAGCTTCTGTTTGCCGAGCGAATGCGAAAAGCAATGCGAGCCGGTGCTCTGGAGGCTTTGCGCGACGTGCAGGAGGCACATTTTGCCTTGGAAGCCTGCTATACGTCTGCGATGGATTTCGCGGCAAAGGAGCGTTTTACAAAAAACTTCTGTGATGTTCTATTTGACTTGAAAAAATAAAAGAACTGTGCTATAATATGGAGGAAGTATAAAGAAAAGGAGGCGCAATTTTTGAAGGTCGCACTTTTTACGCTGAATGGGTCGTGGTCGCATACGAGCTTGGCGCTTCGATGCTTGCGCCGTCCCTTGGAACGTGCGGGATTTTCGGTAGAGCTGCTGGAATACAGTCTTCGTGACCGCACAAGTCACGTGCTCGAGCAGCTTTACCGTGCCCATGCCGACGTGTACAGCTTTTCTTGCTACATTTGGAATCTTACTTCCATGTTGGAATTGGCGCAATCGCTCCGTCAAATTTTGCCCGATGCAAAAATCGTACTCGGAGGTCCCGAAGTTTCGTTCGGCGAGGAACGCTTTGCCACGCTTCCTTACGTAGATGCGGTGATTTGCGGCGAGGGGGAGGAGGCACTTCCCGAATTGTGCCAAGCATTTTTGGACGGCGCACCCTATGCACGGGTTGTCCATGCCGCCACTGCCAATGTGATGACCGACGAGGGGATCCTTTACCGAAAGGACGATGCACGGGCAAGTATTTTGTATTACGAATCCTCTCGCGGTTGTCCTTTTCGTTGCGCCTACTGTCTTTCCTCTTTGACCCAAGGAGTTCGCTTCAAGAGCGTTGCGCAGACGCTTTCCGATCTCCGGGCATTTGAAGAACTGGAGGGAAGCGGCAGCATTATCAAGTTCGTAGACCGCACCTTTAATGCCGACGTGGGTCGTGCAAACGCGATTTGGCGCGCCTTGCTTGACCCGTCCTATACCAAGCGGTATCATTTTGAGATCTGTGCGTCGCTCTTGAACGAGGAAAGCTTTGAAATTCTCGCTCAATTTCCGAAAGGGAAGATTCAGCTGGAGATCGGTCTGCAAAGCACCAATGAAGAAACGCTTCGCGCGAGTTCGCGGCATATCGATCCCCATGCCGTGATCGCGGCGGTACGGCGGATTCACGAGATGGGAAACATCCACGTGCATTTGGATTTGATCGCAGGCTTGCCCTACGAGAGTTATACGCGGTTTGCAAGGTCCTTCGACGATGCATACGGCTCGTGCGATCTGTTGCAACTTGGCTTTTTGAAGCTCTTGCACGGAACCGAGCTGCGCCGCCGACAAGAGGAGTACGGTTATCGGTGTCTTCCCAATCCTCCCTACACGGTGCTTGCGAGCAAGTGGATGTCCTATGAAGAGATGACACGCCTTTCCCACATTGCGGAAACACTGGAAAGGGTTGTGGAAAGCGGACGCTTTTCACACGCGCTGTACCTTTTGCGGGCGCACGTAGAATCCCCCTTTGCTTTTTTCGAGGGCTTGACCGACTATTTCAAAATGGTTGATCCCCGTCCCTTGCAAAAGATCTCTCAGCCCGACGTTTTTCGCTATTTTTTGCAGTATGCAAAGGAGGCGGTTCCGTCTTTGCCCGAAGAAGAGCTTGTGCGGATGCTGGCACTTGATTTTTCTATTCACGAACATAAAAATCCTCCGAGCTTTTTGCGCTTGGAAATCAATTAAAACACGAAAAGAGGATGAATCATGCAAAAAACGACTTTAAACGGTACTTGGAGCTACAGAATCGGAAGAGGCGAATGGGAGAAAATCATCGTTCCGTTTTCGCGCTTGCCCGTGGGACATTCGGAGTGCTTCCGCACCTTTGATCTTGAACAAACCGCCGAAAAGATCTTTTTGCAGTTCGACGGTATTACCTACGGTGCGCGCGTGACTTTGAACGGACAAGTCCTTGGCGACCTCTTGGCGTATGCCGAATACCGCTTTGACGTGACCGAGCTGGTGCGTCCGACGAAAAACGAGCTTCTCGTAGAGCTTGAGGATATCGAACCGAAATTCGGACCCACCGAGGGATGGGAGAATTTTGGCGGTATCATCCGTGACGTTTCGATTTTGTACGCACCCGCCAATTACATCGAGGACGTTTTCTTCCATTCCACGCTGAAAAACGACTATGTCGATGCCGAAATGACGGTGGAAACCAAGGCGAGCGAAGGGCGCGGCACGTTTGCAGTTTCGCTGTACGAGGAAGATTCGCTGATCCATTCGTACACGCAGAAAGCGGGAGATACGCAGGTTCAGACCGTTTCCAACGTCAAGCTGTGGTCACCCGATACTCCAAATCTTTACCGCTTGGAGGTCGCGTTGTACGACGGTGAAGACTTGCTCGACAGCTATACCTGCATGGTTGGCTTCCGTGAAATTTCGCATGACCGTCACCGTTTTCTCGTCAACGGAAAGCCACTCTTTTTCAAGGGCGTTTGCAAGCACGAGATGGTGGGGGACAGCGGACACTGTCCTACGGAAGAACAGATCGAATCCGATCTGCGCCTGATCAAAAAAATGGGCTGTAATTTCGTGCGCCTCGTGCATTATCCGCACCATAAAAAGACGGTGGAGATTGCCGACCGCCTGGGTCTTATGGTGTCCGAGGAGCCGGGACTTTGGTGGTCCGATACCTCCGACCCCGACGTGGCGGGCGGCAGTATTGAGGTGCTCAAGCGCACCATCATGCGTGACCGCAATCATGCCTCAATTGCCTTTTGGCTCTCCTTTAACGAGTGCCGCTTCACCGAGAAATATCTGGTGGACAGTGCCAATACCTGCCGCGCGTACGATCCCACTCGCATGGTTTCTGGCGCGAACTGCATGAGTGATGAGGATACGCTGATTTACTACAACAAGTGCGGCTTTGATTTTTACACCATGCACCCGTATTCGCGTAGCTTTGACCGTGCGAAGACCAGCGCGGAAATCTTGCACGATAAGCCCCTGGTGTTTACCGAATGGGGAGGATATCATGTCTATGGAAATCCTCATTTTTTACGTGATTATATGGAGCAGATGAACGATTTGTATCAAGCTAACTCCGATGAAGGTGCGCTGGCGGGAGGATTTTTGTGGTATTTTGCAGCTTTGAACGATTTTAATCGCGGCTCGAACAAACGGAGAGAGCATTTTTGTGTGGACGGCGTTTTGTGCGAGAGTCTGGTGGACAAATATCGAAACCCAACCCTGATCTATGAAACCTTTTGCGAAGGCTTGAAGCTCTTTGACGGAGAACCCGAAAAACCTCCGTTCTTCCTTGAAGCAGACGAAGGATATGAAGTGCTTGATCCCTCTACGCGTATGGACGCAGAGGGCGGAGCCGATTTTGCTGCACTCTTTGAGCAGGTCAAGGAGGATGCCTTGCAGGTGCCTCTTTCGATGCGCAAGCGCAAGCTGAAAACCGGACCCGTGGCGGAAAACGTGCCGTTCCTTTACGGTACGCCCAAGGTAATCTCCAAGGATGCGGCGGTTGTGCTGACAGGCAAGGGAAGCACCGACAAGATCACGCTGATCGGTATGACGGCATTCCCCGGCGGGTATCCGTTGCGCGGAAGTGTATACGGCGAAGCTTTGGTACAGGTCGAGATCGCGTATGCCGACGGTACGACCGATGTCCGCACGTTGAAGAACGGCGAGGATATCACCACAGCGTACGGACTCAATTTTTCCTCGCGCATCAACCCGATCGCGAAAAACGCTGCGCGTTTTGCCACCTTCGGACGCGATAAAAACTTCGACGTATATTTGATGAATCGCTTGGAGCTTGCCGTCAATCCCGAAAAAACGGTAAAAACGGTTCGCCTTGTTGCGTTGGGTGACACGCCCATCCTGCTGTACGGTGCATTTGTCTGAAGCCAACTTTTTGTCAATTGGAGGGGAAAATGAATTCATCAATCGTTGTAGAAGGACACCGCGGCTACTGTGCGCGTTATCCCGAAAATACGCTGATTTCTTATCGTGCCGCAATGGAGCTTGGCGTGGACGCTGTGGAATTTGACGTTTGGTTGACCTCGGACAAGGTTCCCGTGCTGATGCACGACGGAAACTGCCGTCGTACCTGCGGGGTAGATCGCCATTTGCGCGACATGACGTATGCAGAAGTACAAACATTGGAAGCTTGCTATTCCGAAAAATTCGGAGATGCCTTTCGTTGGCAAGGAGTAGGCGTTCCTACCTTGGAGCAAGCGCTGGAGTTGTTTTCCAAGGAGTGTCCCAATCTCAAACTTGGTGTTGAGATCAAGGAATACACCGAAGAAACGGTGGATCTGACCGTTGCTTTGCTCAAAAAATACGGCTTTTTCGATACCTGCTGGTTTTATGCGTTCAATGCCAGAATCATCAAGTACATCAAAACGAAATACAACGGGCGCACGATGGGTTATCCCGATTTTCTGATGCAGGAATTTGAACCCGATTCCTATAACTACTACGATGAGATCGGCATCAACATGCGCGTGATGCGTTCCGAGGTCTTTCCAATCTATGCGGCAAAAAAACTCCCGATGCACATGTATTGTGCGGACAATGAGATTGATGTGCGCTACGCAATTGAGCACGGTGCAGCATTGATCACGGCAAACGAGCCTGTGCCACTTTTGACCGTTCTTGGGCGGATGTAAAGTTTGAGCGAGCAATGGAAGAATTAAAAAAACGAAAAACCACACGATTGCCAGGGGCGGATTACAATGGGGAAGGCATATATTTTTAAACGATCTGTACGAAAAACAAAAGATGTATGCTATCCTCCATTGTAGGGACCGGCGTCCCCGACGGTCCGTTTATAGAATTAACGTCCTATGGTAAAATCGCGGAGAAGTACCTCAATCAACTGAATGATTTTTACAACGAGATATCAATAGATGATTATGTGATTATGCCGAATCATCTTCACATTTTATTAAGCATAACTTCAACTGAAAACGGACCGTCGAGGACGCCGGTCCCTACAGCGCAAAATTCAGCTGTATCGCGTTTTATTTCAACTTTTAAAAGATTTTGTAATAAAGAATTTGGGGAAAACATTTGGCAATATCGATCACACGATCATATTATCCGTAACTTGCGAGACTATGAAACACATATAAAATATATATCTGAAAATCCACTATATTGGACTCAAGATGTGTTATATATGGTAGATTGAACCGGAAAAATAGATTGATCAATTGATTGAAAGGAGATGAGTCATCAATGACCGAAATTTTACTTCTGGGTACATTTCATTTTATGGAAGAACCAATTGATTTCTATTCTCTTGAAGCACAAAAGGAATTACAAAAGTTATCGAATAAACTACAAAAATTTAATCCTGATACCATTGCCGTTGAAGCGGAGCACTCGTCCCAACAATACATTGATAGCTCGTATGAAAAGTTTTGTTTGAAAGATCTGAGTGATATCGAAAAGATGAAACGAGAGACGCTTGGAGAAATCTACATACACGATAAAGTTTATCCAATCGTATATCACAATGAAACAGTACAAATCGGTTACCGTTTGGGGAAAATGCTTGCGCATTCGAAAATTTACGCGATAGATTCCTATGCACGGTTGGATATGACTCCAATGAGATCAAATGATGCACATCTGTTGGAAGCAAAAAAACGATTTAAGGAGTATTCGGCAACAGAGCCCAAGGCTTCAATTACCGAACTTATAAAATATTTGAATGATGAAAAATGGATCAATTTGCATCATGGTACCTACATACAGGCAAATGCTGTTCAGGCAGACCGGACATATTCGGGAACCCAAATGGTAGCGGCATGGTATGAGAGAAATTTGAGAATTTTTGCAAATATTCAACGGTTAGCGATGAACAGCAAGCGGCTGTTTATCATATATGGTGCGGGACATTTGAAACTTTTAAAGCAGTTGATTGAGGCAGACAATAATTTAAAGTTGGTTGATGTAAGAGAATATATATGATTTTACTATCAAAAAACACGATGGATTTCGTCCATCGTGTTTTTTTGTATATTTTGTTTTTCTTTTAAATCGTACAAACCCACTCTGCCAAGAGCATCACCACGGGGAGCGTAGCGGTGGAGAGGACCGAGGTCATTCCAACCGTTTGCGATGCGTAGGCGGGCTCGATGTCGTAAAGCTCGGCAAGCATGGTAATGGTTGCGGCACTCGGAACACCTGCCATGGCAACCACCATCAACAGGTACGTATCCGAGAGTCCGCAAAGCTTGGCAAGAAAGCAAAAGATCACGGGAAGTGCCAAAAGCTTGATTGCTGCGTGCAGATAAATGCGTTTGTTGGTAAAGATTTTTTGCAAGGGGAGCGTTGCAAGCAAGGCACCGGTAATCAATACCGAAATCGGTGTGCAGAGATTGCCCAGATAGTTCAGCGATTTTCCGAGAAAATCAAATTCTGCCGTAATGTCAAAAATCGGCTTGAAAAGATACATCGCCACACCGATGGCGCAGGGAATCGTACCGTAGTTGAAAATCGCTTTCTTGGGGGTCATGCGGATATCCTCGCGTCCGCGCGCCAGGATGATGATGCCCCACGTCCACAGAAACAAGTGGAAGCTGATGACGTAGAACGCACCCATGAAGCTGCCCGCACCGGGACCGAGCGATTTTTCAAAAATCGAATCCAAAATGGGGAATCCGATAAAGCCGCAATTTCCGAATACCAAAGAAAATTCAAAAATTTTGATCTGATCGGGATTCTTTTTGAGCAATCGGCAGATGCCGAACGCCAAAAGGGCAAGGAGCGAGTGCATTGCAAAGCTGATCAAGGTCACCTGCCATGCAACGGTCAGATTTTCCTTTGTATATTCCGCGCTTGCCAGCGCGGCAATGATCATAGCCGGCTGACCGATCGAAATAATCAGGCGCGACAGCCCCTTTGAGGACGCGTCGTTTATCACGCCGACCTTGCGTGCGACCAAGCCGCAAACCAACAGAAGAAAGAGGGTCAGGATGATGGAAAGTAAAGCGGAAAAATTCATGCGGTTACTCCTTGGGGTTCAGCTCGGAAAGCTTTTCTGCAATGCGTTTCATGTCCTCAAGCATTTCCTCTTTTTTTCGCGGATCGCGCAAAAGCGCGGCGGGATGGTACACGGCGGTCATCCAAAAGTTGCCTTTTTGCACCCATTGTCCGTGTTCCTTGGTGATTTTGTAATCCGGCTTAATCATGCGCATAGCAGAGATTCTACCCAAACAAACGATGACCTGCGGACGGATCAAGCGTACCTGCTCCCGCAAATATCCGATGCAAGCATCCTCCTCTTCGGGGAGAGGATCGCGGTTTTTCGGCGGACGGCACTTGAGAATATTGGCAATGTAAACGTCTTTTCGTTCGATATCGACCGCATACAGGAATTTGTCCAACAGCTGTCCCGCACGACCGACAAAGGGAATGCCCGAAAGATCCTCTTGTTCTCCGGGGGCTTCGCCCACGAACATGAGCTTGGCATTCGCGTTACCGGTTCCAAACACAAGGTTCGTGCGAGTTGCGCCCAAAGAACATTTTTGGCAGCTTTCGCATTGTATTTTTAAGGTATCCAAGCTCTGTTCCATGGTGTTACTCCTTTTTCAATGGGATTTACGGATTACGCGTGAAAATCAGACATACCGTCGCGCTGTGCCGCCTTGCCGCGGCACATCAGGGTATACTGACCGCTTTTGAGCGTTTGTACCAGCTCCTCCATCGACGTGATGGGGAAGTCGGTGAGAATTCCCGCATCTCCCGGTACGTGCTCGGGATGATGAAAATCACCGCCCGAGGTGCGGATCAAACCGTTTCGAAGCGCGTGCTCGTTTGCAAGGTGATTGCGCGAATCGTGCTTGAAGTGTCCGTTATAGACCTCCATACCGTCCAGATATTTGGGGTTGACGACCACCATATTGTTACGGAAAGGATGTGCTTGTACGAAGAGAAGCCCGTTTTCGCGCGCAAAGGTCGAAAAGGTCTTGTGGCTCATCATGTGCATATCGGGATACTTACGCAACAGCTCCTCGGTAAGACCGAAGATCAGATAGTCGTTGTCGTTTTCCGGAAAACGGATCTCGCAGCCAAGCAGGACGTTCAGCTTTCCCTTGGCATAGTCGCGCATTTTACGGTAAGCCCCGATAAAATGTTCAACCCAGCTGATGCCGTTTGCCTCCAGATCCTTTTTCATTCTCGTTTGGGAGTAATGGTTGGTGAGCACCAACGTGGTGTATCCTGCCGCGATATACTTGTCTGCAACGTCCTGTGCCGAAAAATCGGCACAGGCACTGGCTTCTCTGGTATGCGCGTGTAGCTCTGTTTTGTACTGTGTCATGATTATTTTACTTCGATGATCGACTCGTCCCACATCTCGGGAGCTTTGTAGCCCATCAGGTTAACAGTGGTTGCCGCGACGTTGGAAAGACCGTAGCTGCCGTCCTTTTTGACCGTGTAGCTGTTCTTTGCATCGGTGTTGTCGTAGATGATGCAGGGAACGGGGTTGAGGGTATGGCTGGTCTTGGATTTGTAGTTGCCGTTCTTGTCTGCCTTGGGCTGACCCGACTTCTTGTCCATTTCGTACATTTCGTCTGCGTTTCCGTGGTCAGCGGTGATCAGCGCAACGCCGCCGAGCGAATCCAGAACGGGCAGGATTCTGCCAAGCTGTAGGTCAAGTGCCTCCATCGAGCAACGGGTTGCCGCCAAGGAGCCGGTGTGACCGACCATATCACCGTTGGGGAAGTTGACGCGCAGATACTGATACTTGCCACTCTTGAGGCATTCCAGGAGCGCGTCGGTGATCTCCGCACACTTCATCCAAGGTCTTTGCTCAAAGGGAACGACGTCGGAGGGAATTTCAATATAGGTTTCCAAAGCATCGTCGAACTTTCCCGACTTGTTACCGTTCCAGAAGTAGGTTACGTGACCGTATTTCTGGGTTTCGGAGATTGCCAATACGGGAATCTTGGTGTTTGCCATGTATTCGCTCATGGTATTGGTGATTTCGGGGGGAGATACGAGGTACTTGGAGGGAATGTGCAGGTCACCGTCGTATTCGAGCATACCGGCATAAACCACGGAGGGAACGCGAACGCGGTCAAACTTATCGAAGTCGCTGCCTGCCTCAAAGGTGCGGGAGATTTCGATGGAACGGTCACCGCGGAAGTTGAAGAAGATGACGCTGTCACCGTCTTCTACGGTACCAACGGGCTTGCCGTTTTCTGCAATGACGAAGGCGGGGAGATCCTGGTCGATGACCTTCAGCTCGTCGCGATAGGTCTGTACAGCCTCCGCTGCGCTTGCAAACTGTCTGCCCTCACCCAGTACGTGCGTTTTCCAGCCGGCTTCAACCATTGCCCAGTTTGCCTCGTAGCGGTCCATGGTGATGGTCATACGTCCGCCGCCCGATGCAATCTTGACGTCGTAGCTTGCGTCGCGCAGACCGTCGAGATAGGCTTCAAAGGGATTGATATAGTCGAGCGCAGAGGTTTCGCCAACGTCACGACCGTCCAAGAGGATGTGTACGCGTACGCGGGAAACGCCCTCTGTCTTTGCCTGCGCCAGCATTGCCTTGAGGTGGTCAATATGGGAGTGAACGTTCCCGTCGGAGAAGAGTCCGAGGAAGTGCAAGGTAGAGCCGTTTGCCTTTACGTTGGCAACCAGCTCCTGCCAGGTTGCCGATGCGAACATCTTGCCGCTTTCAATCGAGTTGGAAACCAGCTTGGCACCCTGCGCGAAGACCTGACCGGCACCCAGTGCATTATGTCCTACTTCGCTGTTACCCATATCATCGTCGGAGGGAAGACCGACTGCGGTTCCGTGTGCCTTCAGGGAAACCATGGGATAGTTTTTCATCAGCGCGTCAAGGTTGGGCGTATATGCACCTGCTACGGCATTGGATACCGTATCGGGGGCAAGACCGACACCATCCATGACGATGGTCAGCACGGGACCCCGTACACCCTGAAATTGCTCCAGCTTTTGTAATTGCTTCTTCATGTTAGATTCCTCCGTTTTTGAATTGGCTTCCCAAAATGGAAAAGCCCATATTTTCACAACTACTATTATACCGCAAATCCAAAAAAATGCAAGGGAAAACGGATATGTTTTTCGCGGTTTTTTCAAATTTTGTCCAAAAATCGCAAAAAGAGGGAATGCTCTTGCTTTTTTTGTGAAAATATGCTATAATGGGAAAAATCCAAATGAAGGAAACAAAGGGAAATGGAAGCTGGCTTTATGACCGTAGAGGAACGGCGCGCGCAAGCCGAGTCTTATCTTGGAAAAACCGTTCATATCGAGATCGACCGTCCGATCGGATACGTGCATCACAAAAAGGGGTATGACTTGATTTACCCCATCAATTACGGATATATCCCCGGTGTTTTGGGAGGCGATGCGGAGGAGCTGGACGTTTATCTGTTGGGAATTGATACTCCCGTGACCGCCTACGACGCGCAGATCATCGGCATCGTGTTTCGTACCGACGACGTAGAGGATAAGCTGGTAGGCGCGCCCCGGGGAATGCGCTTTACGAAAGAAGAGATTCTTGCGGCGGTTGATTTTCAGGAGCGTTATCACACGTCTTACGTTGAAATTTTTTAGATTTGGAAAATATGAAATAGCCCTTGTTTTTTAGACACAATGGGTGTATAATAACAAGGCTATCATATACAGAAACGAGAGGATACGGAAAATGTCAGAATGTACGCATGATTGCTCGAGCTGTTCTCAAAACTGCTCGTCAAGAGAAAAAACAAGCTTTTTGATTCCCGCACACGAAAAAAGCAGTGTCAAGCACGTGATCGGTGTGGTCAGCGGAAAGGGCGGAGTCGGAAAATCGCTCGTGACCTCTATGCTTGCCGTGCTTTTGCAACGCAAGGGATATCGCGTGGGTATTTTGGATGCCGATATTACGGGTCCTTCGATCCCGAAGGCGTTCGGTATGCGCGATGCCGAGGTGTTTGGTGATGAAACGGGAATGCTGCCGCCCGCCAGCGAAACGGGGATACAGGTGATGTCGGTGAATTTGATGCTGGGCGACGAAACCAAGCCCGTGGTATGGCGAGGCTCGATTATTTCCAACACGGTGCAGCAATTTTGGAAGGATACCGTGTGGGATGCCGAGATTCTTTTGGTGGATTGCCCTCCCGGAACCGGTGACGTGCCCCTGACCGTTTTTCAAACCATGCCGCTTGACGGTATCGTAATCGTATCCAGCCCGCAGGAATTGGTTTCCATGATCGTCAGCAAGGCGGCAAACATGGCGGATATGATGAACATTCCGGTGCTTGGCTTGGTGGAAAACATGAGCTACGTGAAATGTCCCGATTGCGGCAAGGAGATCCGCGTGTTCGGGGATAGCCACATCGAAGAGATTGCCGCATCGTTCGGATATGATCTGTTGGCAAGACTTCCCATGGATCCGCAGATCTCAGCACACGTGGACGCAGGTCTTATCGAAAAGCTTGACGTGGAGTATCTGGATCAGGCTGCCGAAACGATCCTTTCCAAAATACAAGAGAAAAAGGCATAAACGGAACCGCCCCAAATCAAACGCGATTTGGGGCGGTTTTTGTTGTTTGATTTATTTGTTGTAACGGTAGTTGGGGTCGCCAAAGTTTTCTCTTCCGTATACGGACGCGATGAACATGGCGTTCCATACGTTCTCCAGCGTTTCATCGGTGTTGATGAAATCGGCAACGTCCTTGCCACCCAATGCGAAGTAGGGAACGTTGGTATTGGTATGGCCGGTTGTGGTGTAATAGAAGGTTCCGTCACTTGCCTTGGTCAAGCCTCCGGTTTCGTGGTCAGCCGTGATAATCAGTGCCGTGTCGGGATGGAGCATGACGAATGCGATCGAGTAGCCAATCGCCTCGTTGAGATTCTTGACCGCGTTATTGGACTGCGAAAGATTGTTGCTGTGCGAGCCCTTATCGGTATACGCTTCCTCAATCATGATGAAGAAACGGCTGTTCTTCTCGGAGATGGTTTGCAGTGCTTTTCGCGTTTCCAGGAAAAGTCCCGTAACGCCCTCGTCCTTGCCTTTCGCAATCATCAGGCTGCCTTTTTTGAGCTTTGCGCTGAACTGCTCCAAAATTTCAGCCGAATTGGTGCGGCTGATGGAGTGTACGTTAAAGCCGGATGGAGTTGCACCGTCCAAAAGATCGGTTGTGATGACGGCAACGTTTGCACCGACCGACGCAGCAACCTCGCTGACGTTTACCACGTTCGAGCCGGAAGAATTTTTGCCAACGTATCCGTTTATAGTCTTATATCCGGTGGCAAGTGCGGTTGCGGAAGCCGCACTGTCGGTAGTACCCGAAACCGAATAGGTTTTGCACCAGGTTTGATACGGAAGATCATAGCCGAAGAAGTGGCTGATGGTTCCGGCTTGCAGTGCGGATTCAATGTGATTGGATCCCATTCCGTCACCGATCATCATAATCACCGAGGTTGCCTCGGGGAAGGTAAAGCTTTTTACCTCGGGCTCGGTGGGGAAGCCTGTTGCATCCACGTATGCCAAGGGATCAAGCGAACCATCATCGGGGAAGTACTTGCTGATAAACTCGTACACTGCCGAGCCTGCATACATATCAAGCCCTTGGAATACCAGCTTGTTGTTGCCGTCTGCGCAGAAAATATATTCGGCATTACCAAAAGAAATCGTGGAGAGCTTTTTAGACGCTTCTCTGTTCGTCGGGCCAATCAGAATTTCATATTCGATTTCGCGTTGATTGTCGGTAACGGGATGCAGAGGCGTGACCCCCGCATTCCGGGCAAAATAATCGTACAAAGCAAACGCGATGTAACGGTAAATTTCGTTTTCATAGGCAGGGAATACGATGCGGTATTTGGTAATGCTGACTCCGTTGATCGCAAGATTATCGGAAAGCAAAAATTCGGTATGGGGATCCCATGTTTCGGCTGCAATTTGGATGGCTCTGGGGGATTTTGTGTAATACGTATCCCAAAAACGGTCGATAGCATCCTGCAAGCCGTTTTCACTTGCGGAAATCAAGAGGATGCGGTTGCCACTCGTTGCAATCAGGCTGTCGGCATCGTGCAAGGGGGCAAGCAGAGATTTGATTTCGGCATCGCTTACGAATCCCACGACAATGGTTTTCATTCCGTCAACTGCATCGGTATCCGCCACGGGGGACAGCTTGGTTCCGAACTTTGCATTGTATGCGGAACAGAATTCCTCTGCTTTTTCCTTGTGCTTGAGGTATTTGGAGGCAGACGGGTAAACGATTTGGTATTCAGCCGCATTTTTGGGAGTGATCACATGATCGATCGGTTCGGGGTCTGTTTCGGGTTCTTCGTCGGAGGATTCAGGCTCTTCCACGGAAGTTTCAGGCTCTTCTACAGAAGTTTCAGGCTCTTCCTCGGAAGTCTCAGGCTCTTCCTCTGAAGTTTCAGGTTCTTCCACGGAAGTTTCAGGCTCTTCTTCGGAAGTTTCGGGTTCTTCTACGGACGTTTCAGGCTCTTCTTCGGAAGTTTCGGGTTCTTCTACGGACGTTTCAGTCTCTTCAACGGAAGTTTCAGGCTCTTCCACGGACGTTTCAGGCTCTTCTTCGGAAGTTTCGGGTTCTTCTACGGACGTTTCAGGCTCTTCTTCGGAAGTTTCAGGCTCTTCTTCGGAAGTTTCAGGCTCTTCTTCGGAAGTTTCAGGCTCTTCCTCGGAAGTTTCAGTCTCTTCAACGGAAGTTTCAGGCTCTTCCACGGAAGTTTCAGGCTCTTCTTCGGAAGTTTCAGGCTCTTCTTCGGAAGTTTCGGGTTCTTCTACGGAAGTTTCAGGCTCTTCCTCGGAAGTTTCGGGTTCTTCTACGGACGTTTCAGGCTCTTCCTCGGACGTTTCAGGTTCTTCTATAGAAGTTTCCGGTTCTACCTCGGAAGTCGCGGGGTCTTCCGCGGAAGAGGCTATCGTTTCAAAAGCAGAACTGCTTGGAACCTCGGTCATTCCGTTATCGGTTGTTTCAGGGGCTTTCTTTTCGTTGGTTGAGCAGCCCGTCAAAATCAGACAAACGGTCAACAGGAAAAGAAGGGCGCGAAATGTCATCTTTTTCATTGTTGTACTCCTTTACATTAGTAGGATGGTTTCATTATAACATGATGGAAAAGAAAAAATGTGAATATGTTGTTAAATGTTAAATTTGACGTCGAATCGGAAACAAATTCTTTTGTTCATCTTTTGTTCGGTTTTCTATTGACTTTTGTTTGAGAACATTGTATAATAAAAACAAAAGTGCAGGGGGGACAGAATCCTCTGCAAAACAAACACCGAAAGGGGATTTTCTTATGTACGCAATTTATAAAATCACGTCGGACCATGTTGTGGATTTCGCGGCAGAGGAACTGAAAAAGTATCTGCGCATGATGATGCCGAACGACGGTGACGTCACCATTGCCTATGATCCGCAAGCAACGACCGGATACCGCTTGGGCTTGATGTCGGATTTTGGATTGGACACTTCCGAGGCGTCGGATATCGTCTTGGACGATATTCTGCACATTGATACCGATTGTGAGGGCGGCATCATTGCGGGCAGCAACCCACGCAGCGTGCTGTTGGCTGTTTACCGTTTTTTGTATTTGAACGGCTGCAGATGGCTTTACCCCGGTGTGGACGGAGAGTATATTCCCGTCAAGGCGGTTCAGGGGGTCAAGTATCATAAGCTTGCCGATTGCCGTTATCGCGGAGAATGTAACGAAGGCGCGGAATATCAGCAAAGCATGATGGATGCCATTGATTTTGCGCCAAAGATCGGTCTTAACGTGTTTATGCTCGAGTTTGATAACCCGAAATGCTATTACGATACCTACTACAATCACAAGTACAATACCCAAGTTCGTTTGCCCGAGCCCATCAATGCCGAGATCACCTTGCAGTGGAAGCGTCAGTGCGAAACCGAGATGGCAAAGCGCGGCTTGCAGTTCCATGATATGGGACACGGCTGGACGGCGGAGTCCTTCGGTATTTCCTCTACCGACGGTTGGAAAGCAGACGAGGATAATCCCATTCCCGAGGGCATGGAGCAATATCTTGCGTTGCTTGACGGTGAAAGAAAGCTCTATAAGGGTGTTGCGCTGAATACCAACTTCTGCATGTCCAATCCCGATGCGCGCGCGTTGGTGGTCAAGCGTGTGGTTTCCTATGCAAAAATGCATGAAAACGTGGATTATCTGCATATTTGGCTTGCCGATGCGAGCAACAACCACTGCGAATGCGAAGCGTGTCAAAAGAAGATCACGTCGGATTGGTACATCATTTTGATGAACGAGATCGACGCGGCGTTGACGGCGGAAGGACTGCAAACCCGCATCGTTTACATTTGTTATTACGATACGATCTATCCCGCGGAAACCGAAAAGCTGAACAATCCCGACCGTTTCTCAATGCTGTTTGCACCGATCACACGCTCTTATACCATTGCGGTGGAGGAGAAGATCACGCCGATCGAGCTGAAAAAATACAAGCGCAATCAGATCGAGCAACCGCGTGACATCAACGAATTCGTTTCTTACGGAAAAGAATGGCTCAATCGTCAAAAGACCAATTCGATGGTTTACGAATATCACTTCTGGATCAAGCAATATCACGATCCGGGTACGATCGAATTTGCAAAGGTCGTATACAATGACGTCAAGGGCTACCGTGCAAACGGCTTTGGCGGTATCATCGAGGACGGCTCGCAGCGCAGCTTCTTCCCGAACGGATTTTCCTTCTACGTATACGGCAACACGCTGTTTGATACCTCTCTTGACTTTGAGGATCTGAAAGAAGACTATTTCAGCCACGCATACGGCGAGGATTGGAGGGAAGTGGTTGCCTTTTTGGAAAAGCTGGGAGAGTTGTTCGATCCCCGTTACATGGACGGAAGTCTTTCCGCAAATCCCGAAATCGGAAAATTCTACAATCCGCCACACGTACAAAACCTCAGACAGATTCCCGCACACGTTGAGTCGTTCAGAACCTTTGTCGAGGCGCATCTGAATATGCCGTACCGCGCGCAAACGATTTCGATGCATCTGATGTACAGATACTTAGAGTATTGCAGCCGACTGAGTGAGATTTTGGCGGTCAAGTGCTTTGGTGCCTCCGATGAGGCGGAGCGACTGTTCGCTGCATTCTGGGACGATTTTGGCAAATACGAGCTGGAAATGCAGCAGTATTACGATCACTACATGGCAGGTGCTTCGTTTAGCAGAATGTTCAAACGCTTCAAGGAGAACATTCCGGGGCTTTGATTTTACACGTTTTAGAGAATACTCATGAAAGCGAGCATGACTGATGAATCAAAGAATGCCAAAGGACCGTTTGGTAATCGGCGCGTATATTTTACAGCCCAACGCACAAACCGAACGGCATATCAAGGAGCTTGCAGAGTGTGGTGTAGAGTTGGTCGTTTGCCTGCGCCCGAACGACCGATCCGTGCTGGATCTGCTTGAAAAATACGGAGTTGGCGCAATTCTTTCGGGTGTGTTTCCCGCATGGTGGGGCGGTGACGGTTCAAAAGCCGGCAGAATGCACGAGCTACAGCCGTTCGAGCTTTACCAAAAGGCAGCGGAAGAATTTTGCGATCATCCCGCCGTATGGGGCATTGACATCGGGGACGAGCCGTCGGCACTGGATTTTCCGTTCCTTGATGAGATTGCACGGTTGGTCAAGAACCGCTTTGCGTGTGGGATGCCGTATCTCAATCTGTATCCCAATTATGCGGCAGTTTCTCAAAACAACTCCACCGAAACGGTCAACCAATTGGGAACCGCCACCTATGCCGAGCATATCGAACGCTATCTTGCAACGGTCGATCTGCCGTATATCAGCTACGATTTCTATCTGTATCCGCAAACCGCCAATCACAACGTGGCAAAAATGCTGGAAAACTTCCGCATCGTGTCGGATGCTTGCAGAAAATCAGGCAAGGATTTTTGGTTTATTCCGCAGGTCAACGACAGAAGAGAGGATCACGCACCAAGCCTGAATATGCTGCGCTATCAAGGCTACCACGCGCTGTGCTACGGTGCTACGGTGATCACGTGGGGCTGCTATTGCGCGGGCTGGTGGAATCATAACGTGCTGGATCAAAACGGCGAAAAGACCGAGCAGTACGAAAAACTGCAGGCAATGAACCGCGAATTGCATGCCATTGGCGATGCGTATATGCAGTACAAAACCGTTTCCACCCATTTGGTTGGGTTTGATGCCGAAATGCTTCGCGATTTTCCCGAGTTGGTTACAACGCAATCACTGTCTGTTGGGTTCGTGCGCGACTTATGCTCTGACGGAGCCGCACTTGTGGTGGGAGAGATGATCCACCGAGAGGATGCCGATCGGCACGCTCTGCTGATTTGCAATGCATCCGATCCCGAGGACGAGCACGCGCGTGTTGCAACCGTTTGTTTGACATCGCCCCGTGCCAACGTGCAGGCAATTTCGGGTGCAGAACCGGTCGTGTTACAGCGTGACGGCGAAAAAATTTCCTTTACGCTTCCCGCAAGTCACGGCGTGCTGCTGACGTTTGCATGAGAAAATACAGAAAAAGCCGCTTGCAAAAGCGGTTTTTTCTAATAAAAGGACGTTTTATGGAAAGGAAGTTCACTTTTTTTATTTACAACGTCGGGGTTGTTTGGTATAATAGCATCAAGAAAAGAAACATGGAGGGTGTGACATGATGCAATTGACAAAGGGACTGATTCCGTTTTGGAGCGAAGCTTTTACCGATACGGAACGGAGCAACGTTGCGCTTTCGGTCAACCGTGCTGTCCGTCGCGAACGGGTACTCACGCTTGACCGTCCGTGGGAGGGAAACGGCGGAACCTATTCCTGCGTGATTCGGGACGGTGACCTATATCGGATGTATTATCAAACCTGTATCCTCACCGCCGACGAGCGCATTCCGCAGATCCACGTTTGCTATGCCGAAAGCCGCGACGGCATTTCTTGGGAAACACCCTCGTTGGGCTTGTGCGAGTGGAACGGCAGTCGAGAAAACAACATTGTTTTGTTGGGGATAAACGACAATTTTTCAATGATGCTTGACGAAAATCCCGCGTGTCCGCCAAGCGAACGCTATAAAGCGGTGCTGGAGGGCGGCTTTTCTAAGGATTTTCCCGACGGCAAGCCCCCCTACAAGCTGGTGCTGATGACGTCCCCCGACGGGTTTCATTTCAGCGAGCCGCGCGAGATTTCCAAGGGCTACCCCTATGATTCACAGAACACGTTGCATTGGGACGGGTACACGGGGAAGTACTACTGCTATTTTCGCGATACGCTGAAAAAGGAGTTTTCTCCGAATGCCGCGTGGAAGGATTCTCCCGTCCGTGCGATTCGGGTGATGGAATCGACCGATTGCGTGCATTGGAGTGATCCCGTGCTGTTGGAGTATATGGGCGGTGAGGAGTATCCCATGTATACCAACTGCGTGATGAAATACCCGTTTGACAATCGGTATTTTATCGGATTTCCAACGCGCTACGTGGAGCGAACCGAGTGGAATGCCAATTTTGCACAGCAAGCGGCTCCCGAATTGCGACGCAAGCGGTACCAGATGAAGCCGCGCTTGGGGCTTGCGACCACCGACTGCGTGTTTATGTCGTCGTTTGACGGCTACCGTTGGCATCGGTTTGACGAAGCGACCATGACGGCGGGACCCGAGGGGGGATTCAACTGGCTTTACGGCGATTGTTATCCGGCATCGGGGGCGCTGCTCGAAACGCCATCCTCGGTAGAGGGGGAGCCGCGCGAGCTTTCCTTGTACGTTCGCACGCGATCTCCCAAGGACGAAACGGTGACCGAGATCGTGCGCTATACGTATCGGAAGGACGGGTTTGCCTCGTACAAAGCGACCTACCGTCCGCAAGCCTTGACGACCAAGCCCTTTCGTTTGGATTCTGTCAACCGACTTTTCATGAATTTCCGCACCTCTGCGCGCGGTTACGTTTACGTCACGGTTTTGGACGAAAAGGGAACTCCACGGGACGGTTACCGTTCCTGCGAATATTTTGGAGATTCCTTGCATCGGGAGATTGTATTTGACCGTCCCTTATCCGAACTCGCGGGGCAGCCGATTCGTCTGCACTTCGATATGAGCGACGCCGAGTTGTTTTCGCTGGAGTTGGTTTGATTGGGAGAGAGGATTGTTTTATGGAGGGGGGCTGCTGCAATTTTCTATTTGCAACAGCCCCCCTCCAAATCATCCTCTCTCCAACCCTCTTGTCAAAATGCACAAACCAAAGAGGTCGCTTTCGGTTTGTTTGTACATTTATCCAAAAAGTAAAAAAGAAGCGTTTTTAGGCAAAAAAATGCAAAAAAACACTTGACTTTTGCCAAGAAAGAGTGTATAATTGGTGCATAAAAACAAATTCGCATGAATTTTCATGCATGGAGGATATCATGAACAAAGAGAACATCAAAAAGGTAGTTTTGGCTTATTCGGGCGGCTTGGATACGTCCATCATCATCCCGTGGCTGAAAGAGAATTATAATAATTGTGAGGTTGTGGCTGTTTCGGGTAACGTCGGACAGGCAGACGAGCTGGAGGGCCTTGAGGAAAAGGCACTGAAAACCGGTGCTTCCAAGCTCTACGTTTTGGACCTCACCGATGTATACGTGGATGAATATATCATCCCCACTATGAAGGCAGGCGCAATCTACGAGGAATACCTGCTCGGCACCAGCCACGCACGTCCTTGCATTGCAAAGGCTTTGGTTGACATTGCAATCAAAGAGGGCGCGGACGCAATCTGCCACGGCTGCACCGGTAAGGGCAACGACCAGGTGCGTTTCGAGCTGACCATCAAGCGCTTTGCTCCCAATATGCCCATCATTGCTCCTTGGCGTGAGTGGGATATCAAGTCCCGTGAGGAAGAGATCGACTATGCAGAGGCACACAACGTACCGCTGAAAATCAACCGCGAAACCAACTACTCCAAGGATAAGAACCTGTGGCATCTGTCCCACGAGGGTCTTGACCTGGAGGATACCGGCAATGAGCCGATGTACGAAAAGGACGGCTTCCTGGAAATGGGCGTATCTCCCATTAAGGCTCCCGACGTCCCCACCTACGTGGAAATCGACTTCGAGCAGGGTGCTCCCGTGGCTCTTGACGGCAAGAAGATGTCTGCAAAGGAGATTATCCTTGCACTCAACGAGATCGGCGGTAAGAACGGTATCGGTATTCTGGATATCGTGGAGAACCGTTTGGTCGGCATGAAGTGTCGCGGTGTTTACGAAACTCCCGGCGGAACTATTCTTTACAAGGCGCACAGCGTGCTTGAAAGCATTTGCCTTGATAAGCTGACCCTGCACGAGAAGCAGAAGCTTTCCATTACCTTCGCAGAGCTGGTTTACAACGGTCAGTGGTTCACTCCCTTGCGTGAGGCTCTGTCCGCATTCGTTGACAAAACGCAGGAAACGGTTACCGGTAAGGTTCGCCTGAAGCTCTACAAGGGCAATATGATCAACGCAGGCGTATGGTCGAAGTACTCTCTGTACAGCGAAGAGATCGCAACCTTTGGTGAGAGCGACTACAATCAGAAAGATGCAGAGGGCTTTATCAACCTGTTTGGACTTCCGATCAAGGTTCAGGCAATGGTTGACGAGCAGAACAAATAAGAATAACGACGCTGTCCTGCCGGGAGCGATCCCCGCAGGACGGCTTTTGTGAATTTTTTGAATAAATTTGAATAAAGATTCACGGAAAGCGGATAAATAGAAAGGAATTTTGCAAAATGGCGAAAATGTGGGCAGGTAGAACTGCAGGCGAAACCGATCGCTTGGCTGATGATTTCAATTCTTCGATCGGATTTGACTGTCGGATGTACCGTCAGGATATCACGGGAAGCATGGCGCATGCCGCAATGCTGGCAAAGCAGGGCATTATTGCTCCCAAGGAAGCCGAGATTTTGATCGAGGGACTTGGGGGAATTTTGGAGGATCTGAACAGCGGCAAGCTGGAGATCGATCTTTCCTGCGAGGATATCCACATGTTTGTGGAAGAGGTGCTGACCGCAAGACTCGGCGACGTTGGCAAAAAGTTGCACACCGCGCGCAGCAGAAACGATCAGGTTGCGCTTGACATGAGAATGTATCTGCGTGACGAGGTTGACGGGGTGATTGCACGGCTTCGCGCGCTGATCGGTGCATTGCTTGTGCAGGCAAAAGCAAATCGCGACGTGATTATGCCGGGCTACACACATCTGCAACGCGCACAGCCCATTACCTTTGCCCATCACTTGCTGGCGTATGCCATGATGCTTTTGCGCGATATCGACCGTTTTTCGGACGCGCGCAAGCGCATGAACGTGTCGCCGATCGGCTCCTGCGCCTTGGCGGGAACCACCTACGAAACCGACCGTTGGTTTGAAGCGAGGGAATTGAAGTTTGACAACATCGCAAGAAACAGTATCGACGGTGTATCCGACAGAGATTTCTGCGTGGAATTTTTGTCGAGTGCCGCAACCCTGATGATGCATCTTTCCCGGTTCTCCGAGGAGTTGATTTTGTGGTCGAGCTGGGAGTTCAAGTTTGTGGAGCTTTCCGATGCGTATACCACGGGCTCTTCGATCATGCCGCAGAAAAAGAACCCCGATATGGCGGAGCTGATTCGCGGAAAGACGGGTCGCGTTTACGGTGACCTTATGGCAATGCTGACCACGCTCAAGGGACTTCCGCTTGCCTACAATAAGGACATGCAGGAGGACAAGGAAAGCGTGTTCGACGCAGTCGATACACTGAAAATGTGCCTTGACGTGATGATCCCGATGATCGAAACCATGAAAGCTTTGCCCGAAAACATGAAGGCGGCGGCGCAAAAGGGCTTTATCAACGCTACCGACCTTGCCGATTATTTGGTGAAAAAGGGAATGCCGTTCCGTTCGGCATACAAAATTTCGGGACAGCTGGTGTCCTACTGCATCCAAAACGGAGAGGTTTTGGAAACGCTGCCGCTTTCGGTCTATCGCGGCTACAGCGAGCTGTTTGACGAGGATTTGTACGAGGACATCGACTTGACGGTTTGCGTGAAAAAACGCATTTCCGAGGGAGGAACCTCTCCCGAATCTACCGATGCGCAGATTGCTTACGTTGAGGAGGTTTTACAGAATGGCTAAGATTTTTATTGACGGCAGTGCGGGAACGACGGGCTTGAGAATCCGTGAACGGTTGGCGGAAAGAAGCGATCTTTCGCTCATTGTTCTTCCCGAGGAGCTTCGCAAGGATATCAATGCAAGACGCGAGGCACTTAACGAGGCCGACGTTGCTTTCCTTTGCTTGCCCGATGCGGCGGCAATCGAGGCGGTTTCTTTGATTTCCAATCCCAATACCGCCGTGATCGATACCTCCACGGCACACCGTACCAACCCCGCGTGGGAATACGGATTTCCCGAATTGAGAGGTCGACGCGAACGAATCGCGGCATCCAAGCGCATCGCAAATCCCGGCTGTCATGCCAGCGGATTCGTTGCGTTGGTCGAGCCGTTGGTGCGCAATGGGCTGCTTTCAAAGGATGTGCGCTTGACGGCATACTCCTTGACGGGATATTCGGGCGGCGGCAAGAAAATGATTGCCGAGTACGAGGGCGCAGAGCGCGACGTACTGCTGGATGCTCCCAGAATGTACGGGCTGTCGCAGTCGCATAAGCATCTTCCCGAGATGGGAGTCGTTTGCGGAATCGAGCATGCACCGATCTTTTGTCCCGTCGTGGCTCCGTATTACGCGGGCATGGAGGTCACCGTACCTCTGTTTGCCGATCAGATCAAGGGAACCGCCGAGGATGTTTGTGCGGTGTACCGTGACTATTACCAAGGCGGATTGGTTCGATTTGTAACGGAGGGGGATGAGGGAGGCTTCTTATCCGCCAACGCGTACGAGGGACGTGACGATATGGAAATCAGCGTACACGGAAATGCTGAGCGTTTGTTGCTGGTGGCACGCTTTGACAATCTCGGAAAGGGCGCATCGGGCGCAGCGATCCAGAACATGAATATTTTGCTCGGTGCGGATGAAACCGCAGGCTTGAGCATCGGTTAAGAAAGGAATACGACGTATGAAGTTGATAAATGGCGGCGTTTGTGCCGCAAAAGGATTTTTGGCAAACGGAATCCATTGCGGAATCCGCAAGAACCGTACCAAACGTGATATTACGTTGATTTACAGCGAAAAGATGGCAAACGCGGCAGCTGTATATACCACCAATCTGGTAAAGGGCGCGCCTCTGATCGTGACCAAAGCACATCTTGCAAACGGTCAGGCACAGGCTGTGATCTGCAACAGCGGAAACGCAAATACCTGCAATGCAAACGGTATTGAAATTGCCGAAAAAATGTGCGACGCTCTTGCAAGCGAGCTGAAGATCGATGCAAACGACGTTGTGGTTGCCTCCACGGGTGTGATCGGTCAGCCCTTGAATCTTGAGCCGATCGTGAACGGTATTCCCGCGTTGGTTGCAGGTCTTTCCACCGAGGGTGGTGAAGCGGCGGCAGAGGGCATTATGACCACCGACGTTGCGAAAAAAGAGATCGCGGTGGAATTTGAGATTGGCGGAAAGATTTGCCACATGGGCGGTATTGCAAAGGGAAGCGGTATGATCCATCCCAACATGGCAACCATGCTGGTGTTCATTACCACCGACGCGGCAATTTCCTCCGAGATGCTGTCCCGGGCACTGTCCTCGGATATCACCGAAACCTTTAACATGATCAGCATCGACGGCGATACCTCCACCAACGATATGGTAACCGTTCTTGCAAACGGAGAGGCAGGCAACAAGGAAATTTGTGAGGAAAGTGCCGATTTTGATGCCTTCATGAAGGCATTGAACACCATTACCGTTCATCTGTGCCGCATGATCGCGGGTGACGGCGAGGGTGCAACCAAGCTGCTGGAGTGCCACGTATCGGGGGCGGACACCTTGCAGACCGCGAAGACGGTTGCAAAGAGCGTCATTTGCTCCAGTCTTGTGAAGGCGGCAATGTTTGGCTCCGATGCAAACTGGGGTCGCGTGTTGTGCGCGATCGGTTACAGCGGCGCGTCGGTTGACGTGGGGGCGGTTGACGTATCCTTCCGCAGTGCAAAGGGTGAGATCGCCGTTTGCAAAAACGGAGCCGGCGTTGATTTCTCCGAGGAAAAGGCAAAGGAGATTTTGCTGGAATCCGAAATCGAAATTTTGGTATCTCTTGGTAAAGGTGCGTATGCCGCTACGGCTTGGGGCTGCGACCTGACCTACGATTACGTGAAGATTAACGGCGATTACCGCACGTAATGCCGAATAAGAGGAGTTAGAATGGGAAATCTTTTTTCAAACGCACAGCGCGCCCAGGTGTTAACCGAGGCTCTGCCGCACATTAAGCGTTATACAGGAAAGATCGTCGTTGTGAAATACGGCGGAAATGCCATGGTAAACGAGCAGATCAAGCAGCAGGTCATGGAGGACATCGTGCTTCTGTGGCTGATCGGTGTCAAGATCGTGCTGGTTCACGGTGGAGGTCCCGAAATCTCGGAGCTGATGCAGAAGCTTGGCAAGAAGCCCGAATTTGTGGACGGATTGCGTGTAACCGACAAGGAAACCGTTGACATCGTGCAAATGGTTCTGGCGGGAAAGGTCAATAAAACGCTCGTCAATCTTTTGGAGATGAAGGGCGGCAAGGCAATGGGAATTTCGGGAATGGACGGTTGTCTGATCGAATCCCAAATGAAGGATCCCCGTCTGGGTTACGTTGGAAAAATCACGAATATCAACATCTCTCCCGTGGAAGACCTTTTGGAAAAGGGCTATATTCCCGTGATTTCCACCGTTGGCTGTGACCGAGAGGGCAATGCATACAACATCAACGGTGATACCGCCGCCGCATACGTTGCGGGTGCTTTGCAGGCAGAGCGTTTGATTATGATGACCGATATCGAGGGACTTTTGCGCGACAAGGATGATCCTACCACGCTGATTCCAAATATCACGGTTGCCGAGGCGAATGCCCTGAAGGCAAGCGGTGTGATCTCGGGCGGTATGATCCCGAAGATCGATTGCTGTATTGAGGCAATTGAAAAGGGAGTGCAAAATGTCATTATTATGGACGGACGCGTACCACACTCCATCCTGATGGAGCTGTTGACCGATGAGGGTGCCGGTACCATGGTGACGGGAGGCGCAAGATGAGCGAGCTGATTGCACGTGACAAGGCATACGTTGCCAATACCTATAACCGTTTCCCCGTGGAGATTGTGTCCGGCAAGGGGTCAGAGGTTTTTGATGCCGCGGGAAAACGCTATATCGATATGGGATCGGGCATCGGTGTTACCTCGTTTGGTATTTCCGATGATGCGTGGAAGCAGGCTGTGACCGCACAGCTTGATCGCGTACAGCATATGTCCAATCTCTATTATACCGAGCCTTGCGTTCGTCTTGCAGAACTTTTGTGCGAGCGCACCGGTATGAAGAAGGTCTTTTTCGGCAATTCGGGGGCGGAAGCCAACGAATGTGCCATCAAGGTGGCGAGAAAATATGCCGCCGAGAAAAAGGGACCCGAATATTCCACGATCATCACACTTGTTAACAGCTTTCACGGCAGAACGCTGACCACGCTTGCCGCAACGGGGCAGGAGCATTATCACGAGCTGTTCCAACCCTTGACACCCGGCTTTGTCCATGCGCCCGCAGAGGATATCGAAGCGTTGGAGGCGCTTGTTCGTGAGCATCGCGTTGCGGGCATCCTTTTGGAGTGCGTGCAAGGCGAGGGCGGTGTAATTGCGCTTTCCAAGGAGTATTTGCAGGCAGTGGAAGCCATTGCCAAGCGCGAGGATATTCTTCTGATGATCGACGAGGTGCAAACCGGAAACGGACGTACGGGTGAGCTTTATGCGTATATGAATTACGGTATCAGCCCCGACGTGGTGACGACCGCAAAGGGAATCGGCGGAGGTCTTCCGCTGGGTGCGGCTCTCTTGGGCGAGAAAGCCGAGGCGGTTTTGGGCTTTGGCGATCACGGATCGACCTTTGGCGGAAATCCCGTGGCTTGCGCGGGGGCGGTCAGCATCCTTTCGAGAATGGACGATGCCTTTTTGGCAGACGTTCGGGAAAAGAGCCGATTTGTGTTTGATTCCTTGAAGAATGCCGAGGGAGTGGAGAGTGTCAGCGGACTTGGGTTGATGGTTGGTATCAAAACCAAAAAGCCCGCCGCAGAGGTTTTGAAGACTTGCATGGAAAACGGCGTTTTGTGCCTGACCGCCAAGGATAAGGTACGTCTGTTGCCCGCCTTGAATATCCCGATGGAGATTCTTGCCGAGGCAGTTGAAATTATCAAACGCGCTTGCGTTTAATTTACGGAGAAGATTATGTTTTTGAAAAATCGTCATTTTTTGAAGCTGCTTGACTTTACGCCTGCCGAAATTGAGGCATTGTTGGATTTTGCGGCAGAGCTCAAGCAAAAAAAGAAGAACGGGGAAGCGCACCGTCTTTGCGAGGGTAAAAATATTGCGTTGGTGTTTGAAAAGACCAGCACGCGTACCCGTTGCGCCTTTGAGGTAGCAGCGGCAGACCTTGGCATGCATCCCGTATATCTCGATCCCCAGGGCTCGCAGATCGGAAAAAAGGAGAGCATTGCCGATACCGCGCGTGTACTTGGCAGAATGTTTGACGGCATCGAGTACCGCGGCTTCGGTCAGGAGATCGTAGAGGAGCTGGCGGCAAACGCAGGCGTTCCCGTATGGAACGGTCTGACCAACGAATACCATCCCACGCAGATCCTTGCCGATTTTCTGACGATTCGTGAGCATTTTGGTTCGCTCAATGGCAAAAAGCTGGTCTATATGGGAGATGCACTCTATAACATGGGCAACTCCTTGATGGTTGGTTGCGCAAAGATGGGCATGCACTTTGTAGCATGCGCACCAAAGGCGTATTTCCCGAACGACGAGCTGGTGGCAACCTGCCGCGAGATTGCTAAGGAAACGGGTGCTGTGATCGAGCTGAATGAAGACCCAAAGACCGCGGTCAAGGGTGCTGACGTGATCTACACCGACGTTTGGGTGTCGATGGGCGAGCCTGCCGAGGTTTGGAAGGAGCGTATTGAAGCACTTTCGCCTTACCGTGTGACCAAGACTCTCATGGATACCGCAGGAGAGCAGTGCCGCTTTATGCACTGTCTGCCCGCGTTCCATGACCTCAAGACCAAGATTGGAATGGAGATTTACGAGCAGTTTGGGATCGATTGCATGGAGGTTACCGACGAGGTGTTCGAATCGGCACAGTCGATCGTCTTCGACGAAGCCGAAAACCGTATGCACACCATCAAGGCTGTCATGGCGGCAACGCTGTAAGGATAACGAATATGTTTGTGGGGGAGAGGGTACTTTTTGAAAAAAGTACCCTCTCCCCCACGCCTTTTCATAAAATATCGTACGGTCAAATAGAGCTTTAAAATTATTCGACCAATTTAAAGTTGAGCATATCCATTGTAATTCCGGTTTCTGTTTTCTCCAGAACGGTTATAAAGTTATGCAACAAGCTTGCTGTGGTGGCTGTTAAAAGTTCACGCAATGATATCGGGGCATCACTGGTATAACTAAATATGATAGGATTATATACGTCAAAACTACTTGCATAGATAGAGGCAGAAGCATAATAGACCGAACCACTTACCGTAAAGACCAACCCGATGGTCTGGTAGCTGTCATTCGGATTTACGATTACTTGGGTGATTGTGGATGCTGATGTTTCAATAAATTCTAAATTTGAACTGTCGGCATCAAAACGGAGAATTTGCTTGTGATCATCTCCTGCAACGTTCATACTTATGGAGTATTTGTTACCGGAATCGCTTTTTGTGCCATTTGTTTTTACGTAATGGATAAGTGCTTGCTGAGCGTCGAAAATCATTTTGCAATTTGTGCACATACCTTCTACGATGTTGTGCCCAAGCTCAGGAATATTCCTCATTTCCACATTTCCGCAACTACATTGTCTTGATTGTCTTCCGCCTCCGGTACAGGTTGGTTCTATATAGGTTTTCCATTCATCATACGAGTGTTTGTGGAAAAACGAGCAAGAGGAAAGGATCATGATAAGAGAAAGGAAAAAGGCTGTGACGACGAATAGCTTGCTTGATTGTTTGTTTTGATGTTTCATTTTTTTCTCCTTAAAGGTGTATTTTATCGGTGAAATTAAAAAAGGCGTGCCAACCGAAGTCAGCACACCGAAAAACGCAAACTCCGATTGTCGCCAAACAAATTTCAAGCAAGCATACGGATATTTCGCCATACCTATAACCATGAATGGAATCTGCGTTTTTTCAAAATCCACTTAGTTATAGGCATGCCCAAAAAAGGCATATTTATCCCCTTGAAAAAAGATAAAAATATCCCTATGATTGCTTTATGAAATTTGTTTGGCTCTTTCATTATAGCATACTTTCCTATTTTTGTAAAGTCTTTTCAAAATATTTTTTCTGTTAACGATTCCATAAACTTTTGAATAACGAACCGATTTTTGTTGACTTTTGCGTGCGAAAATGCTATAATAGGTAACATCAACAGGAAAAGAGAGAGAACAGTATGCCGCATCCGTTTCGCCATTTTCAAACGATCACTAAGCACCGTCACCGCGTGATTGCACACTGCTTCCGCGCAGGGATTGGCTGGCAGGGGCTTTTTCACGATCTGTCCAAATACACGCCCGCGGAATTTATCCCCGGCGCAAAATACTATCAGGGAACACGCAGTCCCAACGAGCGCGAACGCGAGCTCTACGGGTTTTCCTATGCGTGGATGCATCATAAGGGCAGAAACCGCCATCATTTTGAATATTGGAACGATCTGAATCCCGCAACCAAGATGTACGAGCCGGTTCCCATGCCCGTGCGCTACGTTAAGGAAATGTTTTGCGACCGTGTGGCGGCAAGCAAGATTTACCAAGGGAAAAACTATACCGACGCGCATCCGCTGTCCTATTTTCAACGGGGAAACGCGCGCAAAAAGATGCATGCCGAAACGGCGGATCTTTTGGAATCTTGGCTGTTGATGCTTGCCGAAAAGGGCGAAGCCGAAACCTTTGCTTATCTGAAAAAAATACCGAACAAATAAAAAAAGGATCTGCACGGCGCGGTATCTTGCAGGATACTGTGCTATGCAGAACCTTTTTTATTTTTTTGCTTGCGTCAGCATATATTTTTTCGGGGTGACTCCCTTGAGCTTTTTGAAGACCGATGAAAAATAATTGCTGTCGTTGTAGCCGCAGGCGAATGATACCTCGGTAACCGTCATTTTTGAGGATAAAAGCATCTGCTCCGCCAGTGTGATACGCGAAATGTTAATATATTCGTTCAATCCAATGCCGGTATTTTCTTTAAAGGTTCGGGAAAGGTAGCAGGCACTCAAGGCATATTTTCGAGAAAGTGCGGAGAGCGAAAGATCGGCAGATACGTGCTCACTGATGTATTTTGCGATGTCCTGTACCAGCATAAGGGTGGGATCCTGCGAGGCTTCGGGAGCTTTTTCACAGTGACGCGAGATCAAAATCAACAACTGCTTGAAATAAAGCTGTTGCATTTTTGCATAATCAATTTGTTTTTTTTCTTCCTCTTGCGAAATTTGCCGAAAAATGCTTTGTACCTCGTATTGCTTGTCGGGGGGCATGCGAATCAGCTTTTGTTTGTACAAAAGCGAGAGATATTTTTGCATATCTTCTCCGAGATCCGCGTCGTCAAAGGTAAATAGGATTCGTTCCACTCCGCTGTCTTCGCTGTTATCGGTCTTATGAAAGGTTTGCTTGGGAACAAAGATCATATCTCCCGCTTCCAAAAGGAAAAGCTCATTCTCAATAAAATATTTCGTTTTTCCTTTTTCTAAGTAATAAAGCTCGTGTTTCTCATGGAAGTGTGCGTGTAGCATTTTGTGTGGCGAGCTTCGCACGGTTTTTTCATAGAATGGGATCGGTCGTTTCTTTTTTTGCTTCATACGGTTCACCTCACCCTATTATAACACATTTCTTTGTAAAACGCAACAAAATATTCTTGTTTTTTTACAAATATAGCAAAAAATCAATAGAAAAAAAGAAAAAAATACTGTATACTGTTAGCGAACAAAAAAGGAGGATGATAAAATGGAACAAGTAAAGAAGATTAAAATTGCCTATATTGGAGGCGGCTCGCGCGGTTGGGCGTGGGGACTCATGTCGGATCTGGCAACCTGTCCCGACATGACGGGTGACGTTTATCTGTACGATATTGATTTTCAAGCGGCAAAAAACAACGAGATTATCGGAAACAAATACAATGAGGTAGAGGGCGCAGTTGCAAAATGGAGCTATCGCGCAGTGAAGACGATTGGGGAGGCTTTAACGGGCGCCGATTTCGTAGTAATCTCGATCCTGCCCGGAACCTTTGACGAGATGGAATCCGACGTACACGTCCCCGAAAAATACGGCATTTATCAGTCGGTTGGTGATACGTCCGGTCCCGGCGGCATCATTCGTGCGTTGCGCACGCTTCCCATGATGGAAGAGATCGCTTTGGCAATCAAGGAGTATGCGCCCAATGCGTGGGTCATCAACTATACCAACCCCATGACGCTTTGTGTCAGCCAGCTCTACAAGACTTTCCCCGAAATCAAGGCGTTCGGCTGCTGTCATGAGGTGTTTGGAACGCAAAAGTTCTTGTCCCTGGTTTTGAATTCCGAGATGGGAATTGCCAACGTACATCACAAGGAGATCAAGGTCAACGTTGTGGGTGTGAACCATTTTACATGGTTGACTGCTGCACATTATCGCGATATTGATCTGCTTCCGATCTATCGCGCATACTGTGAGAAGCACGCAAAAGAGGGAAATCCCGTGCTTGCCGATAAAAACTGGATGAACAGCACCTTTAAATCTGCCGAGATGGTAAAAATGGATCTTTTCTTGAGAACGGGATACATTGCGGCGGCAGGTGACCGTCACCTGGCGGAATTTTGCCCCGGAAAATGGTACTTGGAAAGCCCCGAGCGTGTCAAGGACATGAAATTCGGCTTGACCACCGTTGCATGGAGAAAAAATGATCTGAAGGAGCGTTTGGCAAAATCGGCGCGCCTGATCAGCGGGGAAGAAGCACTTCAGCTCCGCGTCACGGGCGAAGAGGGCGTGATCCAGATGCGTGCCTTGTTGGGGCTTGGCGACTTGGTGACGAACGTAAACATTCCCAATATGGGACAGATTCCGAATCTTCCCCTGGGTGCCGTAGTAGAAACCAACGCACAGTTTACGCGTGACCGTGTGTCCCCCGTTATGAGTGGGGAGATTCCTCCCGTTGTCAATCAACTGGTTTCGAGAATCTGCAACGAGCAGCTGGTGATTTTGGAGGCGGTTGAAAAGCGCGATCTGAATCTTGCTTTTGCAGCATTTGCAGCCGATCCGCTGGTAACCTGCTCGCTTTCCGACGCGCGCAAAATGTTCGACGAGATGATCGAGAATACCAAGCAGTACCTTACTATGTATTTTTAATCCGGTCAAAAACGCTATCGGTTAAGTCGTTTTTCATAAGTAGGGACGACCATCGGTCGTCCGCTATCGGTTAAGTCGTTTTTCATAAGTGTAGGGACGACCATCGGTCGTCCGCTATCGGTTAAGTCGTTTTTCATAAGTGTAGGGACGACCATCGGTCGTCCGCTATCGGTTAAGTCGTTTTTCATAAGTGTAGGGACGACCATCGGTCGTCTGTTCTCGGTTAAGTCGTTTTTTATAAGTGGGACGACCATCGGTCGTCCGCGGACGTGCATGCACGTCTTACGAAGAACCTATACACCCACAATTTTCGGCAGAGATATTGTTTTCTCTGCCGATTTGTGTTATAATTGTATGGGTGATGAATATGGATAACAAAACAGAATTACCGAAAAGAAAAGATATACGGCTCAAAAATTATGACTATAGTTCGCCGGGGGGATATTTCTTGACAATATGCACATCAGAACGACGTAATTATTTTTGGGAAAACCTAGGGACGACTATTAGTCGTCCGCAAGATATTGCTTTATCAACATATGGAATTATTGTTGATGAAGCTATAAACAATATTTCTTCAACATATCCTGCAATAGATGTCGATTATTATGTGATAATGCCTGATCATATTCATTTGCTATTGATTATTCGTGCCGATGAATACGGACGACCGATGGTCGCCCCTACAATGTCGAGGGTGGTTCAACAATTAAAGGGATATATTACAAAGCGTATAGGTTTTTCAATTTGGCAAAAACGTTTCATTGATCATGTTATTAGGAATTGCAAGGATTACGAAGAACACATAAAGTATATCTATGAAAATCCGATTCGTTGGCAATATGACCATTTACACACAGAGGAATAGGAGTATGGGATTTACCCAATTTCTTTGCAAAAGCGAATCGGCGATAAAAAAGCAATTTGATTAAGGAGCATTTATGTTATGTCTAATACTATAACAACTTTAATAATTGATATGTACGGAGTCATATTAAAGGAAAGAACGGGAATTTTTATACCCTATACGTATGAACATTTTGAGGCTTCAGAACATGAGAGAATAAAAACTTTGCTTGAAAAGGAAAAATTGTTTGCCAAAGCAGGCTTGGGAGAAATTAGTTCCCACCACTTTCTGTCCGCATTGGGCTATAAAGATACCGAATACCATATGAAAAATTACATTGAAAACTATTTATCTTTTGATCAGTTTTTTATCTCTTTTGCTGAGAAATATTACAAGCGATACGATTTTGTTTTATTATCTACAGATGTTGCCGAATGGAGTAAATATATAACAAAATTTTTCGGATTGGATAAGTATTTCAAACACAAGATAGTCAGCGGAGAAGTACATTGTAGAAAGCCTGATTTGCAAATATACGACATCACGTTAAAACAAATACAAGCAAATGCCAATGAATGCTTGTTTATTGACGATAGCATAAACAATATATTATCTGCTCAAAAGCTCGGAATAAACGCTATTCTTTTTAATAGATACAATGAACAGTATGCGGGAGAACAGGTTAACTCATTCGAAGAGTTGGACAACGCACTTCTGTTACATTCGTAAAATAACCCCGACGGACCTTTTTACAATCTGTCGGGGTTATTTGTTGTTTGCTGTGTAGCAATTTTGATTATTCGCAGGATGATCAATGGTCGCTCATAGTGTAAATTTTTTAAAGTGTATAAACCGAATTTGCTTTGATCATCACGGGCTCGCCGTCGATCTTGACGTACAGATCGATCGGGGAGTCGTTTTTGATCTCGGTTTCGGTGACCGTCAATGCCTTGACGGCATCCTCGTAATCAAAGATTTCTCCAACTGAGGCATACCAGAAGTCGTTCGGGCGGTTTCCGAGATCGCGGCAGAAATCCTCCAGCACATCCCAACAATTTGCATTTTCAAAGTCGTGGGAGTGAACGCCGAAGCAGAAAAATTTCAGGTGACCGTCATCTGGATATTCGTCGAAAGCCTTGGAAAGCTCTCGAAGATTGGAATTGTTGGCATTGTAGCTCCAAGCCATACGGTCGGCAGGCATTGCAAAGCCGGAATCTGCACCGATGCAACCGGTTTTGCGGATTGAACGGAAGCCGCCCTCCACCTTGAGCTTTTCGATTAAAGCGGCATTATGCTGTTCACCGCACGGCCAAACGTAGTCCTTGACCGTTCCTTTCCCGAAAACGTCCTCCAGCTCTTCTGTAGCCGCGCGCACGCAGTCCATATAGACCTCGTTGGTGGCAGCGTAGCACCAATTATAGGTGTAAACGCGGTAAAGACCTTCTTTTTCATCGGGATAAAGGCAGGCTTTATCGGCGGTTTCTCTGTCAAAGGGCTCGTTTTTGATCGGACGTTTTGTTTCGGGGGTCATTCCGTAGGCATGGTATTTGCAATGATTCGCGATCTCATAGCCGCGGTAAAAATCGCGGTAGCCTTGTGCGTCCAGCCGTTTCAGTGGCGTATGCAGATTAAACGTACCCCTCAGCCCCGCAGGCTCGGTGATATCCAAAAACTTGCGGTCCAAGCGGACGTTTCCGTCGTCGATCGTAAAGGTGATCGATTTTCTGACCCAACCGGGGAAAAACTTGGTATCAACAGCTTTCATAATCAGCCTCTCAGCTCCAGTCCCATCTTGAACTTCAAATCGTTCAGAATCTTCTTGCTGACCTTGTCTGCCTCTTCAACGGTGAGCGTACGGTCTGCCGCGCGCAGGGTAACGCGCAAGGAAACCGACTTTTTGCCCTCGCCGAGCTGAGGACCGCGGTAGATATCAAACAAAGCCACGTTTTCAACCAGCTTTCCGCCTGCCTTTGCCATGACACCCTCAATCGCGCCCACTTCCATCTCCTCGGGACAAACGAAAGAGAAGTCGCGGGTGGTTGCGGGATACTTCGGCAGGGGTTGATACGCTTTCTTGGTATTTCCGCACGCAAAAATTGCATCGAAATCAATTTCTGCTGCGTAAACGGGGATCGAAAGCCCATAATTTTCTGCCATCAGGGGGTGTGCCTGACCGAAAACGGCAAGTTGTTTTCCGGTTTGATCCAAAATCACGGCACAGCGGCCGGGATGGTAAGAGGGATTTTCGGTGCAAGCCGTAAAGGTTGCGTCCTTGATGCCTGCCAAGGTCAGCATGTTTTCGCAAATGCCTTTCAGGGCGTAGAAATCGGTGGCACCGTAAAGACCGACGGTGAGAACCTTTTTCTCTTCGGGCAGTTCATTTGCCGATTCGCGGGGCAGGTAGATGGTAGCAATTTCAAACAAACGAGCCGTTTCGTTGTTGAAATTATTGTTTCTTGCCAAAACCTCCATCATAGAGGGGAGAGCCGTGGTACGCATAACGCTGGTATCCTCGCCCAAGGGGTTGGAGATCACCACCGAACGGCGCAGGGGCGAGTCGACCGGCATGCGAATATTGTCGTAATACTTGGGGCTGATAAAGGAGAAGGTGTGGATCTGCGAAAGTCCCATACCGACCATTGCTGCTTCGGTATCCAATTCAAACTGCTGAACGGCAGTTCTGCCGCCAAGCGTGGTTTCTGCCGTCATACCCGTGGATTCGATCTGATCGTATCCGTAGATACGGCAAACCTCCTCGGCAATATCGTTCATACAGCCAAGATCGGCACGGAAGGACGGCACGCGAATGCTGCCGTTTTCGATCTTACAGCCAAGACGGGTCAGCGTGGTGACCATGTGCTCCTCGGGAATTTTCATGCCAAGGAATTGGTTGTAGCGCGCGGGGGTAAAGGGAAGCACGGTTTCTTCTGCGGGATTGGGATATACGTCGATGACGCCGTTTACCACGTCACCTGCACCGAGCAGCTCAACCAGCTCGCATGCACGCTCCAAGCCTGCCATACAGTTTTCGGGATCCAAGCCTTTTTCAAAGCGTGCGGAGGATTCGGTACGCATCCCGTTTTTCTTGGCGGTTACACGAACCGACGCACCGTTAAAGCAAGCCGATTCAAACACGACCGTTTTGGTAGAATCCTTGATTTCGGAGTTTGCACCGCCCATAACACCGGCAAGCGCGCAAGCCTTTTTGCTGTCTGCAATGACCAGCATGGAAGAATCCAGCGTGTGATCGATATCGTCCAAGGAACGGAACGATTCTCCGTTTGCGGCACGGCGAACGTCGATTGCAGCCCCTTCGAGCTGTGTGTAATCGAAAGCGTGCATCGGCTGACCGTACTCCAGCATGACGTAGTTGGTGATGTCAACGATGTTGTTGATCGGGCGCACGCCTGCGGCACGGAGGCGCATCCGCATCCACATGGGAGAGGGCTGGATTTTTACGTTCTTGACCACTCTTGCCGCATAACGGTAGCAGAGATCGGGCGCGGAAATTCCTACCTTGATATAGTTATTGATGCTATCACCGTCGCCGGAGCCCTTTACAACGGGGGTGGGGACGTTCATTTCACGGTCAAAGCTGACCGCGGTTTCTCTTGCAAGACCGATCACGGAAAGACAGTCGGGGCGGTTCGAGGTGATCTCAAACTCCACGGTGGTATCCTTCAGCATCAATACGTCGCGAATATCGTCACCGACGCGGTTTTCAAATTCCTCGTCAAGAATCAGAATGCCGTTCTCTTCTTTTCCGGGGCATTCATGGGTGGTCAGCTTCAATTCGCCCATTGAGCAGAGCATACCGTGAGATTCAACGCCGCGCAGCTTTCCGTCCTTGATTACAATGCCGTCGGGAAGCTTTGCAACCGGGATCGCAGCAGGAACCAACGCGCCGACAAACACGTTTTGCGCTCCGGTTACGATTTGAATGTCGTGACCTGCTTTCTCGCCCGCATCCAAGCGGCAGATCCAAAGGTGATCGGAATCGGGGTGCTTTTCCATGCTTGTTACCTTTGCAACGACTACGTTTTCAATGTCGTCGCCAAGCACCTCAAAGCCCTCTACCTTGGAGCCGGTCAGCGTCAGCTTGTCACAGTAGGTTTTATTATCGATATCGTCAACGTTGACGAAATCCGAAAGCCAATTTCTTGAAAGATTCATAGTTCAATTCCCTCCTATCAGAACTGCTTGAGGAAGCGTTCGTCGTTTTCGTAGAACAAACGGATATCGTCAACACCGTATTTGGTCATGGCAATACGTTCGATACCCATACCGAATGCAAAGCCCGAGTATTCTTCGGGGTCAATGTTGCAGTTCGAGAGAACAAAGGGATGTACCATACCTGCGCCGAGGATCTCGATCCAGCCCTCACCCTTGCAAAGTCTGCAGCCCTTTCCGCCGCAAACGAAGCAGGAAACGTCAACCTCAGCCGAAGGCTCGGTGAACGGGAAGTGGTGGGGACGGAAGCGGATCTTCGTGCCCTCTCCAAACATTTTCTTCGCAAAAATCTCCAAGGTTCCTTTCAGATCGCTCATTGTAATCCCCTTGTCTACCACAAGACCCTCCAATTGATGGAAAAGGGGAGAGTGGGTTGCGTCCAGCGCATCGGAACGGTATACGCGACCGGGCGAGATCACGCGGATCGGAGGCTTCTGATGCTCCATGGTACGAACCTGAACGGGAGAGGTCTGCGAACGCAGCAGGACGTTATCGGAAATGTAGAAGGTGTCCTGCGTATCGCGTGCAGGGTGGTTTTCGGGAATATTGAGTGCTTGGAAATTGTAGTAATCCAATTCCACCTCGGGACCCTCGGCAATCGAAAAGCCCATGCCGATAAAGATTTCTTCCAGCTCGCGCTGTACCTGCGTCAGGGGGTGAATATGACCCATCGGCAACGCTTTTCCGGGCATTGTGACGTCCAGCTTTTCTGCCTTGAGCTTTTCCTCCAGGGCTTTTGCTTGAAGCTGCTTGGTTTTTTCTCCGATGGCAGCCTCGATCTGCGCACGAACCTCGTTTGCAAGCTGTCCGACGATCGGACGCTCCTCTGCGGACAAGGCACCCATTCCGCGCAAAACGGCGGTCAGCTCTCCCTTTTTGCCTAAATACTTGATCTTGATTTGTTCAATATCGGCATCGGGAGCTTGCACCAATGCCAATGCTTCATCAAGAATTTTTGACAGTTTTTCTTTCATTTTAATATACTTCCTTTCTGGCTGTTCGATGGAATAGGGGGGAATGGAGGCAACAAAAAAACGCCCGTCCATAATCAGGACGAGACGCATGCGACCCGCGGTACCACCCGAATTTCGGCTCAAAGCCAACACTTTGACGGCATATAACGGTGCCCACCGTATCGAACTTGGCGCCATGCCGACGTGTTCATTCGATCTGCTCCAAAGCGAAATGCCAAGCAAAGTTGTATATACCGCTTACAGCCAAGGCGGCACTCTCTGTGATACTGATCTTTGGTGGCGAACTTTTTCATCGCATTTTCTTTACCGAAATAGTATACCATACTTTTTTTTGTTTGTCAAGTTTTTTTATAAAAAAGAACGAAAAAGAGTTATAAGAGTTATAAAGACTTGAAAAACTCAAAAAAGAGCAACCGCGATTTGCGGTTGCTCTCAAAAGCTTATTTACCGATCTTCGACCAGTCGATGTTGGGGAAGTCGGAGAACAGGGAAACGGTTGCTTTTTGCGATTCGCTGTAGTAGGTGTACTCTTTATAGTTCTTCAAAGAGGTCTTGGTGAAGTAGTAGGGGGTGTAGTAGGAAGTAAACTTGTAGTTTACGCTGGACAGCTGATCGCTGTACATAACGGCATTCTTGTTGAATACAACGGGAATTACGGGCAGATCGGTCATCAAAAGCGCTTCTGCCTTGTGCAAGAGAGTTGCCTTTTGTGCAGCCCACTTGGAGGAATCGGTCGTGGGGGTAATTCCGTTCTGTGCGTAAATTTGTCCCATCAGCTCGTACAAGGTATTGCCCTTTTGTCTTTGCGCAAGCGTCTTTACTTCTTCCTGAATGGTGCGGAAGAGATTTTCCAATGCCTCAGCCTTTTCAACCAAGGTTGCAAGTGCTGCATTCATGGTTTCCTTAGCGGCAGCAGCCTGAGCCTGAATTACTTCGTTGGCTTTGTTTGCTGCCTTGTTGGCTTCAACCGTAGCCTCGCTTGCCTTAATGATTGCTTCCTTAGCGGCATCTTTTGCGGCTTCTGCATCGGCAAGTGCTGCGTTTACTCGCTCTTCACTCAAGAATGCGGAGCCGATGACGGAATATGCGCGAGAGAGCTCGAAATTCGCTTCTCTCATGGAAACGAACAGCTCATCCAATGCCGCAGCGGCTGTCGTAGCGGTTGCTACCTTTTGCAGCGTGGTGCTGTCAATTTGCGTCTCTGCGCGAGTAGAGGTGGTGATGTCGGACACGTAGAGAATTGCTTTCTCGGTGTACGTCAAGCCTGCTTCTACGTAGGGCTGCTGATTGAATGCGCGTCTGTACAGGTTTCTGTCGGTGTCATAGGACTGCAGACTTGCGTAGTAGGGGAGATAGTAGATTGCTTCCATCAGGGTGTTATACTCAACGCTCATGTAACCGGTGGTATGCGTTTTCAAGCGTCCGGTTTCCATATCCAGAGCCATACCCGAGAAAGAGGATGCAAAGTTCATCAATACCGAATCGGCACCTGCGGTGAACGCGAGGTAATCGGTTGCGAGAACCTCGTAATTGTTTCTCTGCAATGCTTCCAGCAAACGGTCGTCACAAACATCATCGGGTTCCGTTTGGATTTCCTTGAGGTAGTCGTTGTTAACGATCGGCTGTACCTTTTTCACGGTAACGTCAAAGCCGATTTTACACCATGCTGCGGCAATCTGCTCAACGATTGCTACGTTCACCTCGTCATCCTCGGCAACCTTGATCGAGAAATGATAATTATCGGGAACGATGCCGTTCGCTACAAGCACGTTTCTTGCTTCTGTCGGATCCATAGCTGAGGTAGAGAGCAGAGCAGAGCCGGTCGTGCGGAAATCGGTCTTTTTGGAGATCTTTCCGTTTTCAAATACACCGGGCGAAACCAAGCCGGTTGCGGCTTCTGCGTAAACGACCGAGTTTGCAATTGCTTCGCGGTTAATAACAGCGGAGAGATATTGACGAACGACCGCATTCGAGAAGAGAGGTTTCCCCACACTCATTTCATGGAAGACAAACTTCTTTTCTTTATCCTTACATTTTGGACACTTCTCATCGTCAAGCTCGCAAAGCTTGACCGTTGCACCGCAAGCCTTACATTCGTAGGTGCCTTCCGAAATGAACGCGTTTTGGTTCATGTACAGAATGAAAGTAGAAAGTGCGTTGGAAACCTGTTGATGGCTCTTTACGTAATCCTCATCTCTGAGCGAAAGTGGGATGCTGCCCATGTAGAAGATTTTACCGTTGATGTAGTCATTCAAAATCTCATCGGCATCCTTAGAGCAGTCAACGAGAATACGGTAAGCGGAAACCGATGCCTTCAGGCTGTCGCGCTCCTGATCACGGAAGTAATACAGATTGCGCTCCAGATAGAAGTAGGTTACCTCACGAAGACTGTAGGTCGAGTATTTTCCGGTTTTGTCGTCGGGTGCTTTGAAGTTTCCGGTAGAATCCTTGGCATAAGCGTCCTCTTCTTTGCGCTCGGTTTTTCCGTTGAGCATCTTGTTGTAGTAGATCTTACCGAGCTTGAAAGGACCGCTGGTAACCATCGTGGAGGGCTTCTTTGCCCAGTCCTCGTTCTTGGTTACGTAGCTTTCCAAAAGCGGAGCCGTTGCAACGCTGGTCAGGTTCAAAAGGAACTGATCCTTGTCAACGTTACCCTCAAAGGTGATCTTCAGGGTGTTCATCTTGATTGCCTCAATACCGACGTTGTCGATCGACATATTGTCGTCTTCCTTTGCGGCACGGGCATTCTTGATGTCATACAGCAACGAAGCTGCGGCGTAATCGTTGGAAGAGGAAAGCAGACGCTTCCAAGCGAAGACAACGTCCTCTGCCTGCAAGCGCGTACCGTTGCTCCAATACGTTTCCTTCAGAACCAACTCAAGGGTGGTTTCCTTGGTTTCCTTATCGGTTTTGAACTTATAGTCCTTAACCAGAGATTTCGTGACCTTTCCGTTGGAATCGATCTTGAACAACGTATCGAACATCAAGCTGACAACGTTGAGCGTGTCGGTATTCGTGTACGCATTCGCCGGGTCGAAGTCAAAGATATCGTCGGTTAAGTACATGGTGATGTACGCACCGGGATCTTCATTGGCGTCGGCTTTCTTTGCCGTACAGCCGGCAAGGCTGGATACGAGCATGACGGCACACAAAAGAAGTGCAAGCATCCGTTTTGACATAGTGTGAAAAATCCTCCTCTTAGTAGAAAATCGGAATTTGACGCAAAAAGCGTCCAATGTACTCCTATATTATAAACTATTTTCTTTCCGATTTCAATAGCTTCCCGATTTTTTTGATGTATATTTTGTTAATTTTCTTAGCAAAATATGTTCAGAATTGTGTCTTTTTGTACGGAAAGAGAGGAATTTATAAATGAATTGTTACGTAAGAAGCGATTTGGCATGTGAAACCTGCAAGGAGCCCGATCGGCTGCCCAAGGGGGCAACGCTGCGGACGGAGCAGGTGGGAACGGTTAAAATCGACCGATTGTCGGTGGTTACCGAAGCGGCGGCAAGTGCGTTAGGTCGCCCGTGCGGTGAATACGTGACTTTTCATTCGGCACCCTTTTTTCGGCTGTCGAAGGACGCGGAGCTTTGCCTGACGAGGCTTTTGGCGGGAGAGGTAAAGGGGCTTTCGGCGCGTCTTGCCGGAAAAGAGGTCACGTCCCGATTTTCGGTTTTGGCAGTGGGACTTGGAAATGAGAGCTTAACCGCCGATGCAATCGGTCCGCAAACGGTGAAACGCTTGACGGCTACGCGGCACTTGCGCAACGAGGAGCAGGAGCTGTACCGAACGCTGGAATGTGCGTCGATTTCCATCCTGGCTCCCGGCGTGCTGGGACAGACGGGAATTGAAACCGCAGAGCTTTTGCGCGTTGCCGTGGAGCTGGTAAAGCCCGACGTTTTGGTGGTCGTCGACGCATTGGCGGCAAGTCAGCGCGAACGGTTGGCGGCAACGGTACAGATCAGCGACACCGGCATCAGCCCGGGCTCGGGAGTGGGGAATCACCGCGCGGCAATCAATCGGGAAAGCATGGGGGTTCCCGTGATTTCTATTGGCATTCCTACGGTGATGCATTCGGGGAGTCTTGCTTTGGATGCGCTTTTCCGCGCTGGATTAAAGGAAGAGGACCGATTGCTGCAAGAGGTGTTGGCTGCCGAGGACGGCTTTTTTGTGTCGCTGAAAGAAAGCGATCTTGTGACGAAAGCAGCGTCGCGGATTCTGTCACGCGCTCTCTGCTATGCGTTTTCCGAAGCGTTGCATGAGCTTTGCGAGTAGCATAAAAGGCGGTATTTTCGCATAAAATAGGGCAAAACCATTCAAACGATCAAGGAGGGGCTGTTTTGGAAAGGGAAGACCGTTCATTGGAATCTCTGCCCGTCAGCACGTCAGAGAAAATCAAAATAGAAGGCGGATTTCAAAGGAAAAAGAGTGGGTTTGCCACTCTTTTGATTGGAATTTCGCTTTTGACGGCACTATTTGCCGCGGGAACGCTATGGATCCGCAAGGGCGGTGCAGATTGGTTTGGTGAGCACGCGGGAATTGACGGAACCCCCTCGCAAATACAAACGAGCGAGAATCCCGACGGCACGGCGGTTCCACCGGAAAAGGATTCGCCGGGGAACGGTTCCGCAGAGGAAATCGTTTCGATTCGCACGGAGGATCTTTCCTGCTCGTCCTTGGGAATTGCCTATTTACAAAACGAGAGCGTCTTTTCTCCCGACGTACAGTCGTTGCTTGCAATGAAGCCGGACGGTACGGTGGCGGGCAGTGACCCGTTGGTGCTGATTTTACATACGCACACCTCGGAGAGCTATTTTTCGTCCGACGCCGCGCGTGCAGAGGGAGAGCTCGGGGATCTTGCCCGAAGTGACGACGAGTCCCAAAATATGCTGGCTGTCGGAGAGGCACTCTGCGAAACGTTAAACCGCTTTGGAATCGTTGCGATTCACTGCCGCGAGGTTTACGATGCATCGGGGGTGGGAGGCTCCTACCAACGAGCCGCGGAAAGCATCCGTCGGTACCTCACTCTTTATCCAACCATCCGCTACGTGATCGATTTGCATCGCGACCTTGTCATCGAGGACGACGGCACGGTTATCCGTTCGCAGGGGTGTTACGGGGAAGAGGAGGTTGCACAGATCAGGGCGGTGGTCGGGACCGACGCAACCGAGTCGTCAAGCGAGTGGTGGGAGAAAAACCTTGCGCTCGCGTTACAGCTGAGAGCGCGGTTGGACGCTGACGGCGCTACGGTTTGCCGCCCCGTAAAGCTTGCTCCCACCTCGTTGAATCAGGAGCTTGCACCGTATTCTCTTCATTTAGAAATAGGAACCGCGGCAAACTCGCCCAAGGAGGCAAAGCTTGCCGCGGTATTGGTGGGGGAAACGCTTGCCGAATTGCTTTACGAGCCGTGACGGCAAAGGCAGAGATACTCAAGCCCCAGTAAAACAGCCGAGATCAAAAGACCGCTTCCGATTCCCAGTCGTCCGTGCTCCATAGCACCTACGACACCCAAAAAGGAGAACAGTACGACCGAGAAGGTAACCGCCTTCGCAACGCGCAAAATACGGGAGCAGGCAAGCGCGGAAAGCTTGTCCGCCAGACGCGAGCGCAGGTCGCAAGGGGCAGATCTTTTCAATTCTTTTGACTTTTGTGCACCACTGTAAAATTCGTCAAAAATTCTGCTATTGGAATTGAATTGTTCGTTTTTATCAAAATAACGGTTCATAACGACCTCCTAAAATACCATAATTGGAACTCTTGCAAGCGTAGTATACCATACTTTTTTCGGTTTGTCAATAGATTTTTTCCAAAAAAAGAAAAATTTTTCAAAAACCTCTTTACAAGACGGGAAGTCTGTGCTATAATAAGACCGTAAATGGAACGGGAGGTTGAAAATGGAAACCTATTTGGACCGAATTAAGAAAATAAAAAATGAACAAAAGCTGACCAACGATCAGCTTGCCGAGCGTTCGGGAATCCCCTTGGGAACGCTTTCCAAAATTTTGGCGGGAATGAGTGATTCTCCCAAGCTTTCCAGTATGATCGCGCTGTGCGGCGCATTGGGATGCTCCTTGGAATATATTGTAAGCGGCACTCCCGAAAACGACCATAACTATACGCTTTCCCTGGATGAGATTGCGCTGATAGAAGACTATCGAACGCTGGACTCGTGGGGCAAAAGCCTGGTCGATACCGTGCTGGAAAAGGAGGTTGCACGCACGGCTTCCTTGTCGGATGGGGTGTCGGAGGAGGCACTTCCTGCCCATAGGGAAAAGCAATCGGTTGCAAGGATTCTTCCCACACCGATGCCGGTGAACCGCTATGCGGGGGAACCGACCGCGCGTACGGGCAAGCGTCCGATTCCGCTGTACGATATCCCTGCCTCTGCAGGTACCGGCTTCTATTTGGACAACGCGGTTGCTGAAACGATTAAGATTCCGAACAACGAAAAAACCGCCGATGCGAACTATGCTTTGCGGATCAGCGGAAACAGTATGGAGCCGAAGTATCATAGCGGAGATACGCTGCTGGTGCAGAATACCGATTCGATCGAAAGCGGAGAGCTTGGCATCTTCACGTTGGACGGTGACGTATACTTTAAGGTATACGGCGGCGACCGATTGATTTCCTTGAATCCCACGTATGCGCCGATCCTGCTCAAGGAGTACACAAGCGTGCAGTGCAGGGGTAGAGTGATCGGCAGATTGAAGCGGAAATAAGATTGCGAAAAAGGACAATAGGCAACATGGACGCTAATATACATAAGGATCATCGCCACAGAATGCGGGAAAAGGCAAAGAAAGCGGAGCTGTCCTCTTTGGCGGATCACGAGCTTTTGGAATTGCTGCTGTTTTATTCGATTCCCCGTGTGGATACCAATCCAACGGCGCACGCCTTGCTGCAAGAGTTTCGCGGTATCAAGGGTGTCTTGAATGCGTCACCCGACGAGCTCTGCCGCGTGAACGGAGTTGGAGAAAACAGTGCGCTTTTGATTCGACTTGCGGTCGAGCTTCTCCGTCGATACGAACTGTCTTATTTGAAGCCGACAAAGATGTACGACCGTATGAGTACCATCGCGCAGTATTTACAGCCCAAATTTCTCGGCATCGGTGAGGAGCACGTCTATCTGATGCTTTTCAACAACAGTATGCATCTGATCGACTGCGTTTTGCTGGCAAAGGGGGACGTGAACTGCAGTCAAGCCTCCTTCCGAAAAATTACCGAGCTGTCACTCAATTTAAAGGCTTCTGCCGTCTTGCTGGCGCATAATCATCCCGATGGGCTTGCGATTCCGTCGCAGGAGGATCTGCAATTTACCGATCAGATCAATTCTCATCTGAATACCTTGGGAATTACGCTGGTCGAGCATTTTATCTTTGCGGGAATGAATTATCTCCCCATTATGCGACAGCATTGCGGAATGTTCCGATGCTCTCCCATCTCCAAACGCTTGGAATGCGGATTTTACGAAACCTTTTACGACGTGGAAGAGAACGCGTGCAGATTTGAACCGTTCTTGTCGCAATCCTGTCAGGTGGAAGAGTAATCCTACGGCTACAATAAAGAATAACCGTCTGTGCAGTTGATGCGGACGGTTATTCTTTGTTTTTCTCCTATTTTTTGTATTCCTTATCCGCCTCGGTGCAGGTATAGCGCGCATTTGCACCGAGAGATGCTTCAATCCTTAACAGTCGGTTGTATTTTGCGGTTCGTTCGGAACGGCAGGGGGCTCCCGATTTGATAAACGGAGCATTGACGGCAACGGCAAGATCGGCAAGCGTCGTGTCTTCGGTTTCGCCGCTTCGGTGGGAGGGAATCACCGTGTATCCCGCAGCCTTTGCGGTTTCAATCACGGAAAGCACCTCGGAAAGCGTACCGATTTGATTGGGCTTTATCAAAACGGCGTTCGCGGCTCCTTGCTTGATGCCTGCGCGAAGACGCTTTTCATTGGTGACAAACAGGTCGTCACCTACCAACCGAATGCGATCACCAAGTGCTTGCGTCATTCTGCTCCAGGCTTCAAAATCGCGTTGATCCAAGCCGTCCTCAATCGAGAAAATCGGATATTTTTGCGACAGCTTGTCCCAATGCGCGATCAATTCGCGGTCAGAGAAGACCAAGCCCTTCTTAGGAAGATGATAGGTATGATCCTCGGTGCTGTACCATTCTCCGGCTGCCACATCCAGGGCAATCTTCACTTGCCTCGTGTCGTAGCCCGCTTCCTCAATGGCACGCATGATCAAATCGAGTGCCTCCTCTTCATCGGTAAGATCGGGGGCATAACCGCCCTCGTCCCCGACCGACGTCGAAAGTCCCCTTGCTCGCAACAGCTTTCCCAGCATGCGGTAGATTTCCGCCCCCATTCGAAGTGCCTCAGCAAAGGAGGTGGCACCCACGGGAGCGATCATAAATTCCTGAATATCAAGGTTGTTGGAGGCATGTGCGCCGCCGTTGAGGATGTTCATCATGGGAACCGGCAGACGCTCGGCAGAAGCACCGCCGAGATAACGGTAAAGCGGCATGTGATAGTAATTTGCCGCCGATCTGGCATTGGCAAGAGAAACGGCAAGCAACGTATTGGCACCGAGATTTTTCTTGTTTTCGGTGGCGTCCAGATCGCACAGAATGCGGTCAATTTCGGTTTGCTCCGAGGCATAAGCCCCCGAAAGCGCAGGGGAGATCACCTTGGCAACCTGCACCGCGGCTTCCTGAACTCCGCGACCTCCGTATCGCTGGCGGTTTTGGTCGCGCAGCTCGTGGGCTTCGTATATCCCTGTTGACGCCCCCGAGGGGACGCTTGCCACACCGACCGAGCCGTCGGAGAGAAAAACGGTGGCTTCAATGGTCGGATTTCCTCTGGAGTCTAAAATTTCACGTGCGCAGCAGCGCAGAATTTGCGGTTTGTTCATATCGTTCGATCCTTTCATCGGGTATTTTTATTTGACGTGAAGAGTATCGACTGTGAGGGAGGCTTGTATTCAATTCCGCAAAAGATTTGCACGCGTTGTCGGACTTTGGCATATTCTGTCGTTGAAGGGGGTGCAAATATGCAACAAGCCAAGGAATGTATGGCAGTGATCGGCTCGGTGACGCAGGCAATGCGCGCACAGCGTGTGTTGAACGGGGCGGCGATCCTGTGTGATGTCATCAAGGCTGATTCGGCAAAGGGCAGCCGCGGATGCGTGTATGCGCTTTCTTACGACTGCGTACAGAATGCGAACGTGAGAAGAATTCTTGAGCGCGCGGGAATCCGTCCCCGCGATTTTTATGAAACGCAGAAGCGGTGACGTATGATATATTTGGATAATTCGGCAACGAGCTTCCCAAAACCGCTTTCGGTAATTGAGGAGCAAGCACGCTGTATGCGTGAGTATTGCGGAAATCCCGGCAGAAGCTCGCACGCGCTTGCTGCGGCTGCGGCAGAAAAAATCTATGAATGCCGCGAGGCGGCGGCACAATTTTTTGGTTCGGACGCGCCGGAACGGGTGATTTTTACGATGAATACGACTATGTCGTTGAATTTGGCAATCAAGGGACTTTTAAAGACCGGGGATCACGTTTTGATTTCGGATCTGGAGCATAACGCGGTTTTGCGTCCGATTGCCAAGCTGGCGGCACAGGGGCTGATCGAATACGACGTTTTTCCAACGCTGGTGCACAGACGTGATCACTCCAAAGAGGAGGTTCTTCGCGCTACTCGAGCCTTGATTCGACCCAACACGCGGATGCTGATTGCGGCGCATGCGTCCAACATCTGTTCGTCGGTGCTTCCCTTGGAAGCACTCGGAAGGCTCTGCGCGGAGCACGGGATTCTGTTCGTGGTGGACGCGGCACAATCTGCGGGACATTTGCCGATTCACGTAGAGAGGATGCAGATTGATGCGTTGTGCGTGCCGGGGCACAAGGGACTTCTGGGACCGCAGGGAAGCGGACTTTTACTGCTTTCGAAGAACCTGACCGCCGATACCTTGATGGAAGGCGGCAGTGGTGTGTATTCCTTGGAGAAAAGTATGCCGGGGGAACCCCCCGAACGATACGAGGCGGGAACCCTGCCAACCCCTGCGATTGCGGGGCTTTGCGAGGGAATCAGATGCGTGGAACGCATCGGTCTTGCAACGATTTCCCAAAAGGAAACGTCGTTGAACCGCTATTTGCAGCAAAGATTGCAATCGATTCGCGGGGTACGCGTGTACGTGCCGCATCTCGTTGGCTCGGTGTTGTTGTTCAATCTGTATGGAATTCCTGCCGACGCACTGGGAGATGCGCTGAACAAACGCGGAATCTGTGTTCGGTCGGGGTATCATTGCACAGCCCTCGGACACAAAACGCTGGGAACGCCGGAGGGCGGAGCCGTGCGTGTAAGTCCCGGATTTTGGAATCAAAAATCGGATATGGACGCATTGGCTGCGGCGGTTTCGGAGATTGCCCGTACGGGGATTTGACAAAAAGCGGATTCGTAAAAGGGAAAACGATCGTTCTTTTCAATTGCGGTTTCGAGATGGATTTTTATATGAAAGCAACAAAAAAATCAAGGTCATTTGATCGACCTTGATTTTTTTGTCAGTTGCACCGAATGCTCACGATAATGCTGCTTGAAAGGTTTATGCCAGCTCTGCCATACGTGCGACGGCATCGGACGGGCAGATCAGCGTGGCGTGCTCCCGTATGTAAACGCGCAAACGAGGCTCGTTTTCGATGCTGCCGTATTCGACCACAAATTCCAATTCCTCGGGGGTGGAGTACGGTGACGTGGCAAGCACCGTTACAAATAATAGGTAATCTCCGCCCTCGTCGCGGTAGACACTGCTTTCCGTGATGCCACCGTTTTGCAGCAATCGGCGGCAAGCCGACAGCAAATGCTCCAATCGTTCAAAGCGGTATGCGCAGTTGCGTCGAAAGCTTCCGTTTCGTTTTTTGTAGGGACGTAGCTCGGTGCAGGGCTTGGCGGAGGGAAGCTTTGCATCGATTCGCGATTCCTCGTTTTCCTGCTCTGCGTGGAGATTACAAATGAACATTTCGCATCCGCCCTCACGGGATGGGAAATATTGAACCGAGATGCGGCTGTCGTCGGCATCAAAATCGGTTTGACGTCGCACCTCGTCAAGAAGCAGACGGAACGCCCGATGCATTCCCTCACTATCCTCACCAAAGCGGTCGGGATAAAGCTCAAAATGACACATATCCATGGGAGTCAGCATGATTTTCAGTTTGCGGTCGCTGATGCGAATCAGTTCCATGCAAAAGTCACTCCTTTCGGTATTGGGACGTAAGTTGCCTTTTCTATCATTATAGTCAAATTCCTCAAAAATGGAACCCCTAAAAATATGGTAATTTTATTGACGGCACTCTTTTTTTGTGCTACAATAATGGAAAAGAGAGGGGCGTGAGGATATGAAACGAGTGGTCAGTACCCGCGTGATGCGCTTTGAGGATGCCGAAACCATCCGTCGGGGAACCTCGGGCAGGGAGCTGATGCAGAGAGCCGCAACGCGCATTTTTGAAAGCTATGCATGGCAAGGACCGGTGGCAGTGGTGTGCGGCAGCGGCAACAATGCCGGTGACGGATATGCGCTTGCCGTGCTTTTGCATGGAGCAAAGATTGCTTGCACGGTCTATTCGCTTTCGGATTCGTTTTCCGAGGAGGGAGCCTATTATTATGGAAAATGCAAGGAAATCGGCGTCAAAATTGCCGATTTTACCGAGAAAACCGATTTCTCGGATTGCACCGAAATTGTGGATTGCATCTTTGGAACCGGGTTTCGGGGACTTGCCGACGGGATTTTTGCACAGGCGATCAAGCGCATCAACCAAAGCGGTAAGATCGTGATTTCTGTGGATATCAACAGTGGCTTGAACGGGGATACGGGATTGTCACCTCTTTGTGTCAAATCAAACGTGACCCTTTCGATCGGCTCGCTCAAGCAGGGGCTTCTGTTAAACCAAGCCAAGGATTGCGTTGGGCTTTTACAAAATTTGGATATTGGAATCGGGCACTTTGGCGAATGCGTTTCTCTTTGCGAAAGCAAGGATTTTTCGCATATTTTTGCGCCGCGTCGCGAGGACAGTCACAAGGGAAACTACGGATACGTGTCGATTCTCGGCGGGTGTCGGGAGTATGCGGGGGCTGTGAAGCTTGCCAATCTCAGCTGCTCGGCTCTGCGCGCGGGGTGCGGTGTGGCACAGCTGATTTTGCCCGAAAGCATTGCACCGAGCGTTGCACCGTACCTTTTGGAAAGCACCCTCGCCGTTTTGCCCGATCACGACGGACACATCCTTTTTGATGCAGATCGGTTGGATGCTTTGCTTGCACGGCAAGCGGCTCTGGCTATCGGAATGGGATGGGGAAGATCTCCCGAAAACGCGAAGATTTTACAACACGTACTGCAAAATTACGACATTCCGCTGGTAATCGATGCCGACGGCTTGAATACGCTCTCTGAGATGGATTCCGAAATCGTCAAGCGAAGCGCGTGCCGCGTCGTACTGACTCCGCATCTGAAAGAAATGGAGCGTCTGTCGGGGGTCCCCATCGCAAGCCTTCGTGAGGATCCCATCGGACGTGCCGAAGCACTGGCGCGACAGTGGGGTGTGATTGTGCTGCTCAAGGGGGCTTGTACGGTCATTACCGACGGAAAAGACACCTATCTTGTCAACCGAGGCTGTGCGGGAATGGCAACCGCCGGCAGCGGGGACGTGCTTTCGGGCATTCTTGTCGGGCTGCTGGGCTATGCACCGTGCGATCCCTTAACGGTAGCCTGCGGTGCGTACGTTGCAGGTCTTGCGGGCGAGCTTGCCGCGCGCGACGTCAACACGATCAGTATGCTCGCGTCGGATACCGTGGCGCACGTTCCGTCGGCAATTTCCAAAATGATGGGAAAATAACAGAGAACGTAAAGAAGCAGGAGCTTTCGAGGATGCTCCTGCTTCTTTATCTACGGATCGATATCAGAACATTTCGCGGTCTACGTCGTCAAGAGATGCGAACATGAAGTCGGGACGGTCCTTTTCTTCTGCCGCTTCGACGTCTGCAAGCTGGGTTTCACCGGAAAGCACCAAAATAGCGGTGACGCCGTGACGTCTGCCGATGGCGATGTCGGTGTACAGACGGTCACCGAAGATACACATCTCGTCCTTGGTGCAGCCGGTAGCCTCGCAGATCATTTCAACGGTTTCGGGGTAGGGCTTTCCGAAGTAGGTGGGAACCTTGCCCGTGGATGCCGTTACGAACGCGGCAATCGCACCGCTGTCGGGAATGAAGCCGGTTTCGGTGGGGCAGTTGAAGTCGGGATGCGTGGAAAGGTATTCCGCACCGCCGCGAACCAATCTGCAGGCGTCGTCCAGCTTTTTGTAGGTCAACGTGGTATCAAAGCTGGTGATGACGATATCGGCTTTCTCTTCGTCGCCCGTCAAAAGAGGAATGTTCTTTTCACGGAAGGTACCGATCAGATCCTCGGTGCCTACCAAATAAACGGTTTTGCCGGGGCGGTGGCGCAGCAAAAACTCGATGGTTACGTCACCGGAGGTCATGATCTCGTCGGGCGTGGGTTCAAAGCCGAGGCGGGTCAGCTTTTCCAGATAAAACGAGGGGGAGTGCGATGCGTTGTTTGTGAAAAACAGCACGCGCTTGCCGTTTTTGCGCAGATTTTTGATAAAACGGATGGCATAAGGGAATACTTGATTGCCAAGGTAAATGGTGCCGTCCATATCAAAGATGTAAAGCTTTTTGTTGGAAATTACAGAAAAATCAGGGTTTTGAAAGTTCATGTCGGTGTTCTCCTTTACAGTGTTACGCTGTCGATGCCGAGCGTGTAAGACAGCCAAAGAACGGTATATCGGTCCTTCAGATCCTTTGCCCACAGAATGGCGTCGCGGATGACCGATTCTCCGTAAAATTTCTTGAACTCTTCGATGTCCAAGCCGATTGCGTTGACGTAGGTCAGCATGGTTTGATAATCGGGTGCCTCGCGGAGAAGTGCTGTGATCTCCTCCCATCTCTCGGCAAACTGTGCGGTATTCGCATCGGCATACAGACCGACCTTATCCTGCAGTGCAATGATGCCGTCTGCAGCGGAGCTGTAAACCTTTTGAATCATCTGATTGCGAGCGTCGCGGTCGTTTACGTAAGCGGCAAAGGGAGGCTTTTTGGCAAGCAGCTCCTCGCGCAGCTTTGCGGTAACGGCGGCTGCGTACAAAACGTCGATGCCGTGCAGGTAATAGGGCGTATCGTTCAACAGCCCCGTGATCTCAAAGAAGTGGGAAAGGTGATGCTCGCTTCCCGACGCGGGACGGGAATTGCCGACGTAGCACATCATCACACCAACCATAACCAAGCCCTCCATCAGGTTGCGGATGGCTTCGGGGTCGCGTGCGAGAATGGCTTTTGCGGTATTTTCGGTTGATTTTACGGTATCCATGACCGTGTCGTATACGAAATCGCAGAAGTATTCGCCGCGCAAAAGACGAGCCAATTTCCAGTCGTTCAGGCAGGAATATTTCCCGATGATGTCACCGTAGCCCGAGCGAAGCATATCCACGGGGGCGGTGGCAAGCACACGGCTTTCCGCTACGATCGCGTAGGGAACGCGGGCATTGGTGGTGATCTTCATTTCCTCCAATATCAGTGCCGCGCCAACCGATGCATAGCCGTCCATCGAGGGAGCCGTGGCAACGATTCCGTAACGCATGCCGTTTTGGAAGGAAACGTGCTTGCAAAGATCGTTGATAACGCCGGAGCCGATGCCCAAAATAAAGTCGGTGCCGTCTTGCATATCGGCTTCGATTTTTGCAAGCGCGTTCTCGTTGGGAACCACGATTTCGGTACCGAAGCGGGTTTCCGACGCAATTTTCTTGCCAAGCACCGCCTTGACCTTATCACCGCACAGAGGGTACGTGTTGCCGTCGGCAACCAAGTGGATTTTTGCAAACGGCTCGCAGATTTTGTTCAAAAGCTCCAAAACACCGTCACCGATTTCCACGTAGGCGATGTCGCAGGGATGTTCTTTTCCGCAGGCGCAGTTTTTCATGCCGGAGAGAATGGTTTTGATATCCATAAAGCACAGAGATCCTTTCGATCTTAAAATATTTCATCCTAAATCATACCATAAATTCCGAAAAAGTCAAGTGTTTTCGAAAAAAACGGCAATTCATCAAACCAAGTGAAGAAAACAAGCAAAAACAGGCAGGAGGGAAAGACGGAAATCTATTGACTTTTTCTCCGTTTTGTGTTAAAATAAACGGGAAAAATAAGAAAATCAACGGTTAACGAGGTGTTAAAATGCTGAATTTGATTTTTTTGTTGCTGTCGGTGTTTGCTACGGTCGGAACATACGCGTTCGGCGCGGTTTCAAGCCTTTGGTGGATTCCGCTTTTGCTGATTGGCGGGTATCTTGCGGCAGTGATCGTCTATTTGCTGTTTTTGTGGGTTTGCACCTGGTTTTTGCCCACCAAGAAGCCGATTTCCAAGCCGAAGCCCTTTTGTCGGTTCATGATTCGCGTGACGATGGAGTGGGTGATGACGCTTCTTCACATCAAGGTCGAGATTCGGGGATTGGAGAAAATGCCGGATGAGCCTTGCGTGGTGGTTTGTAACCATCGCTCCGATTTTGACCCCATGACGCTGTTGGCTGTTCTGAAAAACCGAAAAATCGCTTACATTTCCAAAGCCTCCAATTTTAAAATTCCGTTGGTTGGTCCGTTTATTTTCCACGCGGGATTTTTGGCGATCGATCGCGAGAATGCCGTCCGTGCGGTGCGTACGCTCAAAACGGCAGCGCACCGTATGCAGGAAACCGGAGTGGATATCGGAATCTACCCGGAGGGAACGAGAAGCCGCACCAACAAGCTGCTGCGCTTTAAGTCGGGCGCGTTCGTGCTGGCAAAGGATGCCGACGCCCCCATTGCCGTTATGTCCACCAAGGGTACCGAGCTGATTTCCAAGCGTGCGATCTTCCGTCGCGTGCGTGTGAAGATGGAGATTTTGGAGGTTATCGGGAAGCAAGACGTCCGCACTATGAGTGCAGAGGAGCTTTCTGCGCGCTCCAAGGAGCTGATTGAGATCAGCTTGTACGGTGCAAAGCAGACCAAGGCAGGGGAAGCCGCCGAGTCATGAAACGCAGGATTTTGAGCAATCTCCATACCCATACCGCATTTTGCGACGGGAAGGCAACCCCCGAGGAGCTGGTAAAAAAGGCGATTGACCTGGGTATGGATACACTGGGCTTTTCGGGGCATTCCTATACGCCGTTTGATAACGGCTATACCATGTCGCCAACCTCAACCGAGCAATACGCTCGCGACGTGCGCCGTCTGCAACGGGAGTATGCCGACCGTCTTCATATCCTACTCGGTGTGGAGCAGGAGCTTTTTGCACCACTCGTCGAGGGAGATTTTGACTATCGCATCGGATCGGTACACTACGTGTGTGAAAACGGGGAATATTGCTCGGTGGACGATACCTTTGATCTTTTGGAGTCTTCCGTCCGTTCCCATTTTGGGGGAGATTGGTACCGATTGACACGGACGTATTACGAAACGGTGGCATACGTTGCCGACAAAACCGATTGTGATATCGTGGGACATTTTGATCTGGTTGCGAAATTCAACGAGCGATTCCCACGGTTTGACGAGCGTGATCCCCGTTACGTAGGTCCCGCAATCGATGCGTTGGATCTGCTTTTGGAGCGTGACGTGATCTTTGAGGTGAACACGGGTGCCGTGGCGCGCGGCTACCGCCGCCTGCCGTATCCCTTGCCGATTTTCTTGCATCGGATTGCCGAAAAACGGGGCAGAGTAACGCTTTCCTCCGATGCGCACGAGGCGGATTCCTTGTTGTACGGCTTTTCGGATGCTTGCGCCGTTCTCCGCGCGTCGGGGATCTCTTCGGTATGGACAATGACGAGGAACGGTTGGTCGCAGACGGGGATTTGAATTTTTTGTGCTTTTTTAGCAAAAATAAACGCGGTTTTTGTTCAAAAAAGTTGGAATATGCGGTTGACAATTAGATGAAAATATAGTATAATAGTGCAGTAAGAGGTTTTCTGTGACTGACGGCAAGTGGGGCAACCACAAGGGAGCAGAAAATAATGATTCGGTCGGCCGTCTGGGCAGTTCTATCTCTTTGGGGTAGGTCTGCCTTTTTTGTTTTCGAATCGACAAAACGGATTGGAAAGGATTGGTCTTTCAACATGAAAAAAGTAGCAGTGATTATGGGAAGCGACAGCGATCTGCCTGTCGTTGAAAAAGCCATTAACACGCTGGAGGAATACGGGGTGCCGTTTGAGGTACACGTGTTCTCTGCACACAGAACGCCGGTTGAGGCAAAGAACTTTGCGTCGTCGGCAAGAGAGAATGGCTTCGGTGTGATGATTGCCGCAGCCGGTATGGCGGCACACCTTGCGGGCGCGATTGCCGCAAACACCACGTTGCCGGTTATCGGAATTCCCGTGAAATCCAAATATCTTGACGGTATGGACGCGCTTCTGTCCACCGTGCAGATGCCCACCGGTATGCCGGTTGCTACCGTTGCGATCGACGGTGCCGCGAATGCCGCACTGCTTTCGATTCAAATGCTTGCCATCGAGGATGCGGCTCTTGCCGAAAAGCTGAATGCCGCACGCCGAAAGGGTGCCGAAAAGGTTCTTGCCAAGAATGCGGAGATCGAAGCCAAATATAATCATTGATTCTAATTTTACAAAGATACAAGGGAGAAAAAATTATGAACACCAAGCTTGTTTACACTGGAAAAACCAAGGACGTATTTGCACTTGACAATGGTAACTATTTGTTGAAGTTTAAGGATGACTGCACCGGTAAAGACGGTGTGTTTGATCCGGGCGAAAATTCCGTCGGTTTGACGATCGAGGGCGTGGGCGATGTCAACCTGCGCATGTCTATCTACTTCTTTGAGAAGGTCAATGCCGCAGGAATCAAAACTCATTATGTCAGTGCGGATCTTGCAAACACTACCATGGAAGTGCTTCCCGCAAAGCCGTTCGGTAAGGGCTTGGAGGTTATTTGCCGTCATAAGGCTGTCGGCAGCTTCTTCCGCCGCTATTCCGACTATATCGAAGAGGGTGCCGATCTTCCCGCATACGTGGAAACCACCTTTAAGAACGACGAGAAAGGTGATCCGCTTGTAACCAAGGACGGATTGGTTGATCTTGGCGTTATGACCGCAGAGCAGTACGACGACATCAAGCTTATGACCCAGAAGATCACGCAGATCGTTGCTGACGATCTCTTGGAAAAGGGCTTGGTTCTGTACGATATCAAGTTTGAGTTCGGCTACGATGCCGACGGTAAGGTGATGCTGATCGATGAGATCGCATCCGGTAATATGCGTGTTTATAAGGACGGAAAGTATATCGATCCGATGACGCTTTCCAAGCTGTTCTTTGCTTAAAGTACGCAAAAATGCAAAATCCCGAACCGGAAGTGTTTCGGGATTTTGCGGTTATCAAGGCACTCTTTCTATAGACGGGAAGAAATGATTTTACCCCTGTCCGAGATGATCGGACGACGAACACGGAGGTTACTATGGGAGGCTTTTTTGGCGCAGTCTGCCACGAGGACGCGATCTCAGACGTCTTTTTCGGTGCTGATTACCATTCGCACCTGGGAACAAGCAGCGGCGGTATGGCGGCGTATGACAGGACGATTGGATTGCAACGAGAGATCCACAATATCAGAAATTCACCTTTTCGTACCAAGTTTGAGCACGTTTTTGAGGAAATGCGGGGCTCTTCCGCAATCGGCTGTATCAGCGATTCGGATCCTCAGCCGTTGTTGATTCGCTCCAAGCTTGGCACCTACGCGATCTGTACCATCGGATTGATTAACAATGCCGATCAACTGATCAAGCAGTATTTTGCCGTCAGCGGAGGACATTTTGACGCAATGACGGGAGGCAAGGTAAACTCTAACGAGCTGTTGGCGGCACTTATTAGCCAAAAGGACAGCTTTGCGGAGGGAATCCGATTCGCCCAGCAATCGATTGAGGGGACGGCAAATATTTTAATTTTGACCGATAGAGGTCATATCATCGCGGCACGCGACCGCTTGGGACGTATTCCCGTTTTGGTGGGACGGCGCGACGGTGATTACTGTGTTTCATTTGAGTCTTTTGCTTATCAAAAGCTGGGCTATTGTGCGGAAAAGGAACTGGGTCCCGGAGAGGTTGTAGAGATTTCTTTGGATGGAATCGAGCAACTGGTATCCCCCGGAAAAGAAATGCGGATGTGTGCATTTCTGTGGTCTTACTATGGATTTCCCAATTCGACTTACGAGGGACAAAACGTAGAGATTATGCGGTATCGCAACGGTGAGATCATGGCGGAGCATGACCGAGAAGAGGGGCTTTTGCACGGTTTGGATTCGGTCAGTGGTGTTCCCGATTCGGGTACACCCCATGCGATCGGATACGCGAACGAAAGCAAGGTGCCGTTTGCACGTCCGTATATCAAGTATACACCAACTTGGGCGCGTAGCTTTACCCCACAAAAGCAATCCGAGCGAAAAAAGGTTGCCAAAATGAAACAGATTCCCGTTCACGAGCTGATCGAAGGAAAAAATCTTTTGATTGTAGACGATTCGATCGTGCGCGGAACACAATTGCGGGAAACGGTTGATTTTCTGTATTCCAACGGAGCGCGGTCGGTGCATATGCGTTCGGCTTGTCCTCCCGTCATGTACGGCTGTAAATTCTTGAATTTCTCCCGTGCAACAAACGATTTGGAGCTGATCGCAAGACGTACCATCATGGATCTGGAGGGCGAAGAAGGCTTCAACCATCTTGAGGAGTACAGCGATTCGTCAACCGAGCGCGGCAAGAAGCTGCGCAAATCAATTTGCGAAAAAATGAATTTTTCTTCCTTGGAATTTCAGTCCTTGGAGGGTGTGATCAAGGCGATCGGAATTGATCCGTGTAAGCTTTGCACGTATTGTTGGAACGGAAAAGAATAATCATGGAAAGGGAATAAAACAATGCATACAAATTCTAAATCGGACAGTTACGCTGCAGCCGGTGTAGATATTACCGCGGGATATAAGGCTGTTGAATTGATGAAAAAACACATCGCACGCACCAAGAACGAGGGATGCCTTGACGATGTCGGAGGCTTTGGCGGATGCTTTGGCTTGAATGTTGCGGGAATGGAAGAGCCTGTTTTGGTTTCGGGAACCGACGGCTGCGGAACCAAGGTCAAAATGGCAATTCTGATGGATAAGCACGATACCATCGGTATCGATGCCGTTGCAATGTGTGTTAACGATATTATCTGCTGCGGAGCGAAGCCCTTGTTCTTCCTGGACTATATCGCTTGCGGAAAGAATATTCCCGAAAAGATTGCGTCGATCGTCGGCGGTGTTGCCGAGGGTTGCGTGCAGTCGGGGGCTGCGCTGATCGGCGGAGAAACCGCAGAGCATCCCGGTATGATGCCGGTTGAGGAGTACGACCTTGCGGGCTTTGCCGTAGGTGTCGTTGACAAAAAGAAGATTTTGGACAATACCAGAATGCAAGAGGGTGACGTGGTGATCGCGCTGGCTTCCAGTGGCATTCATTCCAACGGTTTCTCTTTGATCCGTAAGGTGTTTGACATTGATAACAATAACCCCGAGCTGTATAAGGCTTGCGACGCACTGGGAGGAAAGACGATTGCCGAAACGCTGTTGACTCCTACCAAGATCTACGTCAAGAGCGTGCTTGCATTGCTCGAAAAGGTTGACGTCAAGGGAATCAGCCACATCACGGGCGGCGGATTCTATGAGAATATTCCGAGATCAATCCCGAAGGGTCTTTGCGCAAGGATTACGAAATCTGCGGTGAAGGTTCTTCCGATCTTTGATTTGATCGCTAAGACGGGCAATATCCCCGAAAGAGATATGTACAATACCTACAATATGGGTGTTGGTATGAGCATCGTGGTTCCCGCGAATGAGGTGGAGAGCGCGTTGGAGATCCTGAAGGCAAACGGTGAGGACGCTTACGTGATCGGTGAGATCATCAAGGGCGACGACGGCGTGGTATTCTGCTGATGAGTGGCGCGATGACGAAAATTGCCGTACTGGTATCGGGCGGTGGCACCAATTTGCAGGCTTTGATCGATGCACAGACGCGCGGAGAGCTTGGAAACGGCAAGATTACGCTCGTAATTGCGTCAAAGCCCGGTGTTTATGCGCTGGAACGCGCAAAGAATCACGGAATTGAGGGGCGCGTGCTGGCAAGAAAGGATTATGACAGCATCGCGGCATATTCCAAGGCTCTTGCCGATACGATGGAGCAAGAGGGCATCGACCTTGTAGTGCTGGCAGGCTTTCTGACCATCATCGACGAGCAGGTTTATCAGAAATTTCCAAACCGCATCCTGAACGTTCATCCTGCTCTGATCCCGTCCTTTTGCGGAAAGGGATATTATGGGCTTCACGTTCACGAGGCGGCATTGGAAAAGGGTGTGCGCGTATCGGGGGCAACCGTGCATATCGTAACGCCCGAATGCGATGCGGGACCGATCGTATTGCAAAAGGCGGTCGAGGTTTTAGAGGACGATACGCCCGAAACGTTACAGAAAAGAATTATGGAGAATGCCGAGTGGAAAATTCTTCCCGAGGCGGTTCGTCTGTTCTGCGACGGCAGAATCGAAGTGAAAAATAATAAGGTATACATAAAAGGAGAAAGATCATGAAGGTATCTACCATTCAAAACGAGCTGAATTCTCTTGCCTATCACGGCAGGGGAATTATCATCGGTAAAAGTGCCGATGGCAAAAAGGCAGTAACCGCATATTTTATCATGGGACGCAGCGAAAACAGCCGCAACCGCATCTTTGTGGCGGAGGGCGATGCCATGCGCACCAAGGCTTTCGATGATTCCAAAATGATCGATCCCCACCTGATCATTTACTATCCCGTGAGAGTGCTTGGAAACAAGACCATCGTTACCAACGGAGATCAGACCGATACCATTTACGATCTGATGGACCAGCAGATGACCTTTGAGCAGGCACTCAGAACCCGTGAGTTTGAGGACGATAAGCCAAACTTTACTCCCAGAATTTCGGGTATCATCCGCCGTGAGAAGGACGGCATGAATTTTGCAATGTCGATTTTGAAGAGTGCAGAGGGCGACGACAGCTCTTGCGAGCGCTTTACCTATGCATATTCCAATCCTCTGGCGGGAAGAGCAAAATTTATTCACACCTATAACGGAGACGGCAATCCGCTGCCTTCCTTCGAGGGCGAGCCGAAAACGTTGGAGCTTCCCGATGTAGATATCGACACGCTGACAGACTTGATTTGGTCCAATCTGAATCAGGATAACAAGGTATCGCTGTTTGTCCGTTATATTGACATAGCAAGCGGTGAAACCGAAACCAGAATCGTCAATAAAAATGTTTGAGGTGAATTACAATGAAAGAATTTGAATTGAAATACGGCTGCAATCCTAACCAAAAGCCCTCTAAAATTTACATGAGAGACGGTGGAGAACTCCCGATCACCATTCTCAACGGCAGACCCGGATACATCAACTTCCTGGATGCATTCAATTCCTGGCAGCTGGTCAAGGAGCTGAAGGCGGCAACCGGAATGGCTTGCGCTACCTCTTTCAAGCATGTCAGCCCTACCTCTGCGGCGGTTGGAACCGTGTTGCCCGAAAAGCTGAAGAAGGCTTGCTTCGTGGACGATATCGAGGGCTTGGACGAATCCCCCTTGGCTTGCGCCTTTGCAAGAGCCAGAGGAACCGACAGAATGTGCTCGTTCGGTGACTGGATCGCGCTTTCCGACGTGTGTGACGTGACCACTGCGCGTTTGATCCAAAGAGAGGTTTCGGACGGTGTGATCGCGCCCGGCTATGAGCCTGAGGCACTTGAAATTCTGAAATCCAAGCGCAAGGGCAACTACAACGTGGTACAGATCGATCCCGATTACGTTCCCGAGGTGCAGGAAACCAAACAGGTATTCGGCATTACCTTTGAGCAGGGAAGAAACAATTTTGAAATCAACGAGGCATTGCTTTCCAATCTGGTCACCGCCAACAAGGAGCTGCCCGATACGGCAAAGAGAGATTTGATCGTTGCGCTGATCACCTTGAAATATACCCAGTCCAACTCGGTTTGCTATGCCGTTGACGGACAGGCAATCGGTGTCGGTGCGGGACAACAATCCCGTATTCACTGCACGCGCTTGGCGGGCGGCAAGGCAGATACCTGGCAGCTTCGTCAGCACGAGAAGGTTTTGGCACTTCCGTTCCTGCCCACCTTGGGTCGTCCCGACCGCGATAACGTGATTGACGGTTATATCAATCAGAACGAAGAGGACGTTTGTGCAGACGGAAACTGGCAGAAGTACTTTACCAAGCAGCCCGAGCCGTTCACGCCCGAGGAGCAGAGAGCATATCTCGATACGCTCAGCGGAGTGGCACTTGGCTCCGATGCTTTCTTCCCGTTCAGCGATAACATTGAAAGAGCGAAGAAGAGTGGCGTTTCCTATATTGCCGAGCCCGGCGGATCGATTCGCGATGATCTTGTGATCGAATGCTGCGATAAGTACGGTATGGCAATGGCATTTACCGGCATGCGTTTGTTCCACCATTAATCCAAAATTTTCCTGAAAGGGGGTTCCAAAAATGAATTTTTTTGATGAACTTGTAAATTACGATAAAGAGGTCTATGATGCGTGTTCGCTTGAATTGAACCGTCAAAGAGAAAATATTGAGTTGATTGCATCCGAAAACGTGGTATCCAAGGCGGTTTTGATGGCTGCGGGCACGGTTTTGACAAACAAATATGCCGAGGGATTTCCCGGCAAGCGTTACTACGGCGGATGCCAGTACGTGGATATCGTAGAAAATATCGCGCGTGACCGTGCAAAGGCTTTGTTCGGTGCAGAGCACGCGAACGTACAGCCTCACTGCGGAGCCAGCGCAAACCTTGCGGTTTTCTTTGCACTGCTCAATCCAGGTGACACGGTTATGGGCTTGAATTTGGCGCATGGCGGACACCTTTCTCACGGTTCTCCCGTTAACATTTCAGGTAAGTATTTCAACGTCGTTCCTTACAGCGTTGCAGACGATACCGAGATGCTGGATTACGACGAGATGCGTCGCATCGCACTGGAGTGCAAGCCCAAGCTGATCGTTGCGGGCGCGAGCGCATATTCCAGAATCATTGATTTTGCCAAGATCCGTGAGATTGCAGACGAGGTTGGCGCATATTACATGGTCGATATCGCACACATCGCGGGCTTGATCGCAGCGGGACTTCATCCCAGCCCCGTTCCGTATGCCGACGTTGTTACCACCACCACGCACAAGACCCTGCGCGGTCCTCGCGGCGGCTTGATCCTTTGCCGTGAAGAGCTGGCACAGAAGATCGACAAGGCAATTTTCCCCGGTATTCAGGGCGGTCCCTTGATGCACATTATTGCCGCAAAGGCAGTCGCGCTCGGTGAAGCCATGACCGATGAATTCAAGGCATATCAGAAGCAGGTGGTTTTGAACGCAAAGGCACTGTGTAACGCGCTCAAGGAGGAGGGCTTCCGTATCGTATCGGGTGATACCGATAACCACTTGATGCTGATCGACCTGCGTCCTTTCGGTGTAACGGGCAAGGAATTTGAGAAGCGTTTGGACGAGGTTCATATCACCGTAAACAAGAATGCCATTCCCAACGACCCCGAGAAGCCTTTTGTGACCAGCGGTATTCGCGTCGGTACGCCCGCTGTCACCACGCGCGGCTTTAAGGAGGCTGAAATGAAGATGATTGCAAAGTGGATGCGTGACGTTGCAGTTGATTTTGAGGGCAATCGTGAACGTGTAACCCAAGAGGTTGCGGCACTTTGCAAGAAATATCCTTTGTACGAATGAGAGGAACACGACCGATGAAAATTATGGTTGTCGGAGGTGGCGGACGCGAGCACGCCATCATTAAGAAGCTCAAGGAAAATCCCAACGTCACCGAGCTGTACGCGCTTCCCGGAAACGGCGGTATTGCCGCAGACGCGATTTGCGTGGACATCGGTGCCAAGGATATTCCCGCAATCGTTTCGTTTGCAAAGGAAAAAGCGATTGATTTTGCAGTCGTTGCACCGGACGACCCGTTGGTGCTGGGTGCGGTAGACGCACTGAACGAGATCGGTATTCCTTGCTTCGGTCCCGAGGCGAAGGCTGCGATTATTGAGGGAAGTAAGGTCTTTTCCAAGAATTTGATGAAGAAATACAACATTCCCACGGCATCCTACGAGGTATTTACCGATTCCGCATCGGCACTTGCTTACCTGGATACCGCACCGATCCCCACAGTTGTAAAGGCGGACGGCTTGGCACTCGGCAAGGGCGTTATCATCGCACAAACGAGAGAGGAAGCCAAGGCGGCTGTGCGCTCCATGATGGAGGACAAGCAGTTTGGCGAAAGCGGAAGCCGCGTGGTAATCGAGGAGTTTTTGACAGGTCCCGAGGTATCGGTGCTGGCATTTACCGACGGTCACGTGGTTCGCCCCATGGTTTCTTCGATGGACCACAAGCGCGCGTTGGATAATGACGAGGGCTTGAATACGGGCGGTATGGGTACGATTGCCCCCAACCCCTACTATACTCCCGAAATTGCCGAGGAGTGCATGAAGACTATCTTCCTGCCCACAATCGATGCCATGAACAAAGAGGGAAGAACCTTTAAGGGCTGCTTGTATTTCGGCTTGATGCTGACCGAGAACGGACCCAAGGTGATCGAGTATAACTGCCGCTTCGGAGATCCCGAAACGCAGGTGGTACTGCCCTTGATGAAGAGTGATCTTTTGACCGTTATGATGGCAACCGCCAACGGAACGCTGGCAGATGCCGAGGTTGAATTTTCGGACGGTGCGGCGTGCTGTGTCATCGTTGCCTCCAAGGGATATCCCGCAAAATACGAATCGGGCTTTGAAATGAAGCTGCCCGCAGATTCCGCCGACGGTTGGATCTACGTTGCGGGCGCAAAGCGCGACGGCGACCGTTTGCTCAGCGCGGGCGGACGTGTGTTGGGGGTCACCGGCATTGCGGGTGATCTTCCCCAGGCGATTCAGAAGGCATACAAGCGCGTGGAAAAGGTCGAGTTCGAAAACGGATACTGCCGTTCGGATATCGGTGCACGCGCACTGAAGGCATTGCAGAATTAACTTAGAGAAAGGGTTTGAATACTGTTTATGGTTTACAGAGTCTACGTAGAAAAAAAGCCCGAGCTTGCGCATGAAGCCTCGGCTTTGCGGTATGAGATCCGCCATCTCTTGCAGATCCGTTCTCTGGAGTCGGTTCGCGTTTTGAACCGTTACGACGTGGAGAACATTGCAAAGGATCTGTTTGAAGAAAGCAAGAGCAAAATCTTTTCCGAGCCCCAGCTTGACGTTGTCAGCGAGAGCTTTGATGCAACGGGTGCCGTTGTATTTGCCGTGGAGTTTTTGCCGGGTCAGTTCGACCAAAGAGCAGACAGCGCGGCACAGTGCGTACAGATTCTTTCTCAGGGAGAGCGTCCGACGGTTCGTACGGCAAAGGTTTATCTGTTGTACGGTACGATGACCGACGCAGAGATCGAACAGATTAAAAAGTACGTAATCAACCCCGTGGAATGTCGTGAGGCAACGCTTGAAAAGGCAGAAACCTTGGCGATGGAAACCGTGATCCCGACATCGGTTGAGATTCTGAACGGCTTTTGTGCGTTGGATCGCGAGGGACTTGCCGCATTCGTCAAGGAAAAGGGACTTGCTATGGATGCCGATGATATTGCATTCCTGCAGGGGTACTTCAAGAAGGAAGAAAAGAGAGATCCCACCATTACCGAGATCCGCATGATCGATACATATTGGTCGGATCACTGCCGCCACACCACGTTTTTGACCACCGTGGACAGCGTGAAGTTCGCTGATCCCATGATGGAGGAAACCTATCAGAAATATCTTTCGGTTCGCCGAGAATTGGGCAGAACCAAGCCGATTAACCTGATGGATCTTGCAACGCTTGCAACCCGTTATCTCAAGACCACGGGACAGCTGACCAAGCTGGATGAATCCGAAGAGATCAATGCTTGTACCGTGAAGATGGAGATCGAGGTTGACGGTAAAACCGAGCCTTGGCTGTTGCTCTTCAAGAACGAAACCCACAACCATCCCACCGAGATCGAGCCTTTCGGCGGTGCGGCAACTTGTATCGGCGGTGCCATCCGTGACCCGCTTTCGGGACGCTCCTACGTTTACGCGGCAATGCGCGTCACCGGTGCGGCAGATCCCACGAAGCCGGTTAAGGATACCATTCCCGGCAAGCTTCCGCAGAGAAAGATCGTAACCACCGCCGCAGCGGGCTATTCCTCGTACGGAAACCAGATCGGTCTTGCAACGGGTCAGGTTGACGAGCTTTATCACGACGGATATGCCGCAAAGCGTATGGAGATCGGTGCGGTCATTGCCGCAACACCGGCAGAAAACGTACGCCGCGAGTGTCCTCTCCCCGGGGATCGCGTTATCCTGTTGGGCGGACGCACGGGTCGTGACGGATGCGGCGGTGCAACGGGATCCTCCAAATCACACACGGTGCAGTCGCTGGAATCCTGCGGTGCAGAGGTTCAAAAGGGAAATGCACCCGAGGAGCGCAAGCTGCAGCGTTTGTTCCGCAATGCCGAGGCATGCCGCTTGATCAAGCGTTGCAACGACTTTGGCGCAGGCGGTGTTTCGGTTGCAATCGGTGAGCTGGCAGACGGCTTGGATATCGATTTGAATGCTGTTCCCAAGAAATATGACGGGCTTGACGGCACCGAGCTGGCAATTTCCGAGTCGCAGGAAAGAATGGCGGTTGTGGTTGAGGAAAAGGACGTTGCTCGCTTCCTAGAGCTTTCCGCACAGGAAAATCTGGAGGCAACCGTCGTTGCAACCGTGAAAGCCGATCCTCGCCTGACCATGACCTGGAACGGTGTGAAGATCGTGGATATTTCCCGTGAATTTTTGAATTCCAACGGCGCGGAGAAGCATATTGACGTTGCTCCCACAAAGCCCGAGGCATTCGACCGCATCGTAAAGGGCGGGTTCTCCGAAAACTACCGCGCATTGGCGGGGGACTTGAACGTTTGCTCCAAGCGCGGACTTTCCGAGCGTTTTGACTCGACCATCGGTGCCGGCACCGTTCTGATGCCGTTTGGCGGAAAGAATCAGCAGACCCCGATTCAGGCAATGGCGCACAAGATCTCGGTTGAAAAGAAGCACACCGATGCTTGCTCGCTGATGTCTTGGGGCTACAATCCTTATATTGCAGAGAAGAGCCCCTACCACAGCGCATATTTGGCGGTTGTGGAGTCGGTTGCCAAGCTGATTGCAACAGGCGCGAAATTCGAGGACGTTTACCTGACCTTCCAGGAATACTTTGAAAAGCCCATGAAGGATCCTGCACGTTGGGGTAAGCCGATGGCGGCACTTCTCGGTGCATTCCGCGCACAGATGGAATACGGCATCGCATCGATCGGCGGTAAGGACTCCATGTCCGGATCGTTTGAAAAGATTGACGTTCCTCCCACGCTGGTTTCCTTTGCGGTAACCACCGAGCACGTGGATTCGGTGATCTCCAACGATTTCAAGGGCGCAGGACACAAGGTGCTTTGGTTGCGTCCTACCTATGGTGCAGACGGTCTTCCCGAAGCGAAGAGTGAGATTGCACTGTTTGAAACCGTTAACAAGCTGATGCGTGCAGGAAAGGTGCTGGCGGCTTACACGCCTACCTACGGCGGCGTTGCCGAGGCAGTGATGAAGATGGCGTTCGGTAACGACGTGGGCTTTGCTTATAATAAAGCACTCACCGAGCAAGACCTCTTTGGTTACGCATACGGCTCGTTCGTTTTGGAAATGGCGGACGATACCGCTGTAGACGGCGCAATTCTGTTGGGAGAAACCCAAAAAGATGCTGCAATCGAAAAGGGTGCGGAGAAGCTGGCGCTTTCCGAGCTGCTGAAGATTTACGAGGATCGCTTGGAGCCCGTGTTCTCCTGCAACATCGAGCAATCGCAGGGCAAGATTCCCGCGTATGCATACACCGAGCGTTCGAACGCTTCGGCGGCAATCAAGGTTGCAAAGCCTCGCGTTCTGATTCCCGCATTCCCGGGTACCAACTGCGAGTTTGATACGGCAAAGGCATTGCGCGATGCGGGTGCCGAGCCCGAGATCTTCCTCGTTCGCAACCTGACCAAGGACGCCATTTCGGCATCGGTCGAGGAGTTTGCAAAGAAGGTCAACGACGCACAGATGATCTTTATCCCCGGTGGATTTTCGGGCGGTGACGAGCCCGACGGTTCGGGTAAATTCATCACGGCATTCTTCCGCAATGCGGCAGTTAAGGAGGCTGTAACGGCACTCTTGGACGAGCGCGGAGGACTGATGGCAGGTATCTGCAACGGCTTCCAGGCACTCATCAAGCTGGGGTTGGTTCCTTACGGCAAGATCATCGACACCGATGAAAATTGCCCCACGCTGACCTTTAACACCATCAGCCGCCACCAGTCGAGATTGGTACGCACCAGAATCTCCTCCGTCAAGTCCCCGTGGCTTGCAGAGCGCGAGGTTGGCGATATCGTAACCGTTCCGATTTCTCACGGTGAGGGTCGATTCCTCGCATCCGACGAGCTGATTGCAAGCCTTGCGGCAAACGGACAGATCGCAACGCAGTACGTCGATGCAAACGGTGAGCCTACCGCAGATATCCACTTCAATCCCAACAACTCGGCATGCGCGATCGAGGGTATCACCTCGCCCGACGGCAGAGTGTTCGGTAAGATGGGTCACTCCGAGCGTATCGGAAACGGACTTTACAAGAACGTTCCCGGCGACTTCGAGATCGGTATGTTCCGTTCGGCTGTGAAGTACTTCAAGTAAAAATTATCATACACAAAAAGGGAAGAAAATCTTCGGGTTTTCTTCCTTTTTCGTTGACTTTTTTGAAAAAAGGGTTTACAAACAGGGGAAATTGTGGTAAAATAAAAATGCCACACAATTGAATATCTATGCACAAACAGCGTACGTTTTTCATGGGAAACATGTATGCTCCATTTTCGTACGCTTTTTGTGGTTACATAGATTTACGAAAATTCAATTATGTGGCAACAATCGGAGCGATACATTTTTAGTGCATCAGCTACGGTTGGTGCACTTTTTTATTTGGGAGGAAAAGACAGTGAAAAAAATCTTTTTGGCGTTGGTATTCTGCTTGCTCGTTTGTTCGATCTTGGCAGGGTGTAGCAAAGAAAAGGACAAAGAGAACCCCGACAACGGTGACGGCGCATTGATCGATGATCTGTTGGAAAAAGCACATTCCCATGCCTACAGCATCGACGACAAATGCGAAATTTGCGGCGAGGCTTACACCGATATCGGATTGGTGTTTATAGAAAAATTCGGTAATTTCTACGAAGTAGGCAACTATACGGGGACAGCTACAACAGTAAATATTCCTGCCAAATACAAGGGGCTTCCTGTCACAAGCATCGGCGATTATGCGTTCTCCGGTTGCAGTAGTCTGACAAGCATCACTATTCCCGACAGTGTCACAAGCATCAACCCCAATTATGCGTTCTCCGGTTGTAGCAGCCTGACAAGTATCACTATCCCTAGTAGTGTTAAGTCTATCAACGCATCGGCTTTCTCCGGTTGTACCAAGTTGATACAAAAGGAAAACGGTGTATCTTACGTAGATAAATGGGCAATCGACTGTGATAAGTCGGTCACCACCATAACTTTACGAAGCAATACGGTTGGCATCGGTGCGGAGACGTTCGAAGGTTGCACAAGACTCTCAAGCATCACGATTCCCAATTATGTCACATACATCGGCGCCCGGGCATTCAAAGGTTGTAGTAGCCTCTCAAGCATCACAATTCCCAATCATGTCACATACATCGGCGGTGAAGCATTCTTCGGTTGCACCGAGTTGATACAAGAGGAAAATGGCATATCCTATGTAGATAAATGGGCAATTGATTGCAACACTTCCATGACCTCTGTCGTTTTGCGGAACAACACGGCTGGTATCGGTAATAATGCGTTCGAGTCTTGCAAAAGCCTTTCAAGTATCACTATCCCTAACAGTGTTACGAGCATTGGCGTGGATGCATTCAACGGTTGCAAGAGCCTTTCAGTTATCAAAATTCCAGACAGCGTCACAAGCATCGGCGAATCTGCGTTCAATAGATGCGAAAACCTGACAAGCATTACGATTGGAAACAGTGTTACGAGCATCGGTAACTATGCGTTTATAAATTGCAGTATTTTAACAAATATCGCAATTCCAAACAGTGTCACAAGCATCGGTCGTGGTGCGTTTGCCGGATGCAGTAGTTTGACAGACATCACGATTCCCGACGGTGTTACAAGCATCAGCCAGTCTACGTTTTCTCGGTGCCATAATCTGATAAGCATCACGATTCCCAACGGTATCACAAGCATCGGCGAATCTGCGTTCTACGCTTGCAGTAGTTTGACAAGCGTCACGATTCCCGATTGTGTTATCAGTATCGGCTCTTCTGCGTTCTACGCTTGCAGTAGTTTGACAAGCGTCACGATTCCCGATTGTGTTATCAGTATCGGCTCTTCTGCGTTCTACGCTTGCAGTAGTTTGACAAGCGTCACGATTCCCAATTGTGTTATCAGTATCGGCTCTTCTGCGTTCTCCGGTTGCCGTAGCCTAACAAGCATCACGATTCCCGACAGTGTCACTACAAGCATCGGCGAATCTGCGTTCGAAAATTGCGAAAAACTGACAAGCATCACGATTGGAAACAGTGTCACAAGTATCGGCAATTATGCGTTTTATGATTGCAATAGCTTGACGAGCATCACGATTCCAAACAGTGTCACAAGCATCGGTGAGTGGGCATTCCGTAATTGCAGTAGCCTGACAAGCATCACGATTGGAAATGGTGTCACAAGCATCGGTGAGTATGCGTTCTGCGCTTGCAGTAGCCTGACGAGCATTACGATTGGAAACAGTGTTACCAGCATCGGCGATTCTGCGTTCAGGGATTGCAGTAGCCTGACAAGCTTCACGATTCCCGACAGCGTCACGAGCATCGGCTATTCTGCGTTCTCCCGTTGCAGTAGCATTACAAGCATCACGATTCCCGACAGCGTCACGAGCATCGGCGATTATGCGTTCTCGAGTTGCAGTAGCCTTACAAACATCATGTTCCAAGGCACGGTTGCTGAATGGAATGCGATCCCCAAGGGATCTTATTGGAAGTATAATCTCCCCGCTACCGAGGTCATTTGCACCGACGGCAAGGTGTCTCTCAAATAATTCTATTCTTACCAAACATAAGAACGGTGGCATTTGCCGCCGTTCCTGTTTTCATATACCATGTTAAAACGCACAAAAAATGTGTGTTGATTTCATCTCTTTTTACCAACCCTCAAAAAAGTTGAAAAATCGAGAAAAATGAGAGCAAAGCCCTTGACAAAAAAGCAGATTTTTGTTATAATAAATCAAATATAAATCGGAACAAGGAGATGTTTCAAATGAACTACAACGAAAAGTTTGTTAAAGAAGGCTTGACCTTTGATGATGTTCTGCTGATTCCGGCGAAAAGCGACGTTCTTCCTGCTGATATCTGCCTGAAGACCAGACTGACCAACCGCATCACGTTGAATATTCCGTTGCTCAGTGCCGCGATGGACACGGTTACCGAGGCTGACATGGCAATCGCGATGGCTCGCGAGGGCGGTGCTGGTGTTATTCACAAGAATATGAGCATCGAGGCGCAGGCAGAGATGGTCGACCGCGTCAAGAGAAGCGAGAACGGCGTTATTACCAATCCTTTGTTCCTGCATCCCGACAACTACGTTTACGAAGCCGAGGAATTGATGCACAAGTTCCGCATTTCGGGTGTTCCGATCTGCGATGAAAACAAGAAGCTTGTTGGCATCATCACCAACCGCGATATGCGCTTCATGACCGACTTCAATATCAAGATCAGCGAGGTAATGACCAAGGACAACCTTGTCACCGCACCCGTTGGAACCGATCTTGCTCAGGCGCAGGATATTCTCCGCAATCACCGCATCGAAAAGCTTCCGATCGTTGACAACAAGGGCATTCTTCGCGGACTTATCACCATCAAGGATATCGAAAAAGCATCGAAATACCCCAACTCCGCCAAGGATGCAAAGGGTCGTTTGATTTGCGGTGCCGCAATCGGTGTAACCATGGACGTGGTTGACCGCGCACGCGCACTCCTGGAGGCAGGAGCCGACTTCCTCGTTATGGACTCGGCACACGGTCACTCGCAGAACATTCTGCGCAGCATGGCAAAAGTAAAGGAAGCTTTCCCCGAAGCACAGATCATCGGCGGTAACATTGCAACCGCAGAGGCAGCACGCGATCTGATCGCCGCAGGTGCCGACGCTGTTAAGGTTGGTATCGGTCCCGGTTCGATCTGCACCACCCGTATCGTTGCGGGTATCGGCGTGCCTCAGATCACCGCAATCTTTGACGCGGCAGAGGAGGCTGCAAAACACAACATTCCCGTTATCGCAGACGGCGGTATCAAGTATTCGGGTGACATGGTCAAGGCAATTGCCGCAGGCGCGAACGTCATCATGGTTGGTTCTCTCCTCGCAGGCTGCCAGGAAAGCCCCGGAGAAGAAGAGCTGTATCAGGGTAGACGCTTCAAGGTATACCGCGGCATGGGCTCGATTGCCGCAATGGAGAACGGCTCTAAGGACCGTTACTTCCAGCAGGGCAACAAGAAGCTTGTTCCCGAGGGCGTTGAGGGACGCGTTCCTTACAAGGGACGTTTGTCTGACACCGTGTACCAGATGATGGGCGGCTTGCGTTCGGGTATGGGCTACTGCGGAGCTCCCGATATCGAAACGCTGAAGGCTACCGGAAAGTTCGTTCGCATTACCAATGCAGGACTTTTGGAGTCGCATCCTCACGATATCAACATCACCAAGGAAGCTCCCAACTATTCCACGCAGGGTTAATTCAATAGAAAAAAACAGCGCACGACGCGATAGGGTCGTGCGCTGTTTTTATGCGGTTTATACGTCTTGAACAAAGCGTGCAATGCGGAGCAGCGTAGGCTTTGAACAACGCTCAAAAAAGGTCAGGTCGTCGTGGAGTCGTTCCACCGTCCAAACTCTTTCCGAAAGCGCACAAAGATTTTCAAGCGTTCGTCCGAATTCTTGCTCAAAGGTGCATTCCCACACCGAAAGCTGTGCGCCGAGGACGTTCTCGGTCGGCTGGACGTAAATGGGATTGAGGCGTGCTTTGGAATGCTCCCACCAATGCTGCCAATTGTAGACGTTCCAACTCAAAATTTCGGAAACACCCCATCTTCTTTTGAGCCCGGGGACGATATAAAGCGGTTGCCAGGAGCCGTTGATGATTTTAAAGCCCTCGCGGAGCAGATCGTCCGCCATGTGATAATGCGATTCCCATGCGGTTACGATGGTTTCCTTGGGGATGTGCTTCACACCCTTTTGCGGAAATCCCTCCCAAACGATGGGCGTTTTGCCAAGATCCAGGACGACACGCGCTACGCGTCCCACGAATTCGCTGTAAAGCTCGTATTCGTCTTCAAGACCGTTGCTTGCCATGTATGCGCGGCAAACGGGGCAATCGTTCCATACGCGGATGCATGCCTCATCGCCTCCGATGTGAATATACGGGGTTTCGGGGAACATCTCGCAGATTTCGGCAAGCAGCGTTTGGATGGCGGAAAATGCCGTGTCACTTCCTGCACAAATGATGTTTTGGGCAGAGATTACGGCACCCTCTTCGGTGACAATCGAGTTATCGTTGCTGTCGATGCGATTGGCAAATACCTCGGGATAATTTTTGTTCAAGGATGCTGCGTGACCCGGAACCTCAAATTCGGGAATCAAGGTGATTCCGCAACGGTTTGCGTGCATACGGAATGCCTCAATATCCTCAAAAGAGTAGAATCTGTTGCCGTCTGTGATATGCGGAAAGGCTTTTGACGGCAGGGTATAACGCTGATCGTCTATAAAATGCAGATGCAGATACTTGATTTTCAAGAGAAAGCAAAGATCAACGTATTTATGGATGCAATGAGCAGGATGCCACTCGCGCGCCAGATCGACCATCAAGGCGCGGTAATCCTTGTCGGGGTAGTCCTCGATGATTGCTCTTTCCAGCGTGAGTGCGCCGTTTTTTTGATTGATGGCAAGCAGCAGGGAAGCCATCGCGTAAAGCAATCCTTCTGCATCGGATGCGAACAACGCGATTCCGGCGGTTGAATCCAAGCGGTAGCCCTTGGGAGAAATGGACGGATCATAGCACAGTCTGATTCCGTCGCCTGCCTCCAGCGGATGCAGAAACAGCTTTTCGAAGGCAAGGGAGAGCGTTTGGGTATATTCCGACCAAGCGGCATGCTCGACGGATACCGAAAAGGGCACTTCGATTACACCGTTTTGTATCGAGATCTTTTTGGGTGTGGGAATAATATTGTTGATCATGAGAATCTCCTGAAGTGTGATAGAGTTGTGTGTCAGATCTGCCGTGTAACCGTTTCGGAATCGATCGCGCTGCCCTTGGTGACGGGACCCTCGTCGAGATGTCTTGCGCGCACGCGATTTTCGAAGTCGATCATAGCGGCATCGGGAAGCCTGGGCGGCATCTTACCAAAGAAACGGTCGCGGAAGCACTTCGTTTGCGCAACCTGTGCCTCAACCAGGGAGGCATCGGCATCATTCATGGCATAGGCCCTCATGGCAATGCCCTCGCCTTGGCAAATGCGCTCTTGCGCGGGGAAGAAGTATGTCAAGAGATACTGTGCGTAAGAAACCAACCGCAAACTGCCGTATGCGCGATATTGGCGGTCGTATTCGGTGCCGGTTGCCTCCACAGCAACGCTCAGACCGTTTTTGACAGCATCAATGATATCATCGGGTGTGTTGCTTTTTGCAAAGCAGACCGTGAACAGATGCGGGAAATTGCCCGATTTTGCCACCGTGTGTACGTCACTGGAGCCTACCACGGGGATCTGTAAGCCGTTTGCGCGAAGGTCATTCCACATGGCTACCGATCGATTAATGCCAATCTGACGCATACCGCCAACCAGCTCGTAGGCGTCAAACATCCCGGACGTCAGAAGCATGGTTGCAAACTCCTCGCAGACGTTGTAAACGCGATCCTTCGGACGCCAAAAGGGGTGTGCGAAGATTGCAATACCGTCGGCTTCGTGAATCTTTTGCGTTGACCAAAGTGCCATTGCATAGCGCTCGTGATAGCATTCGGGAAGACCGGCGGGAATCTGCTTGAGGCAGGCATCCACCTCGTCCTCGTAGGTTTTGCGATCCTTTATGTATTGCAATGCCACGCTCTTTTTTCCGCCGACGTGTACGATATGTACAGGACTGCCAGGCGTGTGAACCTCCTCCCCGGGAACGCGCGTAATGCCCAAGTGAACGTTGGCATATACCTCGTCAATTTCATAACCCGGGTAGAAGCGGTTGTGATCGGTCAGCGCAAAGAAGTCGTAGCCCTGCTCGCGGTAGTGACCGGCAAGAGCTGCGGGATCACGAGCCCCGTCCGAGCGATAGCTGTGTCCGTGCAGGTCGCCGCGCAAGGGGGTCAGCGCATACAGATCCTCCTTCAGGGAATAGACCATAAATTCGCCAAGCTTTTTTTCGTCCTTTGCAAAAACGATAAGGTGCTGCTGCTCACCGGCAAACGTATGGGAAAAACGCACTACGCCGTTGTGAGCCGTCACGCGGTACTCTTCTCCCGTCAGTCCCAAATGGTAATCCGGAGCATCGGTGTTAATGGGATATACGGTAACGAGATATTCCTCTCCCTCAAATAAAAGAAAGGCACGTTCGGTGGGGGAAATGATCATTTCTCTTTCTTGATCGGCAAGCATCACCGACGGATAGATTGCATAATTCTGTGGGTTCGGAAGCATGGCGGTTCTCCTTTTCTTTATTGGTTTGACAGTGAAATATAATTTTGCAGTGCCGCGAGAAAATCACGGTAATGATAGTCGTTTTTTACGTATATTACGAGATCGTTCGGAAGCTCGGGTGCGTGGACGGTCACTTCGATCACCTTTTCGGATTCATCATCGGTTTCGTTGTGAAAGACAAGCGTGTTCGGTGTGATTTGGAGCTTGGTATAAACGGCAGGGGACGGCGACAGCAGAGATTTTGTTCCAAGCACGAGCGTGTAGTTTTTATCCTTGCAATAGAGGGAAAGCGATGCCAGGTGGGGGTAGACCATATCCTTTACGATCTGTCTTTTGAGCAGCATTTTGCCACGCTTCCGGTAGCCGTTGATAATCAGCATCAGCTCTTCGTTTTTGGCAACGGCTGCTCGCAGGGTTTGTTCCTTTAATTCATTTTGAAAATCCGTGATAACAATCTGCAGCTTTTTATCGGTTGGGGTGGGCAGAAAGCAAAGAAATGCCGACAGCACAAAAAAGGCAATGCCTAAAAAATAAAAAATCGTGCCGAACTGTGAGGAGGTCATAAGGAAAAAGGCGGGCAAAACAACACATCTTGCCAACATTCTGACCCTATCCATTCCCAAGAAAAATAAGATACCGTTTCTCATAATCGTTTCGTTCATTCCTTTCGCGTAAAGGGAAGTTGCTTCTCTTAATAAATAATACAGTAATATAATACACGATTTTCGGGTAAAGTCAAGTCTTTTTTCGCATTTTTTAAATATTTTCTCAAAAGCATTGACAAAGCAAGAGAAATGTGGTATACTGACGAAAAGATAGAGGCGCACTTAGAAATGAGTATCTGCCGTGTCAAAGCTCGGGTCGGAGCGTTGCGGCGGAGAAAGGTTCGAGTGCCGAAGGACCGGGCTGATCCCTCGGATCCTGGCAGTGCGGATAAGATCCGTATTGTTGTCGCAGTTATGCGGAGAGCTATCCACCCGTGTTCATAGGAGTCACCGTTTTTTGTCGGCGGTGTCTGATTGGGCAGAGTAGTGCTTTTCGCGGCATGCTCTGCTTTTTTTGCGGAGTTTGTGAGATGAAAGAAAAGAGAGGAAAAAGACATGAAGAAGACCATTTTTACAGGTGCGGCTACCGCAATCGTTACCCCCTTGTTTGAGAACGGAGGGATTGATTTTGAAAAATTCGGTAAATTGATCGAATGGCAGATCTCCGAGGGGATCGACGCGATCGTCGTCTGCGGCACCACGGGCGAAGCGTCTACCTTGACCGACGAGGAGCATCGCGATGCCATCAGCTTTGCCGTAAAAACCGTGAACGGAAGAGTTCCCGTGATTGCGGGTACCGGCTCGAACGACACCGCCTATGCGATTGATTTGTCCAAATTTGCTTGCGAGGCAGGTGCGGACGCGCTTCTTTTGGTAACGCCTTATTACAATAAAGCAACGCAGAAGGGATTGATTGCGTCGTTCTTGGCAGTTGCCGACGCTTGCGATCTTCCCATTATCCTTTACAACGTACCGTCGCGCACGGGATGTAACATTTTGCCGCAGACCGCTGCAATTTTGGCGGAGCATCCCAATATCGTGGCAATCAAGGAGGCTTCGGGCAATATTTCCCAGATTGCAGAGCTTGCCGCACTCACGCGCGGAAAGCTGGATATCTATTCGGGCAACGACGACCAGATCGTTCCGATTCTTTCCCTTGGCGGTAAGGGCGTTATTTCGGTTCTTTCCAACCCGTTGCCGCGCGCAACGTCCGAGATGTGTCACAAATTCCTCAACGGTGATATTGAGGGAAGCCTGAAGATGCAGCTTGATCTGTTGCCTCTTGTCAACGCACTGTTCTGCGAGGTCAATCCGATTCCCGTCAAGGCGGCTATGGCGGCAATGGGCTTCTGCGAAAACAGTGTTCGCTTGCCCTTGACCAAGATGGAAGCCGATCACGAGGCAAAGCTGCTCTCTCTCATGCGTGAGCAGGGCTTGTCGGTTTGAGGAGGAAACAGATGAAGATCTTAATCAGCGGTGTCGGAGGCCGCATGGGACGCGAGGTTGCGGGCATGGCTCTGCAGGGGGTGCGCGGTGCGGTTCCAGTGGCGGGAATCGACGTGGTTCCCATGGATACGCGCGAATTTCGCACCTATACCGATTGGAATGACGTAGAAGAAAACCCCGATTGTATCATTGATTTTTCGCATCACACCGCAACGGGTGCTTTGCTCAAGTATGCAACCGAAAAAGGGATCCCCGCAGTTATCGCTACGACGGGTCACACCGACGCGGAGCTTGCCGAGATCGACGAGGCATCAAAAAAGATTGCCATTTTCCGTTCGGCAAATATGTCGCTTGGAATTGCGCTTTTGGTAGAGCTTGCCAAAACGACGGCAAAGACCTTTCCCGATGCCGATATTGAGATTATCGAAAAACACCACAACCGCAAGCTGGACGCTCCCAGCGGAACGGCACTGCTTCTGGCGAATGCGATTCGCGAGATTCGCACCAAGGCACAGCTCGTGTTCGGAAGACAGGGGCAGGCAAAGCGCGAGGTTGATGAGATCGGTGTGCATGCCATCCGCATGGGAAATATCATCGGAGAGCATGAGGTGATTGTGGGAACCGACACGCAGACCATTACCCTGAAGCACGAGGCACATAGCCGCGCGCTGTTTGCCGAGGGGGCTATGGCGGCTGCGGAATTTCTCGTAGGGAAGCCTGCGGGAATGTACGATATGAAAAGTATGATCGAAGCCGAGTAAGTACGGCTTGGATTTGGAACAGAGGAAAGACTATGATTTGCGAAAATCTTTCGGTGAACGAAAAAGGACACCTTTGCATCGGCGGACGCGATACGGTAGAGCTTGCCGAAAAATACGGGACTCCATTGTACGTGTTCGATGAGGACCGTATCCGTGCTCGCTGCCGTACCTACCAAGCCGCCTTGCACGAGGCTTTTGGTGACAAGGCTTGCGCGCTGTATGCCGGAAAAGCGGCATCCTTCCGTGCCATGTATCGGATTATGAAGGACGAGGGCATGGGGGTAGACGTTGTTTCTTCGGGGGAGATCTATACCGCACTTTCAGCGGGATTCCCTTTGGAAAAGGCTTACTTTCACAGCAATAACAAAACCGATGCGGATATTGCCTACGCAATGGAAAACGGAATCGGCTACTTTGTGGTGGATAACCGCGAGGAGCTGGATGCCATTGAGGCGATTGCTTCGGAAAAGGGCATCAGACAAAAGATTTTACTGCGCCTGACTCCCGGCATCGATCCGCACACCTATGCGGCGGTTGCAACGGGTAAGGTGGATTCCAAGTTTGGCTCGGCAATCGAAACGGGACAAGCAGAGGAGATGACGGTTTACGCGCAGAGCTTGTCGGCACTGGATCTCGTGGGCTTTCATTGCCACGTTGGCTCGCAGGTGTTCGATTCGGACGTTTTCTTGCGTGCGGCGGCAATTATGCTGAATTTTGCCGCAAAAATGAAGGAAAAGTACGGCTTTGTTTTACGCGAACTCGATCTTGGCGGCGGCTACGGTGTGCGCTACCTTGACAGCGACCCCGAGATCGATATTGCAGAGAATATCAGAACGGTGGGCGCAGCGGTTGTTGCGCAGTGCAAGGCACTGGGGCTGGAGCTTCCCGCGGTTCGGATGGAGCCGGGACGCAGTATCGTTGCCGATGCGGCACTCACCTTGTATACGGTCGGCACCGTAAAACGCATCCCCGGATATAAAAATTACGTTTCGGTGGACGGCGGTATGACCGACAATCCCCGTTATGCGCTATACGGCTCGTCTTATACCGTGCTTCTTGCAAACCGTGCAAATGATACGGGCAAGACGTTCCGCGCAACTGTGGCAGGCAGATGCTGTGAGAGTGGCGACCTTTTGCAGGAAAACGTTGAGCTTCCCAACGATACGCATCGGGGAGATCTTCTTGCCGTGCTGACAACGGGAGCGTATAACTATTCGATGGCATCCAATTACAATCGGATTCCAAGACCGCCGATTGTGATGCTTCGCGATGGCGAGGATCGCTTGGCGGTTCGCCGCGAGAGCTTTGCGGATATTTGCCGAAACGATCTGTAAGGATTGCTTACAATTTCTGTAATTGTCGAAATAAGTCTTGACAAAATTGAAAAAATGTGATATGATGCAGTCAAATCAAAATGGAGGTACCTATGAGTATGGAAGACAAAAAGGTTCTTGATCAACGCATCAAGAAGGCAACGAAAGAAGAAAAGCGTGCCATGCGCAAGCGTCAAAAGGAGCTTCTCAAGCAGGAGCACGTCGGATTCTTTACCGATTTTAAGAAGTTTATCACCAAGGGCAACGTGCTTGATTTGGCAGTTGCGGTGGTCATTTCCACGGCGTTCAACGCGATCGTTACGGGCTTGGTAAAATACATTATCACGCCTTTTGTAACAAACTTCACCAGCGGCGTTAGTATTGATGAATGGGAATACGTTCTCAAGCCGGAGGTTTTGGATGCCGAGGGCGCGGTTGAGGTAGCAAAGATTTCGATTCAGTACGGTCTTTGGCTGCAGACCATTGTTGATTTCCTGATTATCGCGTTCAGTGTGTTCTTTGCGGTTCGCCTTATTCGCAAGACCGAGCGCAAGCTCAATGCCAAGGAGCTTGCAAAGGCGGAGGCAGAGGCTGCCCAGAAGAAGGCTGCCGACGATGCAAAGGCGGCTGCTGCTAAGGCAGAGGCAGATGCTGAAAAGGCTGCAAGAGATGAGTTCTACGCAAACGTACGCGAGCAATCGGCACTTTTGCGCGATATTCGCGAATCCTTGAAGAAATAAATACGGAAAACGGAGAGATTTGACGGAAAAGTCGATTCTCTCCGTCCCTTTTTTGGAAAAACGCTCTTTACAAAAGAGGGAAACTGTGATATAATAAAGATGTAAGCTTTTCATGAAACGATAGGAGGAGTTATGCGTCTGGATAAATTGCTTTCCGAGTGTGGGCTTGCCAGCCGAACCGAGGCGAAAAGCGCGGCAAGGCTCGGAAAGATCACGGTGAACGGCAAGGTGATGACGAAAACCGACGTGCAGGTCGATCCCGAACGGGACAGCGTGGTTTACGGCGGCTTGCCCGTCCGATACCGCCGCTTCGTCTACCTGATGCTCAATAAACCCGACGGATACGTCAGCGCAACCGAGGACGGACGGGGAGAGCCCGTGGTCACCGATCTGTTGCCGCCCGAATACCGCAAAATGGGTGTGTTTCCGTGCGGACGCTTGGATAAGCATACGCTTGGCTTGATGCTGATCACGAACGACGGTGTTCTGTCACATCAATTGCTTGCCCCCAAAAGCCACGTTTCCAAAAGCTACGGCTTCCGTGTGAAATTTCCTTTATCCTCCTCGGATCTTGCACAGCTTGAGCGCGGTGTGGATATCGGCGGATATCTGACCAAGCCTTGCCGTGTCGAAATGACCTCCGAGCGCGAGGGCGTGATTACCGTCACCGAGGGGAAATATCATCAGATCAAGCTGATGATGGAGGCTGTACACAATCAAATTACCTATCTGGAGCGTCTTCGATTCGGAACTCTTGCGCTGGATGCGAGCCTTGCTCGCGGCGAGTGGCGGGAGCTTAGCGAGGAGGAGATCGGCTCGTTACAACAAATACGGAAAGGAATCGAACCCGAAACATGAATATTATCGAAACCCTGGCACAAGAATTTTCCTTAAAGGTCGATCAGGTCGAAAAAACGGTGGCGTTGATCGACGAGGGAAACACCATCCCTTTTATTGCCCGTTACCGGAAGGAGGTTACGGGAAGTCTGGATGATAACGTTTTGCGTGATCTGTTTGATCGGCTGACCTTTTTGCGTAATATCGAAAAGCGCAAGACCGAGGTGTCCGAGCTGATTACCGCGCAGGGAAAAATGACCCCCGAGATTCAGGCGGCAATCGATGCGGCGGTTACCATCACCGAGGTGGATGATATCTACCGTCCGTTCCGCCCACACCGCAAGACCCGCGCTTCGGTGGCAAGAGAAAAGGGACTGGAGCCCTTGGCAGAGCTTTTGTATGCACAGCTTCCGACCTACGAGCCGTCTATCGAGGAGCAAGCCGCTGCTTATATCGACGAAGAAAAGGGCGTTGCGAGCGTTGAAGAAGCATTGCAGGGCGCAAAGGATATCATTGCAGAGAACGTTTCGGATAACGCAGAGTTCCGCAAAGAGCTGCGCCGCTTGACTTTTGAGTTTGGCTTCCTTTCTTCCAAGCAGGCAAAGGAGGAGGACTCGGTCTATGCACAGTATTACGAGTACTCCGAGCCCTTGAAAAAGGTGCTTCCTCACCGTGTGCTGGCAATCAATCGCGGTGAAAAGGAAGAGTTCTTGAAGGTGGAAGTCACAGTTGCCTCCGAGATCGTTTTGAACTATCTGTTTGCCGAGGTGCTGCTTGCCAACAACAGCCCCGCAGAGCCTTACGTTTCGGCGGCTGTTCTGGATAGCTACGACCGTCTGATTGCGCCGTCCATTGAGCGTGAGATTCGAAACGACATCTTCGATAATGCCAGTGAGGGTGCGATCAAGGTCTTTGCCGATAACCTGAGCCATCTTTTGATGCAATCCCCCTTGAAGGGCAAGACCGTACTGGGCTTTGACCCCGGCTATGCACACGGATGCAAGCTGGCGGTGGTTGACAAAACCGGAAAGGTGGTTGACACGGCAGTTATCTATCCCGTGAAGCCCCGTGAAGAGATCGAAAAGAGCAAATCGATCCTCAAACGCTTGATTTCCCGTCATAAGGTGGACGTGATTGCCATCGGAAACGGTACGGCATCCAAGGAAAGCGAGATCTTTATCGCAGGCTTGCTCAAGGAAATTCCCGAGGACGTCAAGTATATCGTGGTCAGCGAGGCGGGTGCGTCGATCTATTCGGCATCCAAGCTTGCCGCAGAGGAGTTCCCGGACTTTGACGTGATGCAGCGCAGCGCGGTTTCGATTGCAAGACGCTTGCAGGATCCCTTGGCGGAGCTGATTAAGATCGATCCCAAGGGAATCGGTGTGGGGCAGTATCAGCACGACATGAAGCAGGCGCGTCTGGACGAAGCACTCGGCGGAGTCGTTGAGGATTGTGTTAACGCGGTCGGTGTCGATATCAATACGGCGTCTTATTCACTTTTGTCCTATATTTCGGGTATCAATATTACCTCTGCAAAGAATATTGTCAAATACCGCGAGGAAAACGGAGAATTCACCTCTCGCGCACAACTGCTCAAGGTGCCGCGTATCGGTGCTAAGGCGTTTGAGCAAGCGGCAGGATTTTTGCGTGTTCCCGGAGGAAAAGAGATCTTTGACAACACGGGTGTTCACCCCGAATCCTACACGGCGGCATCCGAGCTTTTGCAGATGTTCGGATACAGCAAAGCCGACGTAGCCGACGGAAATCTGCGCGATTTGCGTACAAAGGTACAGAAGGTGGGCAGCCGTACCGTCAGCGAAAAGCTGGGCGTGGGCGAGCCTACCTTGCAGGATATCGTTTCCGAATTGGAAAAGCCGGGACGCGATATCCGTGATACCTTACCGCCTCCCGTATTGCGCGACGACATTCTCTCCTTGGAGGATCTCAAGCCCGAAATGGAGCTGACGGGAACTGTACGAAACGTGATCGATTTCGGCGCGTTTGTCGATATCGGTGTGCATCAGGACGGCTTGGTTCACATTTCCCAGCTTTGTGACCGATACGTCAAGCATCCGTCCGAGGTTGTCAAGGTGGGGGATATCGTTAAGGTTCGCGTGCTGAGCGTTGACATTCCCAAAAAGCGGATTGCCCTTACGATGCGCAACAAACAAAAGGCGTGATTTTAATAAATTAAAACCAAAAAATCAAAAAAGGGATATTTCATTTGAAAAAATCGAATTACTGTGCAAAATGCACAATAAACATTGTTTAATTTTGGGGAAATAAACTCTATCTTTTTTCGAAGTTTTTTGGTACAATATTGTATGTTGAATAATAATGCCACAGAGCCAACGTGGCGGTATATAGGAGGATTACAAAAATGGCAAGTTTATCCTTAAGACACATTTATAAGAAGTATCCCGGCGGTGTTACCGCGGTATCCGACTTTAACCTTGAAGTAAAGGACAAGGAGTTTCTCGTATTGGTTGGACCTTCCGGTTGCGGTAAGTCTACCACTCTTCGTATGATCGCAGGCTTGGAGGAAATCTCCGAGGGTGAGCTGTTTATCGGCGACCGCTTGGTTAACGACGTAGCACCGAAGGACCGTAAGATCGCGATGGTGTTCCAGAACTACGCTCTGTATCCTCACATGTCCGTGTTTGAGAACATGGCATTCGGCTTGAAGCTGAGCAAGGTTCCGAAGGAAACCATTAAGAAAAAGGTTGAGGACGCAGCGCGTATCCTCGATATCACTCACTTGCTCGACCGTAAGCCGAAGGCTTTGTCGGGTGGTCAGAAGCAGCGTGTAGCATTGGGACGTGCAATCGTTCGTGATCCTCAGGTATTCTTGCTTGACGAGCCGCTTTCCAACTTGGACGCAAAGCTCCGTGCTGCAATGAGAACCGAGCTTACCAAGCTTCATAACCGCGTTGGTACCACTTTCGTATACGTAACGCACGACCAGGTCGAGGCTATGACCATGGCAACCAGAATCGTTGTTATGAAAGACGGTCTGATTCAGCAGGTAGATACTCCTCAGAAGCTGTACGACGAGCCCGTAAACATCTTCGTTGCAGGCTTTATCGGAACTCCTCAGATGAACTTCCTCAACGGTGCGCTTGAGAAGAGAGCTGACGGTGTATACTTCGTATACGAGGGCAACTCCTTGAAGCTTCCCGAGGACAAGGCAAACAACGAGGCATTGGCTGAGTACATCGGCAAGGAAGTTGTTGCAGGCGTTCGTCCCGAGTGTATCCACGACGACGAGATCAACATTGCAAAGTGCGAGGGTGCTACCTTGGAGGCATTCGTTGACGTTACCGAGCTTATGGGTGCTGAGATTTATCTGTACCTCAACGTTGGTGAAGAGGGCAAGCTGACTGCTCGCGTTTCCTCCAGATCCACCACTCGTGCAGGCGACACCATTAAGATCGGCTTCGATATGTCCAGAATGCACATCTTCGATAAGGACACCGAGCGTTGCATCCTGCACTAATATGATGATAAAAAAACACACGCCGTCGCGGCGTGTGTTTTTTTAGTCTATCGCATAAAACAGACCGTTTGTGAGGTTGCTGTCAGCAAAAAACAAACGGTCTGTTCTTTTGTTATTTACCAAGGCACGATGCCTTGCAATACGATCTCATCGGCAATGCGTTGCAGCTCGCGTGCGTCTTTTTCTGGAATCCCGTTTGTACCAAGCACGGACGCAGAGGTTTGAAAGAGCGTTGCAAACAGCACGCAAACAATCAGATATGCACCGTGCGGAGAGGTATGCGCGTTGTCGGGTCCCCATAAGGGGTAGTCCGTGTTTTTGATCGCAGAAGCGAACGCGCGGTTTGCGTAAGCCAATCGAAGCTTTTGCTCGTCTGCAATGTTGGAGAAAAGAGCATCAAATTGCCGGCATTGTTCAAGCGGTGAAAGCAACCCCAAAGGCTTTCCGTACGGCGGACGCACATAAATGTAGGGGAGTGCGTTGGTTGCACGGATCACTTGGGAGAGCGTTTGGCATGCCGCAACGGTATTTTTTTGTTTTTCCTCGGTGGTGATGCAGTTTCCGTTGTCCTGCAGAAAAACGACGTCATATCCGCGCGCAATTTCTTTCGATACCCGTTTTCCGTGATCGGTGCTTGCGTCGGCATGCTGTGCCAGCTCATATCCGCCCTTTGTCAGCATCGCACTTGTCAGCGGAAAGCCCGCTGCTGTGGAAAGGAAGCTCAAGGTTTGTGGGATCTCATGGACGTACGTTGCACTGTTTCCGATAAAAAGCACTTTCAAAGGGCTTTCGGTCATTTGAAACTTCCTCCTTTTGCTTTTTTAGCTTACCGAAACAGAGGATTTTCGCAAAGATTGGGTTCTCTCGTTGCCTCCGAGATATGTGCGCCTACGTAGCCGTGCTCCCAAAGATAACGGCAAGGCGCGAGAATGCGCTCTGCAAAGTCGGGAAGATGGAGCTTGTAATCCTCGTAGAAATACTGTTCATGAATCATCACCGAAACAAACCCGCCGCGGTGGGGGTGTGCTGCCGTGTCGCGTACGTCTTGCATGACCTCTTCCAAGGGGCCGATGTTGGTTACGCGGTCGATTCTGCCAAAGAGCATATCCTCCTCGGTATCGTACCAAAAATCGCGCTCACTGACGTGCTCACACACGTCAACGGGGGTATAATAGGAAACCCAAGATTTGCCGTCGCGTACCAGGAAATATCCTGTGAGCGAGGTGTAGCCCAACGAACGGAGTGCGCGGACACATTCGCGGTTTCCGCTGCCAAAATGCGTGGTGGTGGTGTTGCTGATCGAAGCGGGACCCGCAAAACGAATAATCTCACGGTGTACACGGATACAATCCTCGGTGATCTGCTCGGCGGTTGCCTCGGAATAGGGATATGCCGGGTTGTCCGCATTGGCATGGAATGCCAGCTTCAGCCAATCGGCGTTTGCGAAAAACTCGTCCTTAAATTTGTCGGTCATCATGGAAAGATTGAAGTAGCCGTGCGAATTTGCAAAATTTTTGCCGCTTTTCTCGTTGAATTCGTAAAAGAGATTCAAATGTACTTTTGCTCCGTACAGATCGTGCGCTTTTTTATAAATGGCAAGATACGGATTTTCGAAGATCGACTTGTAGGTGTCTTGATGCTCGGTGATGTCTTGCAAAAAGAGGATGTTATCGTCGGAGGAAAAACGGTATTTTCCAACCGCATAGGGAATATAGCGAATAACGATTTTGACGTTGGTTCCGTTCGTACGGTCCTCGGCAAAGAGGGTATTGTGATAGCCGTAAAGCTTTACCGTGGCAGTATAGTTGCCGTTTTCCTCTTGCATGGGAATGCCGTTGAGGAGGATCTCGCTGTTTGCGGGTGCTTCCACAATAACGGGAATTTCAATGCCGTTTTCGATCTTCTTGCCGTCGCGCTCGTTGACGCAATCACCGTCGATCAGGTTGACGAAGCGGATCGGCGAATTCTTCATCAAATAGTCTTTCATGGTAGACCTCCGTAGTGAACTTTATTTTTTCGGGAAGCTGTCCTTTAAGCCGACGATGCGGTTGAAGGTAGCAGCATTCTTGGTATCCTTGCAGAAGTAACCGACGCGAACGAACTGGAATTTTTCACCGGGGGCAGCGTCGTCAAGACACGGCTCTACCACAGCGTTTTCCAGCTTGGACAGCGACTCTGGATTGAGGAAATCGAGATAGGTCTTTCCCTCGGGAACGTCGGCGGTATTTTCAATGTTAAACAGACGTTCGTACAGCATAAAGGTTGCGGGACGCGCATACTTGGCAGAGAGCCAGTGGATAGTTCCCTTGATCTTGCGTCCGTCGGCGGGCATACCGTTGCCGGTTTCCAGATCGGCGGTTGCGTGGATGCACTTGATCGATCCGTCTTCATTCTTTTCAATGCCGGCACACTTGATGATATAGCCGCCCATCAAACGAACCTCTCCGTCGGGCTTCAAGCGGAAGAACTTGGGAGGCGGAACCTCGGCAAAGTCGTCGGCATCGATATAGATCTCGCGCGTCATCGGCACGTTTCTCGTGCCAAGCTCGGGCTTTTGCGGATGGTTGGGGAGCGCGATCATTTCTTCGCGGTCTTCGGGATAGTTGTCGATCACAACCTTGATGGGGTTAGCAATTCCCACACGGCGCAGCGCGTTTTCGTTCAAATCGTCGCGTACGCATGCCTCAAGCTGACGAATGTCAACGGTATGGTCGGTGTTGGTCACGCCTGCCTCACGTACAAAGGTGAAGAGGGCAGAGGGGGTATAACCGCGGCGGCGAAGACCGCACAGGGTAGGAAGACGGGGGTCGTCCCAGCCGTCAACGTGACCTTCTTCTACCAATTGGCGCAGATAACGCTTGGACATAACGGTGTAGGTGATGTTCATACGACCGAACTCCCACTGGTGAGGCTTCTTTTCAAAGCCGATCTTGTCCACTACCCAGTCGTAAAGCGGACGGTGGTTGCGGAACTCACTGGAGCAAAGAGAGTGGGTGATGCCCTCCAATGCATCCTGGATGGGATGTGCAAAGTCGTACATGGGATAAACACACCATTCGTCGCCCTGACGGTGGTGATGGATATGCTTGATGCGGTAGATGACGGGATCGCGCAGATAGGGGTTGTCCGAGGATGGATCGATCTTTGCGCGAAGCGTTCGTGCGCCGTCGGGGAACTCGCCCTTTCTCATGCGCTCAAACAATGCAAGGTTTTCTTCGATGGAACGGTTGCGATAGGGGGATTCCTTGGATGCCTGCGCGCGGTCGGTACCCTTGTAGTCTGCCAGGTCGTCCTTGGAAAGGTCGCAAACGTAAGCGTCGCCCTGCTTGATGAGCTGAACGGCAAACTCATAGCACTTGCCAAAGTAATCCGAGCCGTAGAAGACACCGCCCGTGGGAGTGGCACCCAGCCATTCCAGGTCCTCGCGGATGGAACGGACAAACTCATCCGATTCCTTTGCGGGATTGGTATCGTCGTAACGCAGATTGAACAAGCCGCTGTATTTGTTGGCAACGTCGGTGTTGATGCAGATTGCCTTTACCGAGCCGATGTGCAGATAACCGTTGGGCTCGGGAGGGAAGCGGGTGTGAATTTTCAGATTGGGATTGCCTGCCAGATCCTCGTCAACGATATCGAGGATAAAGTTTCTTTCTAATTCTGCCATAGTATTTTCAAACCTTTCTTGATGGTTACAGAGATGCGATCATTGCTTCAATGCGGGCTCTTACGCGGGCGTCGCCCATGACCTGCATGACAGCGTACATATCGGGGGAATTGAGCTTGCCCGTTACGGCAACGCGCAAGAACATGCTGACGTCGGCAACGCTTCCGCGGTATGCCTCGGGAGATGCTTTATAAGCCTTCATATCGTCGGCATAACCGATCGAGCGAGCTACAGCCTTGATCTTTTCGAACCAGGTGTTCATGTCGTCGGCATGGTCGTAGCTTGCAAGGAACGCGGAAAGCGCGGATTTAATGTCGGCGGGATCAAATTTTTCGTCGTAAGAATCCTCAACGGTGAACAGCTCGTCGAAGAAGAAGCCCATATAAGGCTTTGCGTCTGCCCAGGTGGCAAGATCCTTGCGAGGCTTCTTTCCGCCGCGACCGATTGCAAAGATGTCGGTTGTGTACTGCGGATTTTCGGAAAGCAGTGCTCCGAACTCGGGGTCGTAGACCTTTGCCCAGTCGGTTACGCGTGCGGTAACGGTGTCGGCATCCATGCGCGAAATGATGTTTTTGGAAACGTCGTTGAGCTTGTTGAAATCAAAAAGACAGCCCGAGGAACTCATTTTCTTGATATTAAAGGGGAAGTCTGTGTAAGGCTTCTCGGGGTTTTGCATGTGCCACTCCTCATAGTTGGAGTTGAGAAGCGTCATGATATATTCGCAAACGCAGGCAGCATCGTAGCCCATGCGGCTGTAGTCGTCCATATTGGCACCCATATCGCGCTTGGAGAGTTTTTTCTTATTGCCGTTCTCATCCAGACGCATGATCTGTGCGATGTGCATAAACTTGGGCAAACGGAAGCCGAGGTAGCGGAACAGCATGATGTGCTTTGCAAGGCTTGGGAGCCATTCCTCACCGCGGATGACGTGCGTTGTTCCCATCAGATGATCGTCCACCGCGTGTGCAAAGTGGTAGGTCGGGATTCCGTCGCTCTTGAGCAATACGAAATCCTCGTCGTTTTCGGGAATTTCCAATTTACCCTTGATCAGATCTGTAAAGGGTGTTTTCTTTTCGGGGTCACCGTCGGCTAACAAGCGCAGCACAAAGGGGTCGCCTGCCGCAAGATGTGCTTTGACCTCCTCCAAGGTAATCTCACGCGCCTTGAGCATCTCCTCGCGATGTGCGCTTTGATCCTCGTGCCAATCCTTGGCTTTGATTTCAGCTTTTTTATCGACTGTATTTAAGGCTTCCAGCTCTTCCTTGGTGGTGAAAACCGGGTATGCTTTTCCGTCCTGTACCAGCTTCTTTGCAAATACGTGATAGATTGGACCGCGCTGACTTTGCAGGTAAGGTCCGTACGCACCGCTGTCGCAGATGGAACCGTTCTCACCGATTACGGCACCCTCGTCAAAACGGATTCCGTAGCGTGCCAGGGTACGAATGAGCCCCTCTGCAGCACCCTCTACCTCACGCTTTGCGTCGGTATCTTCGATTCGGAGGAAGAATACACCGCCGCTTTGATGGGCAAGACGCTCCCCGACGGTGGAGGGGAAAAGTCCTCCGAAGTGAACGAATCCTGTGGGGCTGGGTGCAAATCGCGTGACCTTTGCTCCCTCGGGAAGCTGTCGAGGCGGAAATTTTGCCTCGATATCTGCGGGCGTTTCGGTGACGTTGGGGAAAAGAAGCTCGGCAAGAAGTTGGTAGTCCATGGTTATATCCTTTCTGTGGTAAAACTTTTTGATGGGATAAAGGGAACGGTCAACCCGTTACCTGTGTTGCCTTTTTCTTTTGATATTGCGAGAGAATCCAATATGCAGCTTGTTTCATATCAAGCTGGTGACCGCCGTCGAAAATATCCAAAAAGACGCGCGAAGTGGGATATTTTTCGTAAATGAGGTTATACAGCTCAATGCTCTGTCTTACGGGAACAACCGAATCGTATTTTCCATGGCAGATTTTCAGATTGGCTTTGGCAATGGTGTCAATATAACTGATGGGGGAGCGCTCAAGCATCTGTGCTTGATCACCCCGACAGCAAAGATCTACGTGGTTTCCGTATTTCGGGTTTTCCACCGACCATTTTACAAGATCTGTAATCGGTACGTATGCGCAGATTGCCTTAAAGCGTTCGGGGCAAAAGCCTGCCATCAAGAGTGCCATGTGACCGCCGCCGCTTGCTCCCAATAAAAAGACGTTTTCGGGGTCAGCCGACTCGTTTGCAATGACGTAATCAATCGCATCCACGATATCCTGCTTTGCAAGAGGGGAGCCGCAGGCTTGTGTGCAGTTCGGATTTTCTTTTCTGTTTTTTCCGCGAAATTCGGGGAGCAAGAGATTGAAATCGTTCTCCGTGGCAAAGGGAAGCATATTTTCAATTTGATTGAACCGATCAAAGCTCCAGGTATGAAGACCGACGAGCAAGGGACGGTTAGGCGCGGATGCGCGGTAGAAGAGCGACGGTTGCATTGTGCCGTCAAGTGTTGATTTGATCCAAAGCTCCTGTTGTTCCATGGAAGCTTCTCCTTTTTTTCAGTAAATGATGTTGTCCAATGCCGCACCCAGCAAGGCAGATTCGCCGTGACCGGGGTAGATTGGCAGGTGTTGCGGGAGGGAGCGAAGCGAAGCCAGCGAATCAAACAGCGTTTTCTCGTCACCGCCCCAAAGGTCGTACCGCCCATATCCCATAGCGAAGAGCGTGTCACCCGTGATCAAAAATTCGTCGTTGCAAAGATAGCAAACCGAGCCCATCGAGTGACCCGGAGTGGCAATGACGCGGATCGTTTCCTCGCCAAGAGTCAATTCGTCGCCGTCTTCTAACAACCGTTCTGGAGCGCGGTAGGTTTGATCGACACGGAAAAAGGTGTAAAATGCACTTTTTTTCGCGTCCGAGAGCATTTCGGCGTCCCATTTGTGCATATACAGCGAGGCACCCGTCAGATCACGTAGCGTATCAACCGACACAACGTGATCGAAATGACCGTGCGTGAGCAGAATAAAATCGAGCGTTGCGCCGTATTTTTGCTGCAGGAGCGTGCAAAGCGTTTCCGCCTTGACGCTGGGATCGACCACTGCGGCATGCGTGCCCGAAACCAGCAGATAGCAATTCGAACCCCATGACCCGGGACAAAGCTTTTCAAGCGTCACGTGACAACCTCCCGATCAAAACAATTTTTCATATTATTATATCACATTTTGCTTGGCTTGTCTACTGGTTTTGGAAAATAAACTGTTTAGATAATAGGAGTTTTTACGGAGGGGAGAGGGACTTTTCCTCGGAAACTCCATCTCCCCTCCAAACCACCCCTTACCCCAAAACCTTTTACAGTTGAACGAGCGACGAACGAACCGCTAAACACGGCTTATCCGTCTTTCGTTCTGCAAACGCTTCTGCGTTTGCAGGGGAGGCGGGAAAGCGTTGTTTTATAAAACTTATCATTGACATTTTTCGAAAGATGTGATAGAATGAGTTTGGAAAGCATTTTACGTTCCAATTTTATTGACACGAGGAGAAAAGACGTGAAAAAACTGTTTTGGGTGTTGTTGATGTGTCTGCTTGTTTGTGTGTTGGCGGTTGGCTGCGCAGAGCAAAACAAAACCGACGACGAAACAACAAATGACGTGACGACAGATGCACCGGCGAGCTCGGAGGAGCCGGGAAGTTCCGAAGAACCCGAAAGTTCCGAAGAACCTGAGTCTTCCGTTGAAGAGCCCGAGTCTTCCGTTGAAGAACCCGAAACTTCCGTTGAAGAGCCCGAATCTTCCGTAGAGGAGCCCGAATCTTCCGTTGAAGAGCCCGAGTCTTCTGTTGAAGAGCCCGAGTCTTCTGTTGAAGAGCCCGAGTCTTCCGTAGAAGAACCCGAAACTTCCGCCGAAGAACCCGAAACTTCCGCCGAAGAACCCGAGTCTTCTGTTGAAGAGCCCGAGTCTTCCGTTGAGGAACCCGAGTCTTCCGTAGAAGTTCCCGAGTCTTCTGTTGAAGAGCCCGAAACTTCCGAGGAACCCGAGTCTTCCGCTGAGGAGCCTGAAACTTCCGAGGAACCCGAGTCTTCCGTAGAAGAACCCGAAACTTCCGCCGAAGAACCCGAAACTTCCGCCGAAGAACCCGAAACTTCCGCCGAAGAACCCGAGTCTTCTGTTGAAGAGCCCGAGTCTTCCGTTGAGGAACCCGAGTCTTCCGTAGAAGTTCCCGAGTCTTCTGTTGAAGAGCCCGAAACTTCCGAGGAATCCGAGTCTTCCGCTGAGGAGCCTGAAACTTCCGAGGAACCCGAGTCTTCTGTTGCAGAACCCGAAACTTCCGAGGAACCCGAGTCTTCCATAGAAGAACCCGAAACTTGCGAGGAACCCGAGTCTTCCGTTGAAGAGCCCGAAACTTCTGCGGAGCCCGAGTCTTCCGTTGAGGAGCCCGAAACTTCCGAGGAACCCGAAACTTCAGAAGAGCCCGAGTCTTCCGTTGAGGAGCCCGAGTCTTCTGTTGAAGAGCCCACAAGCTCCGAAGAGCCCGAATCTTCCGCCGAAGAACCCGAAACTTCCGACGAGGACCCCGAAGAAACGGAGCCTCCACATGTTCATGAATATACGGAAGTTTCCGTAATTACCCCCGTGGGATGCTTCACAGACGGCAAGCAAACGAAAACCTGCTCTTGCGGCGACAGTATTACCGAAACAATTGTAACACCGGGAGGACACTCCTATGGAACCGACGACAAATGCGAGGTTTGCGAAGATTCGTACACCGATGTAGGCTTGGTGTTCGAAAAATCCGGCAAAGCGTACTACGTAAAGGATTACACCGGCAATGCCACCTCGGTTAATATCCCCGCAAAATACAAGGGATTGCCTGTCACAAGCATCGGCGAGGATGCATTCCTTGTGTCCCATTGGCTTTCAAGTATCACGATTCCAAACTGTGTCACGTGCATCGGCTATCGTGCGTTCTTTGGTTGCTATCGCCTTACAAGCATCACTATCCCTGATAGTGTCACGAGCATTGGTGGTTATGCGTTCTCTAGTTGCGATAGCCTAACGAGTATCTCGATTCCGAACAGTGTCACGAGCATCGGCGATTCTGCGTTCGATGGTTGCAGTAGCCTTACAAGTATCACAATTCCAAACAGTGTCATGAGCATCGGTGATCATGCGTTCCGTTATTGTAGTAGCCTCACCAGCATCACGGTTGAAGCAGGTAATAAAACGTATCATTCCACCGGCAACTGTTTGATTGAAACAGCAAGCAGAACCTTGATCGCAGGCTGCAAAAACAGCGTGGTCCCGACAGACGAAAGTGTCACGAGCATTGGTATAGGGGCATTCTATGGTTGCCATAGCCTTACAAGCATTGCAATTCCGAATAGTGTTACGAGCATCGGATGGAATGCGTTCTCTGATTGCAGTAGCCTTACAAGCATCACGATTCCGGACAGTGTCACGAGCATCGGCGATGGGGCGTTCTCTGATTGCAGTAGCCTTACAAGCATCACAATCAGAACCAACGGTGTCATGAGTATCGGAATGTTTGCGTTCTCTAATTGCAGTAGCCTTACAAGCATCACGATTGGCAACTGCGTCACGAGCATAGATATGGGGGCGTTCTCCGGTTGTAATGGTCTGACAAGTATCACGGTCGAAGCAGGTAACAAAACCTATCATTCCTCCGGCAATTGTTTGATTGAAACGGCAAGCAAAACCTTGATTGCAGGATGCAAAAACAGCGTGATCCCAACCGACGGAAGTGTCATGAGCATCGGCGATTCTGCGTTCCGTAGGTGCAGTAGCCTTACAAGCATCACTATCCCTGGTAGTGTCACGAGCATCGGCTATTCTGCGTTCGATGGTTGCAGTAGCCTTACAAGCACCACGATTCCGAACAGTGTCACGAGCATCGGTGATGGGGCGTTTGCTGATTGCAGTAGCCTTACAAGCATCACCGTTGAAGCCGGCAACAAAACCTACCATTCCGCCGGCAACTGTTTGATTGAAACGGCAAGCAAAACCTTGATTGCTGGATGCAAAAACAGCGTAACCCCGACCGACGGAAGTGTCACGAGCATCGGCTATGAAGCGTTCTATGGTTGCAGTAGCCTTACAAGCATCACTATCCCTGGTAGTGTCACAAGCATCGGCGATTCTGCGTTCCGTAGGTGCAGTAGCCTTACAAGTATCACTATCCCTGGTAGTGTCACAAGCATCGGCGATTCTGCGTTCTCTCGTTGCAGTAGCCTTACAAGCATTACGATTCCTGATAGTGTCACGAGCATCGGCGATTCTGCGTTCTCTCGTTGCAGTAGCCTTACAAGCATTACGATTCCTGATAGTGTCACGAGCATCGGCGATTCTGCGTTCTATGGTTGTACAAAGCTGATACAGAAAGAAAACGATATATTTTACGTAGACAAATGGGTAATTGGTTATGTTTCCTCGGTAACGTCTGTAACCTTACGCGAGAATACGGTTGGCATCGGTTGTGGAGCATTCAATTCTTGCAATAGCCTGACAAGCATCGCAATTCCGAACAGTGTCAAGCACATCGGTGATGCTGCGTTTAAGGATTGCACAAGTCTTACAAGCATCATGCTTGGAAACAGTGTCACGAGCATCGGCTCTTCTGCGTTCTGGGGTTGCAGTAGACTGACAAGCATCACGATTCCTGACAGTGTCACGAAAATCGGTCTTGATGCGTTTGATGGTTGCAGAATGCTAATCAAGAAAGAAGGCGGGATATTTTACGTAGACAAATGGGCAATTGATTGCGATACTGCCGTAACATCTGTAACTTTACGCGATAATACGGTTGGCATCGGTGATTTTGCGTTTTCTTCTTGTAGTCACCTCGAAAGTATTACGCTTCCGAACAGCGTCACGAGCATCGGAAAATATGCGTTCTATAATTGCAGTAGCCTTACAAGCATCACGTTCCAAGGCACGGTTGTCGAGTGGAATGCAATTTCAAAGGGTCCCGATTGGAACTACAACGTCCCCGCAACCGAGGTGGTTTGCTCGGACGGCACCGTAAAACTCAAATAATCCCCTGATCCCCCCCCCAACGGGCTTCGCAAAATCGCGGAGCCCGTTTTTTCGTGCCACAACAAATTTGGACAAAAGAATGTGTGCATTTGTAGGGACGACCATCGGTCGTCCGCTTCGACATTTCACGGACGGCAGTACCGAGTGTCCGACACAAAAAAATAAAAACTCTCACACACAAAAAATGCTGTGAAAGTTTTGGAGGGTTTGGGAACCTTTTTTCAAAAAGGTTCCCAAGAAAAAGAAAAATTGCTGTGAAAGTTCTTGAAAGGGGTGTGGGGAAAACTTCTTCTAAGATGTTTTCCCCACAAAAACCTATTACACATTAAATCTAAAGAAGACAATATCTCCGTCCTGCATGACGTACTCTTTGCCCTCGCTGCGGAGCGCGCCTGCGTCCTTGACGGCGTTCATGGTGCCGTATTTTTTCAGGTCATCGAATGCCACCACCTCGGCACGGATAAAGCCGCGCTCGATATCCGAGTGGATCTTGCCGGCAGCCTTGGGTGCTTTGGTTCCTTTTCTAATCGTCCATGCGCGGCATTCGTCGGGACCTGCCGTAAGGAAGCTGATCAGACCAAGCAGGGAATAGCTTGCTTTGATCAAGCGGTCAAGTCCGCTTTCCTCAATGCCCATGTCGGAGAGGAAGAGTTCTTTTTCTTCGGCGGAAAGCTCGGCAATCTCGGCTTCGATCTGACAGCAGATCGGGATGATCTGAGAATGCTCGGTTGCCGCGTATGCCTTCAGTGCGTTGTATGCCTCATTGCCGTTGGGTTCGCCCGCCGCGTCGTCCTCGCAGACGTTTGCAACGTAGATAACCGGCTTGCGGGTGAGCAGGGGCGTGTCGTACAAGCAAGCCTCTTCGTCTTCGGTCAGTTCCACCGTGCGCGCGCATTTGCCTGCCTCCAGTGCCGCCATCAGCTTTTCAAATACGGCAAGCTCCGCGCCGAATTTTTTGTCCGCCTTCATTGCCTTGCGCGTGCGATCCATACGACGCTCCAAGACCTCCATGTCGGCAAAAATCAACTCCAGGTTGATGGTTTCCAGGTCGCGCATGGGATTGATGGCACCGTCAACGTGGATGATATTTTCGTTTTCAAAGCAACGGATGACGTGCAAAATCGCATCGACCTCACGAATATTGGCAAGGAACTGGTTGCCAAGTCCCTCGCCCTTGGAGGCGCCCTTTACAAGACCTGCAATATCAACGAATTCGATGACGGCAGGGGTATATTTATTGGGATGATGCATCTCTGCCAAAAAGTCCAAGCGACTGTCGGGAACGGTGACCACGCCCACGTTGGGCTCAATGGTGCAGAAGGGATAGTTTGCCGATTCTGCACCCGCGTTTGTGAGCGCGTTGAACAGCGTGCTTTTTCCGACGTTCGGCAGACCTACGATACCAAGTTTCATTTTTTGACTATATCTCCTTTGTTTTCAAGGGTACTACCGAAGATTATATCACATTGTCCCATATTTTTCAAGTGCTTTTTCAAAGAAAAAGGGGAAAAGCTCTGCTTCCAAAGCTTTTTCACAAAAAATGTGGGGGCTGATCCCGAATGCTTTGAAGCTGCAAGCGGGAAGCCCCCGTGTTACGTGACGTTGCGGGGTATGAAAGCTCCGCATGCCACAATTTTTTACGATGCGTTTATCAACTCGTTGATTTTAACCAGTGCATCGTTCACGACTTGATAAAGCTCCAAAATGGCTGGAGAAAGCTGCGCAATCGTCAAGTCGGCATCTACGGTATGATTGCCGCTTGCGTCTACCGTATAAAGATTGCTAAACTTCTCGTAGCACTCCTGCACCAGTTCGATTCCAATCCCCGCGTAATCGGCACTGTCGGTGATTTTCTTTGCATGATTCAAAAGGGTTTGCAGGGTTGTAATTGCTGTCGCATCCTGAGTGACCACGATCTTTTTGATGCTGTCACCTTGTGCAACGACGTGTGAATAGGTGTCAAGCAGGTAGGTTTCACTGCCGATGGTGAACGAATAGCCGTCAATGAGTTGATAGGTTGCGGCATCCGCGATCCAGTTGTCGGTAACGAACGATCCCGTTCCGTTTCCGCCGTCGTAGGTAACTACGTTTGCAGTACCTGCATACATGCTTCCGATTCTGTACCAATTACCGGATATATTACCGCTTTCATCCCGGTCACAGGTAAATACCACGGCATATACGGGTACGTAAGCACCGGCGCGGTTTAGCGGGTCGATGGTGAGATACAGCGTCATTTCACACCCGTATCCCCTGAAAACACCTCCATTGGAAGAGTTTGTTGCAACGTAATCATCTCCCGTAAGGTTGTTTTGGTCCAGATTTTCGTGTTTGATCAAAACGGTTGCGTCCAGCTGCTCCGTGCCAACCGTTATTTGCAGTTGACCGGCAAATAGCGTGTTAACCGCCATGGAGTCCTCGCTGGAGGAGCCGGTTACGTTTCCGATATAGTTCGACGTCCATTCCTGACGTCCGTCGAATTTATTGTCCAGAGCATCAATGAGCTGCTCGTAGGTGGACGTTGTATTCAAAATTTTGAGGAATTTATCTTCAACCACAGCAAGTGCCTCCCGTTCGCCGTCAACGTTGATACCGAACTGGAAGTTGATCAGAGTTTTCCAATCACTGTTGGCACTTCTGCTTGTTCCAACCGTGTAGGTAACGGTAAAGGTCATGGTTTCCCCCGGGGCGACCTTCTTGTCCTCGGAGGATGCACTCGCCAAAGCGCAAACAACACCGATTTTTGAATTTGCGGGTGAGGTTGCAATATAATTGTTTCCGTTATAGCCTGTCAGATCGGTTTGATAGTAAATGTTTCTGTAAGAGTAGGTCAGGGAAGTATTGTTGAGAACGGTGATTCGATAGGTAACCGTTGCGGCACCTCTGTTGCTTCGGTTGATGGTGGAGTCAAGCGTGGTGGAGTAGGGAAGAAAGCTGACTGACTGGCTGTCGGTGTTCGTCTGCCCGATGGTAACGACGTTTGTGATAAATAAGCCGTAGGGAACGTCGGTTTTTACCGAGCCGCTTACTCGCATTGAGTCTGAAATTGCGGCATAGCCGAGGGAAGATGCCAAGCAAAGAAAGGCAAGCAAAATACAAGTTACACTGACTTTCCAGTTTTTCATTGTATATCACTCACCTTTCTTGTTGGATTTGAATTTAATCTTCTTTTTCTTCGGTGGGAGTAATCATAGCGGTGAAGATTTGCTCCGCTTTACGTTTGACGACTCCGATAATTTTTTTGAGAGGGCGGTCAAGAGTTGCCGCATCGACCTTGTAGTTACCGCGAGAAACTTCGGCTTCACGCACGATATCCTTATCACTTGCCTCGTCCCGTGTGGGTACCAGAACGATGTCCCCTTGTTCTACGATATTTCCATCCGGATCGTAGCGATAAATTTTGTTTTTTCGTTCTTCCCAGAAAATATCGATCGCTTCTACCATGTTTTCTGCAATCAGTTCATCGTCCGCGGAGGGAATGGCTGCCAGAATCTCATCGATCTTTTCTTCGGGCTCCGGTTCGGTGATCTCCGCAAGGGGCTCGGGATTTTCGGGTTCCGTTTCCAGTTCGGCAACGGTAGCAATCACCTCGGGCTCTTCCACGGGCTCTTCTGCAATTGCCTCGGGCTCCGCTTCTTCAACGGTGGCAATCACTTCCGGAATCTCGGTGTCTTCTGCCACGATTTCAACTTCTGCCTCCTCAATCACCGTTTCGATTTCGGGTTCGGGGTCCGGTTCGGGATCCGGCTCCGGCTTGGGGGTCGGGGGCGTTACCACGACCTTTACCACGGGACGAACCAAATTGGTAATGTTCGGCTTTACAATCATCGTGGGAACAGCTTCTTCTTTCTGCGGTACTTCCGGCTCAACGTATCCTTCCATTGTAATTGTGTACAGATACAAAAGCTTGCTGTCGGTTGGGATCATAAACTTGGCGCAGGTCTTCTCCTCATTTTCATACATCAAGATGGGAGCCTGGATGGTATCTCTGATTTCAAGCATTTCGTCAAAGGTATCAACCACAATAACCTGATAACCGTTTGTTTCAAAGAGATTCTTGATCCTTTGGATATAGGATTTGTACTGCGACATGATTTTCTTCACACGCGCAGTATAGGTGATATCGGGTGTTCTTGTCAGGTAGATAAACGCAACGAGAAGCAGAATCAGCAAAGCATCGATCACACCAAGCACAATCGCTGTTGTTTTGAAGACTTCGCTGCCGGCACCCCGTGTGCAGGCAATCATTTTGGTTTCTGCGGCGGGGACCGATGATGTCATTTGAATATTGACCGTTTGTGTTGTCAGAGGTATACGTAATTCGGAGGAATACGTATCGACGCTGCTTCCGGAAAACGCGTTACAATCGCTTAAAACGTCAACGGTCAACGTCAGGACAATGTTACTTGTCGTAGCGCTTAAACCGTACGTATCCAAAAAACGGTTGGCAAGATCGTTGTATTCATCGTATTTCAAAACGACGATCTCGTTGACAGTCAATCGGCTTGAGCTGTTCTGTAGCTTGTTTTGTACGTTGATCAGCTCATATTCGGGATTGTAAATCGCAGCCCCGGACGTATCGTCGATAATTTCAAGTCTGGATTTGATGGTATAAGAATAACGGTAATTTACGTTTGCCGTATCCATGTCGATTTCATAACTGAAATTCGTAATGATTCTGTCGATCAGTGACGCGACGTAGGATTGATTCTTATCCAGATACGGGGAATCGTAAAAGTCGTTTTCCTTTAAATACACGTCGTAATCAATGTTGCCGCCTTCTTTGTATCCGATATAATACTTTTTCGAGAGCTGATGGGAAACCAGCGAAGAAATCAGTATCGCGATTGCAACGACTGCGACAATCACCGACTGTGCAAAGATCCATTTTTCACGGTTTTTGCGATATAGTCCGCGTTTTTTCTTCTCGGATTCAGACATGTCTGTAACCTCCTTTCTTTAGCTTTTTAAGATTTCTCTCAACCACAGAGAGGGGTAGCCGATAAATGAGAGCTTTACATCGGTTAATGCAAAAATATCGGAGGCTACTCTGTAGCCCGAGTCAAGATCCTCGTTGGCGTCCCCCTTTGTGTAGTAACGGGTTTCTCCACCGATATTTTCTATTTTCACAACTCTGTGGACAATTTTGGATTCATATTGAAGAAAGACAATGACCTGTCCTTCTTGGATTGGTTGCCCGTCGTAGCGTTCGTAGATTATCATGTCGCCTTTGTTGATTTCGCCCGTCATACTGTCGGTTGCGATTACAAGAGCACCGTAGCGGAAATGACAAGAGATCAGCATGGCCACCGATATCACAAGCACCAGCGTTAGTACTGTGGCGAGCGCACCGAGCTTTTTGCCTTTTTTTACAGCCGTTTTCTTCTTTGTTTCAAACAAAGCCGATACAAACGAGAGTAAAATAATCGGCAGAATGATCTTGATACACGAGGTCAGCGAATCGGACAAGCTCGTAATCAAGGGAGAAAAATAAACGTAAAGGGTGGTAATCAACCGAAATAGGATGTTTGGCATCATGCCGTATCTCTTGGAAACGTAGTGATAATAGATGTTTGCCGTGATTGCGGGCAGAAGTGTAAGACCTATCAGGTCCATAAACCGATAGAAGCTTGTAATTCCCGCAACGTTGGAAAAAATCAGCACCTCTGCAATGACGCAAGAGAAGTAGGTTATCGCGCTGACGAGCAGATTGTTTTGCGCCAAAAGAACCGATCGGATGATTTCCGTTAAGATGATGATGAGGGCGGTTGGAAGAATGACGCTATAGAGGCTTTCCGCAGTTACGAAATAGGGATTTTCGTAAAAGGAAAGGAAGAAGCCGGTCATTTGATACAGAGCAACGTATAAAACGCCTATCACACCGGACAGAAGCAGAACCTCTTTTTTGTTGATCGACAACGAATGCCTTTTTCGAATGAAAAAGCAGGTTGCAAAGGTCAACGGGATCAGCAGACATACGGCAACGATCTTGCTGCTTCCAACGTCCCAAAACAATGCGGAGAGGAGGAGCGCAAGAATGGTAAAAGATATGATATATAGTGTTTTTTTGTCTTTGTTCATCTCTGCTCCTCCTTTCCAAATCATTTAGAATTTTGCTTTATTCAGCGAATGCAGTCCGTAAGCAATTACGGAGTGGGCGCAACAGAAGTGCCGTTCAGGGTTACTCTGAAGTAGCCGGTGTAGTCCTCGGTGCAGGACTTATCCATCTCGATGGTGACCTTAATGGTTGCGGTAGCACCCTTATCGATCTTCTTGGCTGCGGTCCAGTCGGTGGTAACGGTGAAGTAGTTGGGGGTTGCGGAGGTTGCCGTTCCTGCGGTTTCACCGTAAAGAATGGTGTCTACGCTGACGTACATATCACAGTCATTATCGTTTTTGATGGTCAAGGTTGCAGAAACCGTGTCACCGTCGGACGCCATGTTTCTGACGTTCAGCATAATGCTCTTTGCGGGATTGGTTTCACTCAGGGTCGTGTCACAGGAAACCTCGGGAATGTTGCTGAGAACACCGGTTCCGGTGCCCGCTTCAAAGGCAATGAAGTGGACGTTAAAGGGCTGTGCGGCAGCGACTACCTTACCGTCGACGATCAAGGATCCCGTAATGGCTGCATAACCGATTCCAAGTGCAAGTGCAGCGATGAGCAACAGGGAAGTGATAATTGTTCTTCTTCTTTTCATTTTGTTTTTCTCCTTTTTAGAAAAAATTTGTTTGGGCGTTCCCTAACCGCCCGTTTTGCCAAAACTCGACAGTTTGAGCTTTGTAGCACACATTTTACCATGCGGTGACTACACCCTGACTACAAAAAATACCATTTTTTCAAAAAAGTTGGCACGGATGCAATTTTTTTGCTTCCGTGCCAATCGGGATTATTTGATTTTTTGTATCTGGGTTTCCAAGTATCCAACCGTAAATTCAGCCCACGAGTATGCGCTCATGTATTGACCCGTAAAGGAGTTGATGGCTCGTGTGTCGCCCTCCAAAAAACGGAAATAGTCGCAATCCACAATCTTGGTGTTTACAAGGAGTCCTTGTCTGTTCCTTAAAATCAAGTCATTGATTCCGGTAGCGTTCAGCGTTTTTACAAGACTTGCTACGTACACCTGCAGATTTTTCTGCTTTGTGCGGTCGTATTCCTCATCCTCCCACAGCATTGCCGCAAGCTCGGGGTAGGACACCGACGTTCCTCGCTTATCCACCAAATAGGCTAAGATTTCTTTTGCTTGCTTCCTTTCGAATTTGAGGAGATTTCCGTCAATAAAAACGTCAAAATTTCCGAACGTCAGAATTTTGATTCGTTTTTCACGATTCCATTCAATCGGGTTTCTCAAATTTTCAAGCTCGGTTTTGATTGCGCTTGCCGTGACGGGCTTTAACAAGTAGCCGCTGATGCGCAGATCGATCCCTTCCTTCATGTGCTCGGAGAACCCCGTGGCAAATACGATATTTACCTTGGGATTGAGTTGCTTCAGCTTGCCTGCCAGCTCAATGCCGTTCATTTCGGGCATGTGAATATCGAGAAAGGCAACGTCTATCTTATTTTTTTGCGCGGTATCCAATGCGCTGCGCACGTCGCGACAGAGATAAACGGTAGAGCCGCCCGCTACCTCTTCCAGCGCATTCTTCAACAGCTCAAGTGCGAAATATTCATCATCAACCGCCAAATATTCATCTTTTGTGTCCTTTCTTTTTCGGTATTTCAATTCTTACCCTCGTTCCTACGCCTATCGTACTTTTTATGCTCAATTCGCCCTTGCACATCGCGGCAATCCTGCTTCGAACGTTTTGAAGTCCTACGTGACGTTCGGTTGCATCGGTATCAAATCCCACACCGTCATCAATAATCTCAATGATGTAATTCGTATCTTCCTCATAAGTACATATTTTGATTGTTCCACCCTCTGCTTTTTTTGTGATGCCGTGCTTGATAGCGTTCTCTACAAGTGGTTGAACTGTAA